>JANQQA010000062.1 GCA_028285205.1 Bythopirellula sp. | reverse complement strand
TAACTCGACATTCTACGCCAACAGCATTCCCAGGACACCCGCGAGCACCACGTAATAGCAGAATACGAGGGAAGTCTTACGGATAACTTCACCCTCGCGCCCGACGAGGCCGACCACTGCCGAGGCCGCGACGACGTTGTGCACACAGATCGTGTTACCTGCTGCGCCGCCAACTGCTTGCAGCGCCACGACCCACGTCGGATCTGCGCCAATACGCTGGCCAACAACGAACTGGAATTCCGAGAACATCATATTGCTAATCGTGTTGCTGCCCGCTACAAACGCGCCTAAGCCGCCGATCAGCGGCGCAAAGGCAGGCCAGGCTTGCCCGACCAGCGCGGCCACACCCTCGGCAAGTTCCACGGGCATTGATTCGAGCCCTGCACCGCCGCCTTGCGAGTTGATGAACACCTGCACCATCGGCACTGCAAACACCAGCGCAGTCGACGCGGAAACGATCATCTTTGCCGATCTGCCAAGTGCGCGTCCGAATTCCGCGCGTGTCATGCCGTGGAGCAGCACGGTAATCCCACACACGATCAAGAAGATCGTACCTGGCAAGTACAAGGGTTCAATACTGGCATCGATCTCTGTGCCAAAGAGGTCTTCTCGCTTGAATGCCACGCTCTTAAGTAGGGGAGCGATTCTCAACTGCGGCAGGCGCGAAGCCACTAAAAATAGCGCAATCAGCAGATAGGGTAGCCACGAAATCCGCAACGATAGCTGTCGTGGCGGAGCGGATTCGGTTGCTGGCTGCAGTTCGCTGCTCCAGGCGGCATCCCACTGCTCGCGCGACTGAAAGTCCCAGGCGGGCTCGTCGCGCGGCAGAAACCACCGCTTTCTTGCCGCGGGCACAATCAGCGCCAGCCCGGCGAGTGATCCGAGCAGTGTGGGGAACTCCGGGCCGAGCACATTCGCGATAACCGCGTAGGGGATGGTCATGGCAAGCGCTGCGGCAAGTGCAAACTTCCAAATCCTGAGGCCATCACGAAAGCTTCGATTCGGACCATAAAACCGCGTCATGAACGAAACGACGGCTAGCGGGATCAGTGTTCCCACGATCGCATGCAGCAGCGCTACCTTCGCTCCAATCACAGGCAACAACATTTGCCAGTCGCCCAAGTCTCGCGACGCAACGAAGGCTTCGACGGAATCAGTTCCCTCCAGTCCCGTCTTGACGCCAACCAGGATCGGCGTCCCAACCGCGCCAAATGAAACAGGCGTTGACTGTATCAACATTCCCGCGACCACCGCAGCCATCGCGGGAAAGCCTAAGCCCACTAATAACGGGACCGCCACGGCAGCCGGCGTGCCAAAGCCGGCTGAGCCTTCGATAAACGAGCCGAACAACCAGGCGATAATGATCACCTGCACACGACGATCGGGCGTAATGTCCGTAAACCCACGCCGAATCGTCGCGAGTCCGCCGCTTTCGCGCAGCGTGTTGAGCAACAAGATCGCGCCAAAAATGATGTACAACAGCTGGACCGTGATCACCAAGCCCCGCACCGAAGCAGCCGCGATCTGCGCGACGGGTATTTGCCAATAGAAATACGCCGCCACCGCCGCCGCCACGTAGGACAAGGGCATGGCTCGACTGGCTGGCCAGCGCAGACCGACCAGGAATACGGCCACGACCAGTATCGGCGAAAGTGCCACGAGCAGCGTCGTCATGCAAGAGCAACCGCTAGACTGAAGTTGGAGGTGTGCTTACTCTTCGTCTTCCTTCAACTTCGCGTTGGCGACAATCTCTTGTTGCACGTTGCCAGGGACGACTTCGTAGTGGGAGAACTCCATGGCATAACTCCCTTGCCCGCCGGTCATTGATGAGAGCGTCCGTGCGTAGGTAGAGACCTCCGCCAGCGGTGCTTTCGCTTCGACGGTGGTCATGCCACCGCCTGCCTGCTCCATTCCGACCATCTGGCCGCGCCGACCAGAAAGGTCGCTCGACACATCGCCCACATTGTCTCCCGGCACCGTGATGTGCAAATTGACCATTGGCTCCAGCAGTCCGGGGCGAGACTCTTTAAACACTTGAGCAAACACCTTGCTCGCCGCCATCTTAAACGCCGTCTCGTTGCTGTCCACCGGATGGTCCTTGCCGAAGTGAACTTCCGCACAGACGTTTTGCACTGGGTAGCCCGCAACCACGCCCTGTTGAAGTCGCTCAAGGAAGCCCTTCTCAATGGCTGGCATGAAGTTGCCAGGGATCGCTCCGCCGACTACTGAATCGACCCACAAGAAGTTGCTCTTTTCGTGATAGTGTTTGTGTTTCAGCTGTGGAAAACGATCCTTGCTGCAATACTCGTCAATGTCGGTACCTTCAGGCAGGGGATACATGCGGATATGGACCTCGGCAAACTGCCCGGAGCCTCCCGACTGTTTCTTGTGACGGTAGCTGCCGTCGCCGTTGGCCTGGATTGTCTCGCGATAGGGAATCTTCGGTTCCTTCGTATCGACTTCTACCTTGTCGCGGCGTTTGAGTCGCTCCTGAATCAGCGTTAGATGCAACTCGCTCATGCCCGTGAGCACCATCTCTTTCGTCTCGGGATCGTGATCGAGATGGATTGTGGAATCTTCTTCGGTGATTTTGTGCAGCGCGCCTGAGAGCTTCACTTCATCGCCTCGCGCTTTTGGCATGATCGCCAATCCCACCATCGGCATCGGGAACTTCAAGGCCGGCAATTCCACTTCGCCCAGTGAGGTGCCGGTGTGAAAATCCTCGCACTTGGCCACCGCAACGATGTCACCAGGACCCGCCGCATCGATCGGCGCGGTCTCGGCACCCTGCACCTCCAGCAGCGGTCCGATCTTCACACCCTTGCGAACTGCAGGTGTCGCGACGGTTGCATCCTTTTCAAGCGTGCCCGAGTAGATACGGATGAAGCTCAGCTTCTGTACGAACGGGTCAACACGTGTGCGGAACACCTGTGCTGCCAGCGGAGCGTCGGCTTCCGGCTTGAGCGTGACCGTATCGCCGTCCTTGGTGCCTATGCGTGGTATTGCCGTGGGTGGCAAGGCTTCTTTGGCGAGCACATCAAGCAGTTCGGTCATGCCGATGTCATTCTTCGCCGAGACGCACACAATCGGCGTCAACGAACCGCTCGTCATCGATTGCACCATCAGCGTAGCCAACTCGTCTTCGGAGGGAATCTCACCCTCGAAGTAGCGCTCCATCACCGCTTCATCGACTTCGATAATTGATTCGATGAGCGCCTCGTTGATCTCGTTGGGATCGATGGCCGCCCCATCAACGTCGGCAGGGACGTTCAGCGTACTCGCAACGCCTCTCAAAGATTCACTCAGGCCCAGCGGCACGTTGAGCGGCACGCAGCCGTTGCCGAACACTTCCTTGATCGAGTCAATGAGTCCTGGGAAATCAATATTGTCTGAGTCGAGCTTCGTAAGCACGATAATTTTCGCGCAGCCGGCATCTGTGGCTTCTTTCCAGGCGCGGCGAGTGTTGACTTTGATGCCCGCGTGAGCATCGATCGCGATTAGCGCAGTTTCGACGGCTCGCAACGACCCGATCATCTGTCCGATCAGGTCGGGATAGCCGGGCGTGTCGATGATATTCAGACGCTTGCCGGAGTGGTCGCAATGCGTAACGGCGGCTTCAATCGAGTGCTTGTGGTGCTTTTCTTCCTCGTCAAAATCACAGACACTCGTGCCTGCGTCGACGCTGGGTTTGGATGTGACCGCACCACTCTTGACCAGAAGTTGATCGACCAAAGTCGTCTTGCCCGACCCACCATGTCCGCAAACGGCAAGGTTTCGAATATCAGCCACATTCCTGGTCATACCAACTCCTTCAAGAAAAGTACCATCGCTTCAGTTACATCTTGCAGGTCACCTCAAGTGCCTCAGAGAGCCTCAAGGTGCCTTCGTAAATCGCCCGCCCGATGATCACAGCCGCCAGGCCCGCTTCGTCCAGTTGACGGACATCATCAACGGTTGTCACACCTCCCGAGGCGACAACGGGCACGTCGACGTGACGCTGCATGGCCGCCATCTCGGGAATGTTCGGGCCTTTAAGCATGCCGTCGGTCGCGATGTCGGTGTAGACGATCGCCGCCAGCGGCACCTCGCGGAACTGATCGGCCATCTCGGTCGCGGCCGTGGAACTGGTCTCCAGCCAGCCATCAGTGGCGACCATGCCGTCGCGGGCATCGATCCCCAGCACGAGTTGCTGTGGGAACTGCTGACACATTTCCCGAAACCAATCGGCATGCTTCAGCGCCGCGGTTCCCAGCACGACGCGCGAGAGCCCTGTGTCGAGAAGTGCCTCGATCGTCGCTTGATCGCGGACGCCCCCGCCCAGTTCGCACTGCATGTCGACCGAAGCGACGATTTCACGCACGACCCCATGATTGACCGGTTTGCCGTCCCGGGCACCGTCCAGGTCGACCAGATGCAAGTGCTTCGCCCCTTGCTCGGCGAAATTCTGCGCCATCGCAACCGGATCGTCGGAAAACACTGTCTCGCGCTCGTAGTCGCCTTGCTGCAGCCGGACACACTTCCCTCCGCGAAGATCAATAGCCGGCCAAATTTGCATGCTGCGATACCACGTGACACGTTCAGCTGAAAAGATAAACGGACCCTCAATATCGCATAGGGATGGCTGTTTTTCAAGCAGCGCTAGAACCGCCGATACCTTACCCGGCCTGAGATTTAATGCTCAGAGCTCCGCAAAGTTTTGCAGGACCCGCAACCCGGCGCGCTGGCTTTTCTCGGGATGGAATTGCGTCGCAAAAAGATTGTCTCGCCAGATCATCGCACAGAAGGGATCGGGGTACTCCGCCTCACCCGCGACGACTGCCGTATCGTCGGGGACGACGTAATAGGAATGCACAAAGTAAAAGTGCGTCTGATCGTCGATTCGATCGAAGATCGGCGGACGGTGGCGATAGTGCACTTGGTTCCAACCCATGTGGGGCACTTTGTATTCGTGCGGTACTGCGAAACGTCGCACTTCACCGGGCAGAATGCCCATGCCCTCATGCTCACCATCTTCATAGCTGCGCTCAAACAACAGTTGTAGGCCCAGGCAAATCCCCAAAAACGGTTTGCCGCCGGCTATCGCTTCGCGAATCGGCCCCACCATCTCACGCCGCTTCAACTCGGCAATCGCGTCGGCGAACGCCCCAACTCCTGGAAGTACGATCTTGCTCGCAGCGGCGATTGCATCTGGATCGCTCGTAATTGACGCCTCGTGGCCCACGCGTTCGAAGGCCTTTTGTACGCTGCGCAGATTGCCCATCTGGTAGTCAATAATCGCGATCATACTTCTGGGACACACCGTTCCGGTCAGGGTTCAAGAATGAGCGAGCTGTTCATTCTAAATGACCAGTGACAAAATCCCAATGACCAATGGCAGGAAACCAACTAACGCATTGGTCATTTCGATAAGAGCAGCAAGCATGCGGAGCCTAGCGGCTCGCCATGCGCTCCGGATAGACGACGAACTCTACGCGCCGATTGCGGGCTCTGCCCGCGTCGGTGGCATTGGAGACCACCGGATGATTCGCGCCATGGCCGATCACAAACAGTTGCTGTGCCGCGATGGTGCCGCGCTGCATTAGCGAGTTGTACACCGACAGCGCTTGGGCGGCGGACAGATGATGGTTGCTGGGAAACTGCTGCGAGTGCGTCGGCGAGTTGTCGGTATGCCCCTCGATGCCAATGATTTGATCGGGGAATTTGCGCCGCAGCTCGGCCGCAACACTTTGCAACAGCTGGGCCGCCCCGTTCTTCAGATAGTTGCTCCCGGGCATGAACACCGCGTCACCCGAGACCTCCGCCCGCACGACATCGCCATCTTGCCGCACCGAAACTCCCGAGATGTTACTGAGGTCGAGATTCTTCAGCAAACTGTTGTTTGCGCGAATCTCAGCGCCTGCGCGCTGCTTCGCGGTGGCGACCAGCGCCGTCGTCTTGGTCTTCAGTTCCTGGTTATCCTCTCGCAGTGCCAGTAGTTGCTCTGTCGTTGTGCGAAGCTGATCGCGCGTGGCGTTCACTTCGTCGGTGAGCAGTTGCACCTGCTGCCGCGATTGGGCCAGCAAGGTTTCGAGTTCTTGATTGTCTTTGTCTAGTGCCTGAGCCCGGGTCTGGTACTCTTGACTCTGCTGCGCGAGTTGCTGAGCCTGTTGCTGGAACTGCTGCTGATAGGGCGGAGCACCTGCCGGACCGGCCGCCTGTGGATTGGGTTTATACACCAATCGCCCACAACCGCATGTGATTGAGAGCAGCGCGAGTGCTATGCTTAAACTTGCTCGAAACACCGGAATCATCCATGACCGTGTGCGTGAGGAGAGGCAACAATTGGCCGGAACGGTAGCAATCAGGCCGGAACTGCACAACCTCAGCTGTGCGAAGTGCTGCTAGCATACCCATGGACGAAATCTGGAACGACCGGATTAGCAGCCGGATACTCGCCGTAGAAGCGTTTGATATAGTTGCGGTGCCAGCGTTGCGGGTTGTGTGGTTCCCAACCCATGCGACGCAAGAACCGATCCGAGAGCCGTTGATTGAACGCGTCGCATAGAATCGCGTCGCTGCGTTTCAGCTCGGCAACTCGGTCGAGTATGGCGAGCGCCGCACGAAACGTCGCATACGGCGTACCGTGGGTCGACACGACGTACTTCAGCGCGAGGTAGTTTGGGCAACTTAGCGGCTGATTGAAGTAAAGCAGGCAGCGATCGGATTTTCCCCGCGCGTGGTACGCAGGGCCAACTGGCAACACTTCCGGCCAAGCAAGCAGTTTTGGCAGCGGATGAAAGTGAATCGCAACTAACTCAGCGGCAGACGTCTCGATCACGCCGTAGCGGCGAGTTCGAATTATGTCTTGCCCCTGCTGCCAGTCGTTTATGGTTTGCCAAAATCGACTACTCATGGGTACCTCCACCAGAAAGGCCGTCTTTTATGCTTCGCCAGATGACGAGCAGTACGATTAGCAAGAAAATGCAAACAATCAGCGTGGCTGGGATCAGCCACCCAACGGAAAATGCGAACTGAACTCGGTTCCACACATCGCCCCAACGTACCATGACAAACAACGCCCCCAGACACAGGAACGGACCGTAGGGAATCTCGTCGTCGCGTTTGAGCACTGCTTGAGCGATGCCGACGAACAGACCCGCGAAAGGTGCGACGAAGAAGATGATGATTCCTGCCTGCCAGCCCAGGAACGTGCCAACCATCATCATCAGCGTTACGTCCCCGAAACCCATCGCCTCGCGATTTAGTGCCGCGGTTCCGCCCAAGCGAACGGCCCACACGAGTCCGCCACTTACGGCCAACC
The DNA here is from genome assembly GCA_028285205.1 of Bythopirellula sp. Lineage (GTDB taxonomy): Bacteria > Planctomycetota > Planctomycetia > Pirellulales > Lacipirellulaceae > Bythopirellula. The sequence goes on along the minus strand of JANQQA010000062.1, from coordinate 35,156 downwards.
CAACCAACGACGTGAGCAGTCCCACCCAGGACGCACCGCCCAGCCACCAGACCACAGCGATCAGCAGGCTGCCAACACTCGCGATCACGGCGAGTGGCGGGCGGGTGAGCTCGCGTACCACACGTCGGAGCAGCACGCTCAAACCGCGGCATACACCCCTGCGTCCCCGGTAGATGCGTGGCGTGAGCGCGAAACACCACAGCCACCAACATGCTTGACCAACAGCGAGGTATTTCCAACTCGCTGCCGTCGCCGGCCAGCCGTTGGGCGCAGCGAGCGTCGCGGGTTCGACATACATCGTACGATCCGGTTTGAGGGCATTCATTGCCGCAGGCGGTAAAGCCACTGCAGAGCTGACAGGTTCAGGCGCTGCGCGTACCTCAATATGTGGCAAAAATCCAATTGGCAGCAGTGTCGCGAGAATTAATCCGAGCAGTGTGCCAGGGACGGTGATTTCGTCGGGGATGATTTTTTCGTCGATGTCGATGAAGCTCGCCGCTGCCATTAGGGTGATCAGCAGTGCGTGATTCAGAAAAGTCGCATGCGTCCACGACATAGGGACGACACCTGCCAACAGCACCTTGGGCAGCGGCCAATCTTCGATCAGCGGAATGATCAAACCTTCTTGATGCACCTCCCACCAGAACAGCGCCGCAAGTCCAACACCCATGGCGAGCTCTATCAGCATGGGGCGCACCCAGAAACCACGTCCGTGAATCTCGTACTCACGCCGTAGACCGTGCCACCCGAAAATGGGGACTCGGTAGGTGAGTTTCCGCGCGGATGCGTCTTTTGGCGTTGGGCCCCAGGGCGAGATCTCGCGCGGATTGAACCACGCGAATCGATAGGTAGCCCAATTGACCAGTGCACCCAAGCAACAGCCGAGGACCCCGACCAACGTCAGTTGGACGATTGGCGGTAACGCGGCAAACGCGGGCATGGCGAGCAATTGGGGGGAGGTGAGGCAATGGGAAGGATCAGCTCGTCGCTTGGATCGCCGCGACAATCTCATCGGCAATCTCGGCGGGATCCTTATGTTCCGTATCGACCTCAAGCGTAGCACACGCCCGGTAAATTGGCTCCCGCTTGAGCAACAACTGCTCAATTTCGTGCTGACCGCCGCGATTAGTCAGGTTAGGACGGCGCCCGGCGGTCGTCGGATCGCCTAAGACACGCGAGGCGATGACCTCGGCGGACGCACGCAACCACACGACTGACGAGCAGCGCGCGATCGCTTCTCGGTTCGTTTCGCGGAGAATTGCGCCGCCACCCAGCGCCAAAACGGTATTCTTGCGCTGACATAGCTCCGCGACAACTTCTGATTCGAGATCGCGGAATACCTGCTCACCGGAATCGGCAAAGATCGCCGCGATTGATTTGCCGGCGCGCAATTCTACTTCGACATCGGCGTCGACCCAATCGCAACTAAGTCGCCCCGCGAGGTATTGCGCTACCGTGGTCTTGCCGGTACCGCGATAGCCGATCAGTGCGAGTGGCGTGTTGGACATAATGACTCGACCTGATGCGGAGCATCTGGTTAGCGTGTGCAGAGGTGAGACTGAGCTCACATCGCGCCGCCAATGGGACCGATGGCTCGTTTCAGCACCTCACGCATCAGCCCCGTCGGTGCGTCCTGCCGTGTAAAAAGTTTGAACTGCAGCTCCGCTTGTTTTTCGAACATGTCGACGCCGGTCGCGACATGGCAATTTCGCTCACGGGCATCTTTGATCAGCAGCGTCGACTCCGGGTTATAAACCGTGTCGAACACCAACATCGACGGTTTCAAGAACGTCTTTGCGACCGGCGATTCATCGACATTAGGGTGCATGCCAACCGGCGTGCAGTTGACCACCACGTCGCATTGAGCGCGCAAACGCGACTCCCAGTCGATGGCCTTGCAGTCGAACGACTTCGCGAGCTTTTCGCCGCGCTCTTTTGTGCGGGAGGCAACCGTGACCAGTGCTCCGCGACTTCGCAGTCCAAACACAATCGGCCGCGCGACTCCGCCGGCACCGAGCACCAGCACGCGTTTGTTTCTCACCGGGCTCGGATCCGCAGCGACCGTACCCAGGGCGTTCTCAAGGCAATACATTGCCGCGTTGTAGTCGGTGTTGTAGCCGATCACTTCCGAGCCATCAAACACAACCGTATTCACGGCCGCAATGCTTTTGACAGCCGGGTCGACTTTGGTGAGATGTCGCGCGATTGCTTCCTTGTGCGGAATGGTCACGCTCAAGCCTCGAATACCCAGCCGGGGCGCGTCTTTCATGAACTGATCGAGCGTATCCGGAGGCACGCGAAACGGGCAGTAAACCGCGTCAATTCCCGCGGCCTCGAATCCCGCGTTGTGCACATGCGGGCTCAGGCTGTGACCGATGGGGTCGGCGATCACGCCAAATACGGTTGTCTCTGCTCCAATATTCTTGAACCGATAAATATCGTTCATCTGTTTGAAGCTGAGCTGTCCCGGAGCCAACGTGCGCTCGTGGTGGAACGTGGCATAAGTGAAGGGTGCGCCAAATTTTGCTGACAGGATCCGCGAAGGAGTGCCGATGTCGCCCATGCACATGCCAACCATGGGAACTTCGCTCTCTTGCATCGTTTCTAGCATTCGCAAATTGTCATGCGGATCGTTGGCCATCGTCGCGAGCTTGACGATGTCGGGATCACGTTGCTCCATCTGCTCGCGTAGTTCGCGCAAGTTGTCTGGGGTCTTGCGAAAATTGTGATAGCTGATGATGCGTTTCGTCTTGCCATAGCGAGGAATCTCGTTGGCAATGTCCTCTTCGAGATCGACATAGTCGACGCCTTCGGCGATCGCTTCGCGGAGGAGCAGCAGACGTGCTTCCTCGGTGCCGTTCCATTTGCCACCGTCCTGCTGCCGCCGACAGGTGATAATCACCTTGCAATCGTGGTCGATCTTTTCAGCCAACAGACGGCGGATGTTCACACGGCTGGCCACGTAGTCCAGCCGTAACTCCACCATGTCGGCCCCCTGCTCCGCCAGGTGCTTATGTTCGGCCATCATATGCTTATGACGACTTCGTCCAATCGCGACACAAATCATAGAAGGTGGTTCCTGGATCGAGATTAACTGCGAGGAAGTTCTGGTGCGATTCGGCACCGTGCGTGGGCGATTTACGAGCTGAGGTTTGCCATCAGTTTTCAATGGGACCTCATGCTCCCTGCGGAATGAACTCACTATTGTGATTGAATCATTCGTCCGAATCAAATCCGTTTGAACTGCCGGTCCAGTTGTTCGCGGGTGAACACTAGTGCGGTCGGGCGGCCGTGGGGGCAGTGGTGATGATCTTGGGCGAGGTGCCTTTGGTCGAGTAGTGCGGTGACTTCCTCGGGGGTGAGGCTGTCGCCGTACTTGACGGCCGCTTTGCAGGCGATCATGTGCATCAGCTCGTCTAGTAGATCACGGACGTCCGGTTGCTTTCCCTCGGTCTGAAGTTGCTCAGCCAAACCACGGACCACGTCGGCGGGGCTAAAGTTCGCGAGCATAGCCGGGTAAGCGGATACCAGCACCGTGTCACCGCCAAACGGCTCGATCTCGACTCCGATCTGGGCGAGGACTTCGCGGTTTTCGAGGATGGCGGCTGCTTCGCTGCTCGCCAAATCGACCGGTTCCGGGACCAGTAGTCGCTGGCGTTCCAAAACACCAGCCAGGACTTTATCGCGGAGCAACTCGTACAGTATCCGCTCATGCAGCGCGTGTTGATCGATCACTTCCAAGCCGTCTTCATTCTCGACGACAAGATAGCGATTATGAATCTGAAGGGCTGCCGGTGACGAAGGCGGACGCGGCACAGTGGCCTCGGCGGCATCGCTTCGATACGACGACTGCTCGCTTGTCTCACTGACCGTCCTACGGTCGACGGATGTGAACGGATGTAGTGAGAGCGAATCCGTCGAGCGTAGCTCGCTCGGCTGTGCAGCGAGTCCACCATTATCGGGAGTATTGAGTTGCCGCTTGGCCCACTCAAATAGTTCGCTGGTTGCCGGCGTGCTGGCCGCGATCTCATTATCGGCGGTGATCGCTTCGCTCACAGAGTCCTGCGAGTTCTCCGGCACTGCACCGCGCGCGACCAGGTCCGTGGTCAGAAACTTTGATCGTAGCGACCCAAGGAGTTGGCTGTAGATCCGACCGCTGTCCTGGAAGCGCACTTCCATCTTCGTGGGATGCACGTTCACATCAACCAGCGCCGGCGCGATCTCCAAATGCATAAAACAGATCGGATACCGACCCGTCAGTAACAGACCGCGGTACGCTTCGCCCAAAGCATGCTGCAATGCGCGATCGCGAATGAACCGCCCATTGAGAAACAGATACTGCAGACGATTATTGCCACGGCTTTGGGTCGGATTCGCAACGAAACCGTGCAATCGGATCTGTTCGTCAGCGCTGTCGATTTCAATGAGGCTCTCGGCCAACTCCGATCCGAAAAGTGTGACAACTCGGTCGCGCGTGTTCGTCGTGGGTGGCAGATCGTGGACCAGACGCCCGCCGTGCGTGAGCGTGAAATGCACTTGCGGATGGGCAAGTGCTAGGCGCGTGACCGCTTCGGTGATATGTCCCATTTCGGTTTGGGTCGTACGCATAAACTTGTGTCGCACCGGCGTGTTGAAGAACAGCTGTCGCACTTCGATCGAAGTGCCTCGTGGACAGCCTACGGGCCGGATGGGCTCGGCTTTTCCACCGACGATTTCGAGCTCCGCGCCCGCTTCGCAATCGGCAGGTCGACTGCGCAGCGTGAGACGGCTGACTTCGGCAATCGACGCGAGTGCTTCGCCGCGAAAACCGAGTGTCGCGACGCGAAACAGATCGTCCGCATCAGCAATTTTGCTGGTGGCATGGCTGGCAACCGCCAGCGGCAATTGCTCGGCTGAGATGCCGCAGCCATTGTCCGTGATGCGTATTGCTTCGGCTCCGCCCTTCTCGATAACAACGTCAACACGCGTAGCGCCCGCGTCGAGCGAATTTTCGAGCAGTTCCTTGACGACACTTGCCGGCCTTTCAATCACCTCTCCGGCGGCGATTTTGTTGATGACGCTCGTTGGTAGTTGGCGAATGATAGGCATGCTAAGGCGGATGGCTGAAGTTGGGAGGTGGAAGGCAAGTACTACTGCAGCGACGCTGTGTTAGTCGTCCTTCAGCCTTCCCCCTTCCACCCTGTTCTAGAGTTGATATTCCTTAATCTTTCGGTAGAGCGTGCGCTCTCCGATTCCTAACATGCCTGCGGCATCTTCGCGATTGCCGTTGGTGAATTCCAGCGTCTCGGCAATAAACATGCCTTCGATTTCCGACAGCGGCTTCCCGACCAGGTCAGCGAGCCCGCGTCCGCCCGCGTCCGCGATCGTTTGCTCGCCCGTGGAGATCTCGTCCGGCAAATCATCAAGATCGAGCACGCCGTCCATATCGACCACGACCATGCTTTCGACGACATTCTTTAGTTGACGCACATTGCCAGGCCAGTCGAAGGCCATCAACCGGCGACGCGCCGCGGTCGTCATGCTGTTGATTTCTTTGTTATGACGCTTGCTGTGCATCTTTTGGAAGTGTTCGATCAACAGCGGGATATCGGTGCTGCGATCCGATAGCTTCGGCAACATGATTGAAACGACCTTCAGTCGGTGATACAAGTCTTCGCGAAATGTGCCCTTGGCGATTGCCTCTTCCAAATCACGGTTGGTAGCGGAGAGGATTCGCACATCGACTTCAATCGTTTCATTGGTGCCAACACGCGTAATCTCGTTGTTTTCCAACACTCGCAGCAGCTTGATTTGCGTCGGCAGCGGCATATCGCCGACCTCGTCAAGAAACAGCGTGCCGCCGTGGGCATACTCGAATTTACCGACCCGGTCGGCGCTGGCATCAGTAAATGCGCCCTTCACATGTCCAAAAAGCTCGCTTTCGAGAATGTTCTCGCTCAGTGCCGCGCAGTTCAGTCCGACGAAGGGCCGTTTTTTGCGCGGACTGTTCTGATGGATCGCCTGCGCGACGAGTTCCTTGCCCGTTCCGGTGTCGCCTTGGATGAGTATCGTCGCGTCGGTCGGAGCGATACGACGCAACTTCTCAATGACCTCATGCATTTGCGAACTATTGCCGATCACACCCTCGAAGCCAAACTTCTCGTCTAGTCGGCGGCTGAGTTCGGCATTAGCGCGACGGAGGTGCTGATTACGCGCCGCGTTGTCGACGACGGCGCGGAGTTGTTTCAGGTCGAGCGGCTTTAGCAGGTAGTTGAACGCACCCTGTTGCATCGCCTCAACTGCCGACTGAATCGTGCCATGTCCGGTTACGAGAATGACTTCCGCATCGGGCAGCACTTCTTTGCACTTGGCTAGAATCTCCAGTCCGCCGACGTCGGGCATCTTCAGATCGCTGACGACGATCTCGAATGAGTCTTTTTCCAAGTACTCGGCGCCTTGCGCGCCGGTCGTGGCCACCGTACAGGCATAGCCCACACGAGACAGGCTGTCGGCCATCGTCTCGGCGTGGGCTTCGTCGTTGTCGACGATAAGGGCGCGAATCGGCGGCCCTGTGCTGGCAGTTGTGGTGGAAGCAGGCATGGAAGAATTTTACAGTAATCTTGGGCTTAGAATAACCGTTACGAAGGCTAAGTTTGGGCCAGTCGCGCGGGTACTGGCAGTTCGATCGTAAACTGTGTGCCGCGACCGACAGAACTCTGCACGCTGATACGCCCGTCGTGTGCTTCGATGATCTTCGCAGTTGTCGGGAGGCCAAGGCCCGACCCGCCAGGCTTGGTCGAGAAGAAGGCGTCAAACATTTGCGCAGCGGTGGTTTCGTCCATGCCGATACCGGTGTCAGTCAGCACCAACGCGACTTTGTCCCCAGCCGCGCTCGTCTGCACGACCAATTGGCCGCCGTCGGACATCGCCTGTTTAGCGTTAAGCATCAGATTGAGCAGCGCCCCGCGAAACACCTCCGCGTCGAGCATGACCGTTGGGAGATCGGGGTCGAGGTAGCGAACGATTTCCACGCCTGCTTCCTCCGCCTCCGGCGTGAAGAACTCAATCGCCGCGTCAATCTCAGCATTCAAGTCGGTCGGCTTCAGCTGCAGATGCCGTACTTTGGCGTAATTCAAAAAGTCATCGAGTAGGTCCTGCAAACGTTGGCACTCACGATGAACTAGGTCGATCCGTTTCGCTGCGCGGCGTTGGGCAGGTGATGGTCCACGTTTTTCATTCTCAGCATCAATGTCCTCGGCCAACAGTTCCATATTGAGCCGGATCGTCGAAAGCGGATTCTTTATCTCGTGCGCCAGCGCTCCAGCCAACCGCGCAATCTCGGTGTACTGGTCCATCAACCGCTGGACCGCTTGTGAGGTTTGCTCGGTACTGGTCTTGGGCATCGACTCGCCGGCCATACAGTGAGTGCTCAGATTCGGATTGCGGGATCTATTCGATCACACGGCTCGCCCCATTCAGGCTACCAAAAAAACGCCCGCAGACGAGCTATGTCGAACTGCGGGCGAAGTAAACCTCGATTTCAGTCAGCTTCTTTAGGTTGCCGCGTCGACAGGTTCGCCGTCTTGCTTCTCGCTCTCGCCGAGTTCTTGCATCGCGACTTTGCGACTCAACTTGACGCGATCTTGCTCGTCGACGGCGATGACCTTGACCTTCATTGAATCGCCGACCGAGCAGATATCGGCCACGTTGCTGACGTACTCGTCGGAAAGTTCGCTGACGTGGCACAGACCGTCGCGACCTGGCAGAATCTCGACGAACGCACCGAAATCTTTAACGCTGGTGACGGTGCCGTCGTAAATCTTGCCAACTTGCACGCTTGCCGTCAGGGCATCGACACGTGCCAGGCCTTCGTCGGCCGTCTGCTGATCGGCCGCCGCAATGGTGACGGTGCCGTCCTCTTCGACGTCGATGGTGCAACCGACTTCTTCCTGAATGCCGCGAATCGTCTTGCCGCCAGGTCCGATCAACAGGCCGATCTTATCGGGGTTGATGTTCGTGCGGAGCAAACGCGGTGCACTCTCGGCAGTCGTGTTACGCGGACGTGGGATGGAGGAGAGCATGCTACGCAGGATCTCCATGCGTGCCTCACGGGACTGCTCCAACGTCGAGCGAATGATCTCTTCGCTGATTCCCTTGATCTTCAGGTCAAGCTGGATGCCTGTGATGCCGTTTTGCGTACCTGCGATCTTGAAGTCCATATCGCCGAAGTGATCTTCGTTGCCGATGATGTCGGTCAGCAACACCCACTCCTCGTCCTCCTTTACGAGGCCGACGGAAATGCCCGCGACAGGATTGGTGATTGGCACACCCGCTGCCATCAGACCGAGCGTGGCACCACACACCGAAGCCATCGAACTAGAACCGTTCGACTCAAGGATGTCGGAAATCACACGGATGGTGTAAGGGAATTCATCGTGTGCCGGCAGCACCGGATTGACGCTGCGCTCGGCGAGCGCGCCGTGACCGATCTCACGACGACCAGGACCGCGGATGGGCCGGCACTCACCTACCGAAAACGAAGGGAAGTTGTAGTCGAGCATAAACCGCTTCGAATACTCTTCGAACAAACCGTCAACGCGCTGTTCATCGCGTCCGGTACCCAGAGCAATTGTGATCAGGCTCTGAGTTTCGCCACGCTGGAACAAGGCCGAACCATGGACACGCGGAAGTAGGTCTACTTCGCAGTAGATGTCGCGTAGGTCCTTGAATCCCCGCCCATCCAAACGATTACCGGCGAGTGTTTCGCTGCGAATGACTTTCGCTTCCAGATCGTGCCAAGCGGTGTAGAACGAGCCGAGTTCGTAAGCACCTTCAGCGTCGGGATCGGGAATCAGTTCCTCTTTCGCCTTCTCGCGAAGTTCCACAACCGCATCGTGGCGGGCATGTTTTCCGGGGGTGCGATTGGCTTCCTTGAAAGCGGCTTCGTACTTCTCGACCACGATATCGAACAACCCATCGGACTCAGGCGGCTGGAAGTCCATCTTCTCAACGCCGACTTTGTCGATCAGTTCTTGCTGCAGATCGCACAAATCCTTGATCACCGCGTGGGCGGCCAGCAGCGCTTCGACCATCGTATCTTCGGGCATTTCGCGAGCGAAGCCCTCGATCATCAGCACGTACTCCTTCGTGCCCGAGACGATGAGGTCGAGCGAGCTGTTTTCCAGATCGTCCTGTGTAGGAAACGGCACGAACTCTCCGTTGATGTAGCCGATTCTCACCGAGGCCAGCGGCCCCATGAACGGCAGTGGCGACACGCCAAGTGCCATGCAGGCCCCGTTCATGGCCAGCACATCGCCATCAGTCTGGCGGTCGGAGGCCATGACAAAATTCTGAATCTGCACCTCGTCCATGAAGCCTTCGGCAAACATCGGACGAATCGGACGGTCGACCAGACGCGCGGTAAGTGTTTCTTTGGTGGTCGGGCGACCTTCGCGTTTGAGAAAGCCCCCAGGGAATTTACCCGCTGCGGCCGTGCGTTCGCGGTAATCGCAGGTGAGCGGGAAGAAATCAATGCCTGGCCGCGGTTTGTCGTGAGCGGCCGCGCTGAGCACGACCGTGTCACCGTATTGGGTGAGCACGCAGCCGGCGGCCTGTTTTGCGAGCGGGCCGGTTTCGAACGAGAAGGTGCCCTTACCGATTTGTTTTTCTACTCGAATTTTTTCCACGTTTCATTTCCTACATTGGGGAAGAGCCGTCAGAGGTCAGATCGCAGGCGTGCAAACACGCCCGCCAACAGACGCACCGGTGCGATGACACGAAAGCAGAATGACACCTCGACGTGCTGACGCGGAGCATTTCGCGCAAATCAGAGAACGGGGCGATCATCCATTGCTGCCCACATGCATTCGGCGCCAATCGTGTTTGGCGCAAAAGCAAAGGTCGCTGTGTAATCCCAAAGCAAACGGCAAACTCTGCGAGCGGGCCCGTCTTTACTTTCGAATGTCCAATCGACGCAACAAGTCGAGATACAGTTGCGGGTTCTTTCGTTTGACGTAATCCAGCAGACGTCGGCGGCGACTCACCATGCGCAGCAAACCTCGGCGGCTGGCGAAGTCTTTCTTGTGAACCTGTAGATGGCTGGTCATTTCGGCAATACGGTTGGTCAAAATCGAAATCTGGACCTCAGGCGAACCACTATCCGTGGTGCTGCGACCATACTCTTTGATTAACTCTTGCTTGCGTTCTTTCGTGACCGACATCTTTTCCTGCTTCTGTGATCTTCTGAAATACTGTCTGCGTGATGGGCACCTAATGGGCGATGCTCAAACCATCTCCTACGAGCACCAGCGGCCTCAACTTGTGACCAGTTGCTACGGCTCTTCCTACTACTAACCTAGTGATACCAATTACAATACAAGCCCTCAATTTACCATTCTGACGGGGCCCCGCAACCGCAAATCAGCTTACCGCCACATTGTGGGCAGAAATGAAGCCACTCGGCCCGGTTCCGGCCATTACGGCTAGGATCGCGGGTGTGGCGACCACTTCGGAGGGTGCTTACGGACAGGTATCTAGTGCGGCAAAGCCTTGCGTACGTCCTTCAGACGAACTACGTCCCAGGCGAGGCCAAGTTTCTCCATCGCCAGGATGACCCAGTAGGTCATGTCGATTTCCCACCAGCGGTGTCCCATGCTCGCGACGCGTTGATACGCATGGTGGTTGTTATGCCAACCCTCACCCCACGCCAGAATGCCGACCCACCACAGGTTGCGGCTGTCGTCGGTGGTTTCGTAGTTTCGATAGCCCCACAGATGCGTCGCAGAATTGACAAACCAGGTGATGTGCAGCACGTAGACCATCCGCACGCCTAATCCCCAAAACAACATCGATGCACCCGCCCAGGCCGAACCAAGCCCCCAACTCTCGGGCCCGAAGTAACCAAGCAAGAACAGGCCAATGCCCAAGGCGAAGTGCGAAGGCAAGAACATATGGTGCAACACCACCATGACCTTATCTTTCACCATGTCAGGGGCGTAACGCGCTAGTAGGTCTTTGTGCCATTTTTTGCCGAAGTCAGGCATAAACCACAGTAAATGGCTCCACCAGCCGCCATCTTTGGGCGAATGAGGATCGCCTTCGTGATCGCTGTAGGCATGGTGTTTGCGATGCTGAGCAACCCAGGTCAGTGCGGAGCCTTCGCCCGACAAACCGCCCAAGAAGGCAAGTAACCAACGGATTGGCCGATACGTCTTAAAGCTCTGGTGAGTGAGCAATCGGTGATAGCCCATGCACACGCCGAAGCTACCCGTAGCGAATGCCAGCACGACGCAGGTGATGAATGCAGGCCAACTGAAGAAAAACAGTCCCGCAATTGCCATCACGTGGACGATTGCGATCCAGATCACAATCGGCCAGTTCATGCCCAACTCTTTCAACGCGACCGTTCCAGCTAGTGCGTTCTTGATCGCAAGGATTCCCGACTCAGTGGGCGACATCTTGGCGATCGTCGCCTCATCAGGAAGATCCCCGCCCGGGATGATCGAAGTGGGATCCCGGTGAACGGTCTCTTGCGCTTTTGCTTCTTTATCGTGAATGCTTGACACCTTGGAGATTCCTCTCTTAGCAGTCTTTCTTAGGGTATTTGACTCTCACCGAATTGGAGCCCGCTGAATTTGCCGCTTCCGATACTTGGCAAATCTCCTCAGCGGATTCAGGTGGGCAGCAAATTCTACCGAATTGCGACTCGGTATCAACTACCAAGCAAAACAGTTTATACAAGCAACCTACGGGGACTCTAGAGGGTTTTTGGCAATTTGCTGGTGCCACTAACCGCAGATTCAGCCAGCTGTTATCTCGGTGGGCATTGTTGTCGTCACTGCAGACCATGGGAGCTAGCCTCAGGGGCGCCATTTGGGAGAAATAGGAAAAAACTGCGGGCTTCAGGCGCGTCAAGCTTGCGGGGTTAGTGGGACAGTTTGCGGTAGGAAAGATTAGCCCCAACCGCACGGAGAAACACATTCCATGTCGGCACTAAATCAAGCGACTGCCCGTCGGATGCGGAAAAAGCGACCTCCTTCTCAACCCAGAAACGGATTTACGTTGGTCGAGTTGCTGGTTGTGATTGCAATCATTGGTGTCCTAATTGGCCTCCTCCTCCCAGCGGTCCAAGCGGCACGCGAGGCGGCACGCACGATGGAATGCAAAAACAATCTGAAGCAATTGCTGACCGCGGCGAACACATACGGAACGGCCACTGGCGGCGAGATTCCCGGCTACGGCAAGTATCGAATGATCTTACCTGGCGGTGGCTCGCCGACGCCACACAATATTCTCTGCTCGCCGGGGCATAGTTGGGTGGTCACTCTGATGCCGTTCATGGAGGGGCAGAACCTGATCAACGGATGGCAGTCCAAGCTTCCTTGGAATGATCCGGTCAACATTCAGACGGGACAACAGAATTTCGATATTCTTACCTGCCCGAGCAACGACGATATCGTCGATGGCGATCAGAACTACGTCATCAACGTGGGCGTTGCCAACATGACCGTGCTGCGCAATTACGATTTCAAGGACCTTGCCGGAAAAGCGCCCACTGAAGCGGACATGCAGACCCACACCCGCCTGGCATTCGATTGGGACCAGGATGGCATTGTTCCTGGGAAACCGCCCACGTACGACGACGAGGATGACGCGGAGGTAACTCGCAGTTCGGGTGTTTCCTGGGTTCACCTCGGGTCGAAGAACTTCAGCTTCGAAGAAGGGAAAATACCTGACGGTTCGACGCACACGATTTTATTTGGCGAGAACTACCGCACCGGTTTCGGTGTCGGACGCGGACGTGGCAATTCGCAAACCGGTATTCAACATAACTGGTCCAACCCCGCAGTCTATCAAAGTTCATTCGTCTATCCGGTCGATGCTCCACTGGCTCGAAAAGAGAACTTCACCGATCCACCCCGGCCGCCGGGCGTAAGCGGAATGCCCAACGATGATCCCAACTTCGGCGAAGTCGCGCCGTTCTTGTCGTCGCGGCATGGACCGCTCGTGAACATCGCGATGCTCGGTGGCTCAGTCCGCGGCCTGAGCGACGATGTTGATCGAGTCGTTTACAAGGCGATGATGTCCCCTGCTGGTGAGGAACTCCTGAGTACGCTGCCGTAGTGTATTGACCATCTAGCATCCGGTCAAAACACACATTGCCTCTCCCCCCACAGGCGAGCGGCGTTTCGACGAGGTTCCACCAGCCCTATGCAGCAGCACCTCTCTCCCGGTTGGAAGAGAGGTGCTGCCTCTTGCTGGCGATCTCTCACTGATGGACTTTCGTCGAAGACGATAGTGCCCTTGGGCGCTACCTTCTGCGACTCAGTCCAACGGCTGCCAGTGCGAGGCCAGCCAGCGCCATCGTCGTCGGCTCGGGGACGCCGATCGGCTCACCGAAGATGAAGTCATCCATCACGACGATGTCGTACCCCATCTCGCCGTCGTTTGGACCGACCGCAAAATCACCGCTGGTGATCTTCACTGACGCGAGTACGTTGTCGTCGAATTTCACACCAACGAAGGACAAACCCTTGTCCGCGATCGGCACAACCTCGGTTTGCAGCAGGTCGCCGTTGATGTCATAGAAGTCAAGCTTCGTGCTACCGTCGGTATCGACGTCGGTAAACACGGCCCCAAATCCGTCAGTCAGCGCCGGAGTCGTCTGATCCGCCGCCGAGAAGAAATTTGCCCAGACCTCGTTGCTTCCGAGTGGCGTGAACAAACGCTCTTCGCTGAACGCTTGGAATTCGTCTATGTAAGTCGGGTTAAGGTTTTCAAATCGAATCGGTGTGCCATCGTCGACATCGCCGCTCAGCTGAAATCCGGTCCCGGGGGTGGTGAACTCAATGCCACGTGCTCGGGGAGAGGCGCTAAAGTTAAAAAAGTCACCGGGAAACTCGTTGGGGGCAGAGATGGCAGCAGGGGCGGCGTCCCAATTAATCTGCCGACGGCCGTCCGCATTCTGCACGGACGTGAACGGATTCAGCGTCCCCAGGGCATCGCGAAAATCGTCCACGGTCGTTTGGATTGCTGTAGGATCGGCGCCGGCAGCACTGAAAGTTGTCGAGCTCGCTTGAGCTTGTGCGGCGGCGATGATCAAAAGAAACGTTACGATATCTTGTATGCGAAGCATCTTCTTGTCTCCATTTTGGGTTTGGAAGTCGAGTATTGATGGTTTGCCGAAGCAGAGCACTCAGCGTCGGTCCTTGCTGGCAGCTCGTCGTCGATTCGTTGACGTCAACACCCATCCAATGTCGCGCGGAATGAGCTTCCTTGCAGTCGCGGTCAGAAAACAGAGATTCCTGGGCGACCCAATTGCCTACAGTGCATGCCCAGCAAACAAGAAAAGATGCCGGGCTCCATCCATGGAGCCCGGCATCTCGAATACATACCGAAGTCGTTTAGCAGTCTTGAACGCCGTCAGGCGGGGTTCTGGCTCGCCACGGTGGGCGATCGGCCGAACAGGCCCCAGAAATCGCTGCCTCGGGCAGTGATCTTCGGCATCAAGGTCATCGCAACCACGAACAGTCCTAATGCCAATGCCGTGAGCAACAGGCCTTGCAGATGAGGCCAGACAACCGCTGCTAGGGTCAGCGTCATGATGGCAGTCGCCGGCAGCAAGATTCCTAGCAGTGCCAGCCGCATACCCATCATTGTCGACGCGCGCACACCGATGATTACGATCGCGATCGCGCCCGAGATGATGACCGCCGCTTGCAAGTCGACATACTCTTGGGCGAAGTACATCAGCGGGTAAGCGCCGGCAAACGTGCCAATCGTGAGCAGCAGCATCCAGCGATCAAACTTTGGCACCGAGGACGCCTGCACGACAAGGCCGACCAGCAGCCCAAACACAACGACGCTCAGCGGCCCGAGCCACGTCAGTTCGCCCAACCTGTCGATCGGCGCGATGCCCAGAACGTCGATGTGCACTGGTCGGCCAAACAATAGGTTCTGATAGTCCCAACGGTACGTACTGCTCCCACCAGACCGCGCAAGACCGGTCGGCTGCATCGACAGTTCGAGCAACCGGACGTCAGAGCCTTGCGCGGTCAGCGCCACTTCGTACTTATCAAGCAGCCCGCCCGGCGCCAGATCCAATTCGTACAGCCCTTTGCCGACAGCAGAATAGGTAACGTCGAGCGTGGTCGGTTCGCTTGGCAACTCTCCTCGCCAAACAAGCTTCCCATGCCGCAGCAGCACCTGTTCAGCAGGGTCGCCACTGATCGTAATGTTGAGATCGGCAAGCGAGATCACTTGGGGCGGCATTGGCAGGGCAATTTCGCAATTCCCTGCTTGACCAGTCGGCTGACTGGCGATGATTTGCCCGTCGAAGTGCGCCTGGTAGATCGACTCGGGCGACGCGGTGCCGACGCTCAGTTTGGGCGTTAACGTCACGTCCGCAACGAACGAGCTGATCCGCGCCTGCGGCAACGTTGGAACCGCCGGAATGGGATCGCCGAGGGACTCTTCCTCAGCGAAGTCCTGGTATGCGTCAGACTTCAGCGACGAACGTCTCGCCGCCTCCCGAGCAGATTGGACCGCCGGTAGCAACAGCCCAAGGAGAGTCCCAATAATGGCAATCACAATGAGCAATTCAACGAGAGTAAAGGCGCAGAGAGAGCGACACCGCATTGGTAGGTTCCTCCTAACGATGAATGCGTGGTAGAAAAGGGACGCGTGCTTACGTCGGTGGGAATGTTAGGGTTGTCTATCTAATCGGAACAGCATCGCCCAGCTGTCAGAACGCAAAACTGCTCTCTGTGTTTGCGAAGACTTCGCTGAGCAAGTGGTTTTACAGGGCATCTTGACGTCGACACTGTCTCTCTGGCACTTTTCCGCACGTGCTGGACACTTCGACAAGCTGCGTCCCAACTTGTCATGGATGCAGCGGAACGCACGCGAGAGCGCCATCGCTTGCGCACGAGAACTCGCAAGTCCGAGGTCACTATTTGGGCGCTGACCTGGCCAGGAACTGTGATTGCTTGAGATCGTTGTCGTCCAACGTGAATTCTATCGCACCGACATCGGCCGTATGCAAAACCTTCGCACCGACTTCGCGGTACGAGTCGGCTGTGAACTGCTGATCCGGGGTGACGCGCGGGCCGCTGACAACGACCCATTTCGGTGTGCACCAAGCAGCGAAGCCGGGAGGATCGCTGTTGCGGCTGCCGTGATGGGGGGCAAGTAGAATGTCAAACGCCTGGGCGCGCTCAGCGGTCACCGCCTGGATACCGGGGGACTCTAGGTCGCCAGGCAACAGAATCGAGTGGCCTGCGTATCGCACTGCCAGCAGTAAGCTGTTCGCGTTATCGCGGCCAGCAACTCCTGATCTTGGTGGATGAAGCACCTCAATCTCAACCTGATCGCTGGACGTGCGAAGTCGGTCGTTCATCCAGACCGTGTGTAGTGGCACGTTAGCCGTTTCGAGGGTTCGCTTCAGAAAATTCGGCGCGTCGAGTCGTCCGTCGGTGATCCAGGGGTCGAACATCAGCGGCGAGACGTACACGTTTGACACGTCAAACCGTTGCAGCAGCCCGGGCAGCGCGTTGTAGTGGTCGACGTCGGCATGCGACAACACCACCCCGTCGAGCTTGCGAATACCTTTGTTCCACAGAAACGAAGCAATCGTCCGCGCCGCTCGATCCGGCGAGCCGAGACTGCCCGAGTCGTACAGCAGGGTCTCGCCACCGGGCAATTCCATGACGACGCAAGTCCCATGTCCGACCGACAGGAACGTGCAACGCATGTGATCCGAATGGCGGCTTGTGCCTGCCACCAGTAATCCGACGGCCACCCATATAGCTGCCAGCGAGGCTGGCCACGTCAAACTCACCCGCGACCACATCACTAGTGCTGCCACCAGCAACCCAGAGTAGAAAACCAGAATCCACCAGCCGGGCGGTCCCGCGAGATAGAAATTGCCCCACTCGAGCTGACGCGAACTCGTGACGATGCCTTCGCTAGCCCACAAACACAGTGAACAGACCTCGCCCAGCAACCAGGCCAGCGGCGGTAAGATCCACGCAACGAAACAGATCGCGAAACCGGTGACCAGCGCGATTGCAATCAGTGGCCACAACAGTGGTGTGATGAGAATGCTGATCGGCGAGGTGATGTGAAAATGGTAAGCAACCAGGGGTGCCACGACCAACCAGATGGCCAGCGACGCAAGCGCCGTGTGCTTGAAGTTCGTCAGCAACCACCGAATCAGCTTCTGCAATGGCGAACGCGTGTCGCGAATCAGCCGGGTCAGCGGATCAATTGTTCTCTCGCGCTGAAAGACCGTGCCGTACGCGGCCAGAGTTGCCACGCAGAGAAAGCTCAGTTGTGTACCGCTACGGAACAGCTCCGTCGGGTTGAGCGCTAGCACCGCAAGCGCGGCGATCGAAAGCAGGTTCGCCGGCGACACCCGGCGCCCCAGCGCGTACGAAGCAAGCGTCAGCACCACGATCACACTGGCACGCACTACAGGTGGTCGGCCGCCGGCGACCATGGCGTAGCCAATCACAAGCACTGCAGTGAGCCACAGACCCGTCTGTCGCGGCAACAGGCCGCTGCAGACGATGGCCCAGATGGCCAGCGCCAGCAGCCCGACGTGCATCCCTGACACCACTAAAAGATGAATCGTACCAGTGCGAATAAAGTCATCGTACAGGTTGTCGTTCAAGCGTTCACGCGCACCCAGTAAAATCGCCTGCGCCAAATCTCGCTGCGCTGGCCGCAGGTACGTCGCGAGTCGTCGTTCGCATCGTCGGCCCAAGTTATGGAGCCATCGCCTCGCTACCCAATCGCTCTCAGCGCGAGTGACCGTGATGCACGCTGGTGATTTGCAGTAGATCTCGCAATGCCGCCCTGCCCCGCGCTCCGATAGCTGCCAATCGTATTCGCCTGGGTTCAGCGCTGGGGTGAGCTTGCCCATTAACGCGAATACCTGCAGCTCGTCGCCGGCCATGACGTTGCGCAACTCGCCATCGATGCGCAGCTTGCAGGTTCCTGACACGTCTCGCCACGTGCGTCCGTCGCGCACCCGGGTGACGCGGACGCGGATTTCGCTTCGTGGTCCAACTGGTAACGCGCGCAGCGGATTGCTCGGCGGCGCCGGGCTCCACTTAATTCGATCCAACGCCACCGCCCGCAGGCAGACCGGCTGTGGCACGTCCGTCGTGAACCTAGCGAGATGATCGTGCGCGAAGTAGTGCCAATGCAGATGATGCCAGCCGCCCGCCAGGCACACGACCGCAGCAAGGAGCAAGACCGTCGCTCGTCGGTCGCCGGCGCGGGCCTGCAGGTACACTCCACACACCAGGCAAATGCCTGCAGCCACCCACCACAGCCACAGTCCATGCTCAACCAGCCATCCGCCGCTCCATCGGTCGAGTACGATTCCCAACGCCGACGCGAGCGCCAGCATCAGCAGCGGACGCCGAGAGCTGGGACGTGTGCGGGCGTTAGGCGAGACAGCCGACATACGCGGATTCTACCGCAGCGGGGGTACGGATAAAATCACTAGCTTCGGTTGATCGATCAGACGCTTGCTGAGACAATGCCTCGTTGACCCATCCTAGACACAACGGAGTACCTACCCGCATGGATCAATCTCGATTCGTACCGCCTCCGGCGTTTTTTGCTGCCGTCTTGGCTCTCATCTTTGTCGTCAGTTTCACTTGGCAGAGTAATTCCGCCGTCAGCAAACCGACCAGCTCCGCTTCCACAACAGCAACTTCCACCAACACGGCCGCGTCTGTCTCGACGGGCAAGGAGTCCAAGTTGATCCCACGCAGCGTTCTTTTCGGCAACCCTCAAAAAGCCTCCGCCCGCATCAGCCCCAACGGCAAATGGCTCAGCTACCTCGCACCGCTCGAAGGAATCCTTAACGTTTGGGTCGCGCCAGCTGATGATCTCGAAGCAGCCAAACCCGTGACGCACGACAAGGTGCGCGACATCCGTGGGCATAGCTGGGCATACGACGGCACGCATATCCTGTACACCCAAGACACCGAGGGCGACGAAAACTGGCATGTTTACGCCACCAATGTTGAAACAGGCACGACCAAGGATCTGACTCCGGTGGAAAACGTCCACGCTCGAATTCTTGGCACCAGCCAAAAGTTCCCCAGCGAGATCCTCGTCGGACTAAACGATCGCAACCCGCAGCTGCACGACATCTATCGCGTAAACATCGACACTGGCGAAAGCACCTTGATCCAGGAGAATCAGGGTTTCGTGGCCTACATCACCGACGATGACTATCGCGTTCGCTTTGCGTTCACGTTTACGCCCGACGGCGGACAGCTGCTGCTAGAGCCAAAGGTCGCAGACCAAACCGGGGCCGACGCCGAGTGGGAACCGTTCATGACCACCGGGCCCGAGGACGCGATGACCACCGGACCCGCTGGCTTCGACAAGACCGGCACCGTCCTCTACATCCAGGACAGCCGCGACCGCGATACTGGTGGCCTGTTCGCCATCAACTTGGCGAACAACGAGACCAAACTCGTCGCCGAAGATCCGCGGGCCGACGTTGGCGAACTGATCGTCCATCCGACCGAGCAAACGATCCAGGCAGTCGGTTTCACCTACTCGCGCCGAGAGTGGAAGATCCTCGACGACTCGATCAAACCCGACCTCGACTATCTGGAAACCGTCGAAGACGGCGAACTGATCGTCACCAGCCGCACGCTCGACGACAAGCACTGGACGGTTGCCTTCCTGCTCGACAACGGGCCGCTCAAATTTTACCTCTACGACCGCGACAACAAGCAGTGCCAGTTCCTGTTCAGCAGTCGTGACGATCTTGACGACTACCAACTCGCCATGATGCATACACCGGTGATCAAGAGTCGCGACGGGCTCAACCTGGTTTCTTACCTGACGCTTCCCGAGGGTAGCGATCCCGACGGCGATGGACGTCCCGACCAAGCGGTGCCGATGGTGCTCGACGTGCACGGTGGTCCGTGGGCACGCGACGACTGGGGATACAACTCGACGCACCAGTGGTTGGCCAACCGCGGCTACGCGGTGCTTAGCGTCAACTACCGTGGTTCGACCGGCTTCGGCAAGAACTTCATCAACGCCGCCAACGGTGAGTGGGCTGGCAAGATGCACGACGATCTGATCGACGCGGTAAACTGGGCCGTTGACCAAGGCATCGCCCAGCGTGATAAGGTCGCGATCATGGGTGGCAGCTACGGCGGCTATGCCACGCTTGTCGGCCTCACGTTTACGCCCGATTTCTTTGCCTGCGGTGTCGACATCGTCGGCCCTTCGAGTCTGGTGACCTTGCTGCAAAACGTCCCTCCCTACTGGATTCCGATCATGCCCGTCATGAACGTTCGGGTGGGCGAAGTGGAAACCGAGGAGGGCCGCGCCGCGCTACTCGAAAAGTCGCCCCTCAAGTTGGTCGACCAGATCGAACGGCCTCTGCTCATTGGCCAAGGAGCCAACGACCCACGCGTCACGCAGTTGGAGGCCGACCAGATCGTCGAAGCGATGCAAGCCAAGAACATCCCTGTCACGTATGTCCTGTACCCTGACGAGGGCCACGGGTTCTCCGGCGAACACAATCGCATGTCGTTCAATGCCGTGACCGAAGCCTTTCTCGGCGAATACCTAGGCGGCCGCGTCGAACCCATCGGCGACGACTTCGAAGACGCGAGCCTGCACGTGCCCGCGGGTGCCGAAAATCTGGCGGGCTTAGCGGAAGCTCTGGCAGCAGATCGCCTGAAAATGCCGCCACAGGACGAGCAGGCAGAATAAAGCGCAGAAGCTTCTTGCCAGACTCGCAACTGCTGTCTACTATGAGGTTTGACATGGCCACTTACCGCAATTACTTCTGGTTTAGCTTTACCCGTTACTTTTTTAGTAGCGGGGCCGGAGGTCGTGCGTAAGTAATCCACCTAGTTACGTTTGCCTTTCCAAGCCCCGAGCACCCCAGCGGTTCTCGGGGTTTTTTTGTTGTTCGTTCTTTGTCCTTCGTCCTTTGTTGGTTGCTATCACGGTCGCGTTCGGAATCGTGCGCATGATTCGATCCACAAAAAACCAAGTACCAAGAACCAAACGCCAAGCACAAGGAGCCTCCCATGATCATCGTGATGAAGAAAAGCGCCGCCGAGCAGGATATTGAAACCGTGATCCAAGACGTCGAAGCCCGTGGACTGAAAGCCAATGTTATTCGCGGCACCGAGCGGACGGTGATCGCCGCCGTCGGGGAGGAACGCATCGCTGGCATTACCGCACTGGAAAGTGCTCCCGGCGTGGATGAGGTGATGTCGGTCCTCGCACCCTACAAAATGGCCAGCCGCGAGTGGAAAGACGAGCAGAGCGTCGTCCGCGCGGGCAGCCTGATCGTAGGTAACGGCCACATCGGGGTGATCGCCGGCCCGTGCTCGGTAGAAAGCGAAGAGCAACTCGTCGCGTCCGCCCAGGCGGTCAAGAACGCCGGTGCGTCGGCCCTCCGCGGCGGTGCGTTCAAGCCTCGCACCAGCCCCTACAGCTTCCAAGGGATGAAGGAGGAAGGCCTCAAGCTGTTGGCTGCCGCGCGTGAGGAAACCGGCCTGGCAATCGTGACCGAGGTGGTTTCGCCCGACGATGTCGAACTGGTCAGCGAGTACGCCGACGTACTGCAGATCGGCGCTCGCAACATGCAAAACTACCGCCTGCTGGAAGCGGTCGGCAAATCCCCACGGGCGGTGTTGCTCAAGCGCGGTCCTAGCGCCACGATCGACGAATGGCTGCTGGCCGCCGAGTATATCCTCGACGGCGGCAACCTCGACGTGATGCTCTGTGAACGCGGCATCCGCACCTTCGAATCGCACACCCGTTTCACCCTGCCCCTGGCAACGGTGGCCTACGCACAGGAGCGAACGCACCTGCCCGTGGTGATCGACCCCAGCCATGGCACCGGTCACACGTCGCTGGTGCCCTCGATGGCCCGCGCCTCGATCGCGGCCGGCGCCGACGGGCTGATCATCGAAGTCCACCCCGATCCGGGCAAAGCACTCAGTGACGGCTATCAGTCGCTCAACTTCGAACAGTTCGAAGAAACGATGGCCGGCTGCCGCAAGATCGCCAACGCCGTCGAGCGAAAACTGGGATCTGAGTAGGAAACTCAGGCATCGCTTCAACCGTTTAGTAATTGCTACCGCCGAAGTCGCTTGCGCAATGTAGTGGCCCCTGGCCGTACCGATCCCCTCCCTTGGGGTTTTTGTCCACCCAAAAATCAGTTTCAACACGTCTTCGTGTCCGAAAATTCGCCGCCTTGCGCAACCGTCTGTCGCACGTAGTCCTTTCACCGCAAGGGTTTGCGCGATCACCATCCCCAAAACTGGCCCGACTATTGAGACAAACGGCCCCACAGGTGTCCTAAAAAACACTGTCGGGGTGTGCTTAAGTGATTGCTTGCAAGCAAGTTGCGCCTGGTAGGGTAAGTTCCTAAAAGTCACAAATGTCGATCGTTCAAATTGTCAAAGAGCGGTCGGCAGAGCGTGATGCCGATCTCAGTGTATCCGAAGCGCTGGCCCAATTTCAGCAACTATTTCTTAAACGGCCGGACCCGCGCAGGGTGCCCAGCACGCTGGAATCTTTACAGCTTCATTCCTCAGGGCGGCGCTAGCAATTACGACCGACCTGCCGACGATTTTGGTCTCGTCTGGTGAATCTGGAACTGATGGCGAAGCTTAGTGAAAGCTCGTCTGCAAATAATTGGTTCGCCCCCACTTCCAGGGCAGAACCCAGGTTGTTGTCTTCACTGCCCGCTTCGTGCCATACTGACGAGGGTGATCCAAATACCTGCTTCCAACTATGCGATTCTGTTCGGACGATTCATCAGCAATTTGGTAAGCACTCATCACGCTTCACTGCAACGGAGTGGATTAAGATGAAGAAGATCATGGTTTTGACGTTGCTCTTGAGCTTGCTGGCATGCTCGTCCGCATCTGCAATCGACATCACAGCTGAAACCACGGGTGCAACTCGTGATGGGGTCATTTACTCGTTGTATCTCGATGGCAAGGATGAGGAGTTCGACGCCGTTGATCTTTCCATAGTGGGTGACGGGGTCGAATTCTTGGATATACTTCAAGGGTGGGACGGGTTCATTCCGCCGGGGCCTGGTTACCCGTCGACCTTTATTAGCCTATTCCTTCGTGGCCCGACTTTTGCAGGTGGACAAGGATGGACCTTGTTGAACAGTGATGCAACTACGGCGGAAGTTCGGATCGCCGGTGGCCCTCTCGGTGCCAAGATTGACACCTCCGCACCAATCTTCCTCGCTAATGTGATCTTGCCAGTTGGTGAGCGGGGTATTTACACAGGTAAATTCGTAAATGAGGGTAACACAATTAGTGAGGTGACAGGGTTTTGGCCAATCCCCGAGCCAAGCAGTCTGCTCCTGCTAGGCTTAGGTCTCATCAGTCTTGCTGGCACTCGCCGTTGCACGCAACGCCCGGAGGCTTGAGATGAAAAGAATTGTTGCCTTCGCGACCGTCGTGTGTTTGCTGGCTTGCCCGTCTGCGGTCGCGATTGAGATCAGTTATGAGGCCACTCGCAAAGACCCTCATGGGATTGTCTATGCATTCTTTCTCGATGGCATGGGTGAGGAGTTTGACTCCATCGATCTTTCTATCGTGGGCGACGGGGTTGAATTAGTGAACGCCGACCTTGCAATTGACTACTTCGTTCCGCCTGGACCCGGTGCTCCGTACACCATCAATAATGCCCTGCTTGCCGCTCCGAGTTCGACACCTGGCGGGCGGGGCTGGAGCTTGGTGGCCAACGAAGCGTCTCCCGTTGGCATTCGTATCGCGGGTGGCCCGCTGGGTCGCAAGATCGACTCTTCTGCACCCATCTTCCTCGCGAATGCGATGTTGCCGTTTGATGGGCGGGGTGTTTACTCGGCCACATTCGTAAATGCTGGTACTACCGTCGGTACGGCAACGGGTCAGTTTCCGATTATCCCGGAGCCAAGCAGTGAGCTCCTGCTAGGTTTAGGCCTAATCAGTCTTGCTGGCACTCGTCACTGCACGCAACGCACGGAGAGTTGAGATGAGAAGAATCGTTGCCTTCACGGTCCTTTTGAGTCTGCTGGCTTGCCCGTCCGCATCTGCAATCGACATCACAGTTGAAACCACGGGTACAACTCGTGATGGGGTAATTTACTCGTTGTATCTAGATGGCAAGGGTGAGGAGTTCGACGCCATTGATCTTTCCATTGTGGGTGACGGGGTCGAGTTTTTGCGGGTTCTCGACTTCTGGAAAGGGTTCCTTCCGCCTGGACCAGGTACTCCGTTCACTATCAACAATATCCTGCTCGCCGCTCCGACTTTTCAACCTGGCGGGCGGGGCTGGAGTTTGGTGGCCAACGATGCCACTCGTACTGGCATTCGTATCGCGGGTGGCCCCCTCGGTCGCAAGATTGACTCGTCTGAACCCATCTTCCTCGCGAATGCGATGTTGCCGGTTGATGGGCGGGGTGTTTACTCGGCCACGTTCGTAAATGCTGGTACTACCGTCGGTACGGCAACGGGTCAGTTTCCGATTATCCCCGAGCCAAGCAGTGTGCTCCTGCTAGGTTTAGGCCTCATCAGTCTTGCTGGCACTCGGCACTGCACGCAACGCTCGGAGCGTTGAAATGAGGAAAATCATTGCCTTCACGACCCTCTTGAGTCTGCTGGCTTGCCCGTCCGCATCCGCAATTAGGATCTATGTTGAACCCCTCGGTGTCGCTCCTGACGGTGTTTACGTGATGTACCTTGATACAGAGGGCGACACGTTTGACTCGATGGACCTTTCGATCGCGCCTGACTCCGGTGAATTTCTCAACATTGACAACTTTATAAGCGGTCACTTTCCGCGTTGGCCTGGCCAACCGTTCACTTACATCAATGCTTGGCTTTCTGCTCCGACTGCTGTACCGGGCGGACAGGGGTGGAGCTTGTTGAACGGTGGCCCAACCCCAACTGAAGTTCGTATCGCAGGTGGCCCCCTCGGTGCCAAGATTGATACTTCTGCACCGATCTGGCTCGCGAATTTGACGCTGCCAGCAGACAGGCGGGGGGTTTACGCGGCCACGTTTGTTAACGCTGGTACCACGGTTGGCACCGCGACGGGTCAGTTTCCGATTATCCCGGAGCCAAGCAGTGCGCTCCTGCTAGGTTTAGGTCTGATCAGTCTTGCTGGCACTCGTCACTGCACCGAACGCACGGAGAATTGAGATGAAGAAATCATTCGCGTTGACGACCCTCCTGTGTTTGCTGGCTTGCCCGTCCGCATCCGCAATTAGGATCTATGTTGAACCCCTCGGCGTCGACCCTGACGGTGTTTACGTGATGTACCTTGATGCAGAGGGCGACACGTTTGACGCGATGGACCTTTCGATCGTGCCTGACTCCGGTGAGTTTCTGAACGTTGACAGGTCTAATGGCGGTCACATTCCGCGTGGGCCTGGCCAACCGTTCACTTACATCGATGCTCTGCTAACTGCTCCGACGACTGTACCGGGCGGACAGGGGTGGAGCTTGTTGAACAGTGGTACAACTCCGACTGAAGTTCGTATCGCAGGTGGCCCCATCGGTGCCAAGATTGATACTTCTGCGCCGATCTGGCTAGCAAATTTAATGCTGCCGGCAGACAGGCGGGGTGTTTACGCGGCCAAGTTTGTTAACGCTGGTACCACGGTTGGCACCGCGACGGGTCAGTTTCCGATTATCCCGGAGCCGAGTTGTTTGATTCTGTTGAGCATAGGCCTAATCAGTCTGGCTGGCACTCGGCACTGCACGCAACGCACGGAGAGTTGAGATGAAGAAGCTCGTTGCCTTCGCGGTCCTTTTGAGTTTGCTGGCTTGCCCGTCCGCATCCGCAGTCAGCATCAATGTTGTTCGTGACCGGGCTTCCCCCAACGCCGTCTACTCGCTGTACCTAGATGTGATGGGCGAGTCGATTGACTCTATTGACATGGAACTTCGCTCTTTTTGGCCTCACTCGAGTGCGCTATTGAACCCGGATTCTGGCCTTAACGGCTTCGATCCGCGCGGTCCTGGTGAAGAGTTCACCTTTATCAATCCACTGCTTGGTGCCCAGGCTGGACCGGGTGCACAAGGTTGGAGCTTGGTGCGCCACGAGGCCACTGCTGACGGCATTCATCTTGCAGGTGGCCCTCTCGGTTCGACCATCGAGACGCCTCCATCGCCTGGTTTATTCCTCGCCAACTATGTGCTCCCTCCAGTAAGTTGCGCCATAATCGATCTCACTCTATTCAGCGATCGTCAAATCGTTCATGAGATATCGGGGGTCATTCCACTCTGTCCCGAACCGACCGCGATGTCGTTGGCGATGTTGAGCCTGGTCGGGTTGGCCGGTGTTCGGCGTCGCTCCGGCGATTACCGTCCCTATTTGCGATCACTCTCTAGTCGGAATCAATGTGGTCTAGATTCAGCTTGGGCTGCGGAGAATTGAGATGAAGAAGATCGTTGCGGAAACTTTAGTTCTGAGTTTCTTGGCTTGCTCGACTACGTGTGCAGTTAGCATCGAATTCTGCCACTGTGGATACATTAATGGCGTTTACTCGGTGTACCTCGACGGAGAAGGCGACACGTTTGACTCGATCGACCTTACGATCGTTCCTGACGACCGGCGTGGCGAGCTATTAAACCCAGATAGTGGCATCGACGGTTTCACTCCGCGTGGACCTGGTGAAGAGTTCAGTTTCATCAATCCACTGCTGTCTGCTCCGACCGCTGTTCCGGGCGGACAGGGCTGGAGCTTGGTGCGCAACCAGGCCACTAGCGACGGCATTCATATCGCAGGTGGCCCTCTCGGTTCGACCGTCGAGACGCCTCCATCGCGTGGATTGTTTCTGGCCAACTTTATGACTTACGCAGGTGCCCGCGTGCGCGGGACTGTGTCACACGCTGGTCAAGTCGTTGCAGAATTGAAACTCAATACATCTCAATGCTTTCCCGAACCGACCGCGATGTCTTTGGCAGTTCTATGCCTGCTCGGATTCGTCGGTGGTCGCCATCGCTAACGCAGTTTCCGTCGCATTTGCGCCGCTCTTGAGCCAGGATTCGTGTTGTTTCGGTATGCGGCTTCTCCCCACCCTGGCGTGGCACGACGAAACGAGCGGCCGTTGGTGCGTTCGATGCGGCAGGAATCTTCCCGCTAAAGTGTGTTCTTCGCGCACTTCAGAAGCGACCTGGTTCTTCCTTCCAGGTCCACTGGCACTCGTAGACGTGTTCGACTTCCGGATTCACGAGTCGAAACGTGGCGATCGATCCCTGGGCAACCTCGACTCGGGAGTGTGGCACAACGACTTTTGATAATTCTGGCTGGCCGCGCGGATGGCTGCTGACCTCGAAGGTGTGGTATTCGCGTTCCGCTGGCATCAGCATCCACACTTCCAGCATCCCCGTTGGCGACCCCACACCAAAGCTGTACCGACCAGAATCTTCGGTCTCGCTCGCCATCTCCGACTGCAATCGGTACTGTACGAAAATCTGTGTGGCGCTTCCCAACGGGACTTTGCTGAAGTCGAGGCCGAGTTCCCAGCGCGAGCTGCCATCTTCCAGTTTCATCCGCGATAGCTTCGGGTTCAGGCCGTAGGTCGCACAATACATCGAAACCTTGTCGTCGAACGTGCGGCTTTGCAGACGGACCTGCGTGTTGTTGCCAACCACGGCGCGCCGGACCCGCATGCGCGCATAGCCGATGGCGGGCGTCGAGCGATCCGCGTCAGACCAGCCACGCAGATCGAAGATGCGTGTATCGTTGAGCACTTCGAAGCCGGTCATGTCAGGTTCGTCCATGCTCTCCACTTCTTCGAAGGGCATCGTCTTGAACGCCAAATCAGGACCCTGCTCAAGCAGATTGAGGAGCCGATGGTAGTCGGGGCTCATTTCGGCGATCGCGGTGAGCACAAGCTGCTGCCGCTCGGCTCGCTCGAGCATCCGAAAATACGAGTAGGGGATGCTGACGAAGACAAGCAGCAGCAGGGCCAGCCACACATAGCTGGGCCAATCGCGCGGGTCGAACAACGATGTCCAAATGCGCCGTTGTGACGAACATTGTAGCTTTCGGGCCGCGGCCAATCCCGCCGCCTCTTTGCCGGCGTGAGTGGCTGTGGCGCCCGCCGGCGTGTCGTCGGCATCGTCGCTCACCGGGCTCCAAGGTTCGCCCTGGTGAACGGGAGCGTCCAACGCGGCGCCTTGGGTGCGACACGTCTTGCGCGCGACGCAATAGCCGTGTTTGACGAGTGATGAGATCTCCAGGTCGGAGAAGCTGTCTAGATCGGTGCGAATCTTGGCCGTCTGGTGCTGAACTTCCGGATGAGGCGCAGTCTCGTCTTGTACCTGTTCGACGATGTCGGTAATTGTAAAGAACAACACACCTGGCGTATTTTCAAAGGTCTCTAGCTCAAGCTGCCAGACACGGTCCATCAGAATGTCTGACGACCGCAAGGCAGTGCGGATCAGTCCGCCGCCACGCGCCTCGCTCATCACCTTGAATTTGCCGCCCGCATCGCTCACGAGGATCCCGTCGAATTCCGTTTTGCTCAAGCGCAGGCAAGGCTTGCCGATCACTTGCCGCAAAGAGGCCTCGACGATGTGCCTGTTCAGCCAGATGCGCGTATCGAGATCGGCCGTGTCTTGCGATTCCAGGATGAACTTGAACTGCGTTTGAGCCGTGGGATCACTGAGTTCCACATTCGAAAAACACTCGTCGCGAAATAATTCCTCGGTGCGGACAATCTCCCACAGGCCTTGCACGATGCGCTGGGTCGTCTCTGGGGAATCTTCCTCGAACCGAATCCCGCGACGGCGGACTTCCAGAATCTGCCTCAGCCGATGCAGCGGTATGCCTGGCGGGAGGTTGTGAGCGGTGTTCAATGCGCTGAGAGTGGCTTCCAGTTCCAGGAAGTCTTCGCGGTCCAGCGGAGCCGCGTCGCGGATGCCAGACTGCTCGATGCAGCGGAACATTCTCAGGCCGAGGTTGTCGAAGACCGCTCCGTCCGTGAACGAGTGGCGATCGAATTCTCCATCGTCGGCGCCGACCGCGTGGCCATTCAATTCCAATGGCGGAAAAAAACCTGGAAAGGCACTCGAGGCAGCCACGGCCATCGGGACGGTTGCCAGACCCATTTGCACTTTCTCAAAGCGATCGCGACGCCCTTGCACGCGGCGCTGACGGAGGAATCCGTTGCGGTTGAACGAACAAAGGCATCCCTCGCTGAGATTGGTGGACAGAATGTTCAGCCGCGGCCGCACCGGCAGTTGCGACAGAGGAATGTCACCGAATAGAAACTCCTGGTAGTGCTTCTCGAGTAGTCCGGGTCGCGTGAGATGTCGGATCGGTTTCATTCTCAGCAGCGAGCGGATCACGTTCACGCACGATGCGAACGGAAAGCGACGAACGATGCGGTTCCGCACGTCCATTTGGACGAAGTCGATGATTTCCTTGGCAGCGCTGTCAAACTCTTCCGGCGAACCGCAATAGCGATCCCAATTCAGCGCGAGGTGCCGCCCAGGATGCTGCCGCCGGAAACGGTGTTGATGTGCGTGACCTTAGAGAGAATTCCCGCGTCGCGTAAGTAACGCACCACGCCAAGATGATAAAGCGTCGCTCGAAAGCCACCCCCCGAGAGCGCCAGCCCCAACCGATTCATTTCCAACAAGCTCCCCAGACTTTAGCCCGCGACGATTTCCGATTCCCAAGTCATCGCTCCTTAACATTCTAATTGATGGAACACGGATTGTGGTGCTCCTACCATGCGAAGGATTAGCAGAAATCTCGGCATCGTATGTCGTGGTGAAAATAAGTCGACTAGCGGCGGACCGGATGACAAGGCGCTGCGTGATCGGCTCCTTAGCACGCTGAGGGCTCTGTGAGTTGGTCGGACGCTTGCAAGTACGCTACGATATGGCTGTCGTTAGTTCCGATTATTCGTGGACCCGCAGGCCAATTTGAGACGGATCAGAGTGGCTCGCTTCCGCACAACAAGTCCTACTTCAGGCAATTACTGAGCATGCTTCGAATCGTTGTCGCCGCATTCCTGTTTTCGATCAGTTCCATGTCAGCCGCCGAGGAACCAGCCGACACCAACTACGACGAAGCGAAAGTTCCGTCGTATGAGCTTCCCGACCCGCTGGTTGATAACGCAGGCAATCCGGTCGGGCGCGACGAATGGATGACCCATCGTCGGGCAGAGGTACAGCAGCTGTTTGAGGAATCGGTCTATGGCAGCACGCCTGAGAAACAATTGTCGGTCAGGTACGAGGTGGTTGACGATGACCCCGAAGCGATCGAGGGGCGTGCGACGCGCAAGCAGGTAGCCGCGTTTTTTGGCGAGCGTGAGTATCGAATCGACATCTTGCTGTATGTTCCTAACCAGCCCAACAAGCCCGTGCCTGGTTTCGTCGGATTGAACTTCAGTGGCAATCACACGGTCTTCGCAGACCCAGAGATTATTCAACGCGCGGATCAGGAGAAAGAACGTGGCTCCAAAGCAAGTCGCTGGCAGTTGGAAATGCTCGTCGACCACGGCTATGCCCTCGCGACCGTGCATCGCGACCAGGTGGATCCCGACAATTACCAGCATGATTTCTCCGACGGCATACACCCCTTATTTTATGCCGAGGGTCAGGCCAAACCCGCACCGACGGAGTGGGGCGCTATCGGCGCCTGGGCCTGGAGCTTGTCGCGGGTGCTCGACTACTTGGAAACCGACCCGCAGGTCGACACCTCGCGCATGGCGGTCATCGGCCACTCACGGCTTGGCAAAACGGCACTGTGGGCGGGTGCGCGAGACACGCGATTCGCCTTGGTGATCAGCAACAATTCTGGCTGCGGCGGAGCCGCGCTCTACCGGCGTTGCTATGGCGAGCAGATTCATCACATGATCAAACCGATCGGCTATTGGTTTTGTACGAATCATCACCAGTACCAAAACCGAGAACACGAGTTGCCCGTCGATCAACACATGCTCATGGCACTAATCGCGCCTCGGCCCCTCTATGTTGCTAGCGCAACAGAAGATCGATGGGCTGATCCCAAGGGCGAGTTTCTCGCTGCGAAGTATGCCAGCCCCGTCTACGAACTGTTCGGCAAGCCGGCGCTGTCAGACAAAGAAATGCCTGCGTCGGACGATCCCGTACGCACGACGATTGGCTACCACCTCCGAACGGGCAAACATGACGTCACCGCGTACGACTGGCGTCAGTACCTTGAGTTCGCCGACAAGTTCTTGAAGAACGACTGACCATGCCGATAAGCGGCTGGTCAAATGGTGCACTGATGGCCAATCAAGCGTCGAGTCCACACAGTAAGCTTGTATTACTTGCTTTTCAGGCGGAGTTCGATTCCCTCGTTCTCGCCTGGCTGCAAGTCGACAGCCAAATCGGTTGTGGCGGGCGCGTGATATTTGACCGGTACAGGCATGTAGCTCGACGGATCGCCAACTCGAATCGAAGTCGTGTCGATGACTACGCGGCACGCACCGATCGGCGAGCCGGCCAAGCGAAAGGTCCCGTCGGGACGAAGAACGCCGCTCGCTCGCCGGGAACGATTGTCGGCCGAAAGGATGGTGATCATGCCGCCGGTAATCGGGTTGCCGTCAATTGTCGCCGAGCCAATCGCAATGGCAGACGTCGGGTCGGCCGGCTTTTCACCTGCGCATCCTAAGCAACTGGCAACGACCACTGCCACGATCCAGTATTGCAGGTTGATTTTTCGCACAAAAGTCATGAAGTGCACGTCGGCATGCGTTGGCAATCTCACAGCTGCGGCACCTGGCCGCCGTCGTCTGGGAACAGCATCAGTGTCCACACATCCAACTCGATGTCGCCTGACACGGCCTTGGCCGAACCATCAAAATAGGCCATGTTCAGAATGCCAGGGTGCTGACTCTGAACGGTGAGCGGATTGCAGTCCTCGGGTAGCGGAGCAATTTGTGGTGGATTGATCACCGCGCCGATACGTCGCTCGGTCCAGGAAAACACCGAGTCGAATTGGGTGGGATAAGTACCGAACAGCGCTGTCCGCCCGTTGCTCCAAGCCTGGGGCATGGGACACTGAGCATAACGTTCCGTGAACACGACCGTATTGGTCGTGCCGTCGGTGACGTGAGCGAAGCGTGGGTAGGTATCTTCGTTTGGTTGCTCGACCCATGGTCCGTTGTCCGGATGCCGCGAGCCGATGTGATTCAGCGCCTGCACATTGGCAACGAAATTGCCTGCCGGCCAGGCATGGTTAGCTACACTGGCGACCCCGTCTGTGGTGGTGGTTTCCGACGGACACCGATACATCACGGGGCAGTAGAGCTTGGGGTTTCCGTCCCTCGCCGATCCCCCACCGCTCGCGCCAGAGACCCACATTGTATGTTGCGTCGAGCCCCACATTTCCAGGTACAGGGCTTCCTGTTCCAGGTAGGGAAGCAAGAAGTACTGAACTGAACCAAGGGTAGCAGGTGGCTCGGTACTGAGTGTGGTCGTTCCCTTCGGAAAGAAACCGGCCGCTTGCGGCATATAGCTGAAAGTTGATTCGAGATTTGCTAGCGCGAGCCCGCATTGCCTCATTCGATTCAGACATTGCGTGCGCCGTGCTGATTCGCGGGCCGATTGAACGGCGGGCAGCAGCAGTCCGACGAGGACGCCGATAATGGCGATCACCACCAGCAGTTCGACCAGCGTAAAACCGTTGCGATTGGTTACCCGACGCATGTGACGTTACCTCCGCAAGTGTAAGAATAAGAAGCACGATGCCGCGACGGCCGTCTTCGAAATTGCCGCAACCTGATCTCACAGGGCGGGCACAGGAACGATCTCAATACCAGCCGCAAGATGTGCCCGGTGGCCATCGATTTGGCCCCGTAGGAGCAATGCCCAGCCTACAATTCGCAACACACTGAGCGATGCCCAACATGCACCTTAGCCGTTGAGGCCATAGCTGTCACTAAGAATCTGACGCAATCCACTTCGATTTTGGCTCACTGCCACCGAGGGTGTCTGCGCTCACATCGGCCTTCGTTCTAACAATTCGCGCCAAACCGAGTCGACGCGAGCATGCAGGCAATAGACAAGAGGGCCGCCGTGGAGGGTTCTGGCACAGCGGTGAGGGCTGTGCTGGGGGCAGCGTTCCCGTAGTTGGCGATCCAGGTGGCCAGGTCGGTGGCGCTGAACGGGTTGGGGGACTGGCCGCGTTGCCAGCGCAGAAAGTCCATGCCATCGACGTCGCCGTCGAGTTGAAAATCGCCGTTGTTGTCATCAACCACGGCGACCAGAGAAGTGACGTCGAACTCCACGAAGTTCGCGCCAGAAAAACGCAACGAACCTGCGGCAATGTCCGCCGCGGCGAGCGACGGGGCCGTCGTCGGTAGCGCTGCCGACGTGATAAATGAACTGGGGGCGAGGTCTTCGATCAGTGTGAACGTTGCCGCCTCGAGTGCTTGACCATCCACGTCGTCACCGCTGACGCTGGCGAGTACCGAAAACAGATCGACGGGCGAGTCGTCGACGACCTGAATATTTGAGGTGGTGCCCGCTGCATTGAAAGTGGCCGCGTAGCTGCTGGAAACCACCAGGTTGAAACCAGTGATCGCTGTTGCATAGCGGCCTTGCGCGACGATTGGATCCGAATCTGGCGCCGTCGATTCAAACGTTGCCGATCCGGCAATCGTGTCAGTGGCATCAAACGTGGCCAAATCCGAAGCAGTTACGGTACCGGTAAAGCCGAATGTCACCGACTCGGCAACGGCTTGGCGAGCATTCGTCGCGCCGATCGCAACCGTAGCGATGAGAATTGGAACAATCCGCTGTGCTCGCCATCGGCGCACCGAAAGAATGCCACCTGCCGCGATGACAAGTACCACCGCAGTGGGCTCAGGTATTGCATCTAGTGCTGACAACGAATTCCCATAATTCTGCTTCCAGAATTCGTAGTCTTCATCGTCGACGACGCCCGGAGTCGTAGCCGCTGGATTCTCATTCTTCAGGGTAAAATTCGTGCCTTCGTTGTTTCGATAAATGAGGTAGTCTGCGGCATTGACGACTCCATCGCAATTGTAGTCGCCGGGCACTCCTGCGGGCTGCAGTTGGAAATTCGTCAAGCGGCCGGAAATCAAGATCTGTCCACCCGAGTTGTCGAGCAAATTGCTAGTGGCGAAGTCGCCGACAAGCGTACCAGGGCGGTTGGCGTAGATGTCCAAGATATCCGGCACGCCGTCATCGAGGTTGTCTGGATTCAGCGTCAGTGGTGGCAGTTCGATGTCGAGGACGAGCGATCCGCCCAGGATGTCACCGTCGAGTTGGCCTAACCCGTAGGCCAGCGCCGCGCGATCGTCGGTGAATCCGTCAGTGAGAAACACCCCGGGCGGAGCCAGCGGTGGCACGTTGCCAAAGTCGTAGGTCACGCCACCAACTTCGAATGAGTAATCGACGGAGTTGACAGTTCCTGGGTTGGTCGTATAGACCGCTTGGTTGCCGGTCACCGGCGGCTGCAGTATGTATTCATCGAATTTCAGCTCCCCGGCAAAATCAACGGTCAGCGTACCCCCGCCCGTAAATCTGTCGTTTAGCGCGTTGAGCAACAGCTCCAGATCCGAGCCGGCGCCCGGCGACGTAAACTCGAAGACCTGGTCGTACACAATCTGCCCGATGAACAACTCATTTGCTTGCGAGTGCAACCCGGCATAGTTGCAGGCGAGGACGACCAACGGCAGAACGAATTTTCGACCGCGAGCGAGAAGGTATGACATAGTTCCGTTGCCTTCGCGAAGAGTGGATCTGGAAAGCAGGCCGATGAGCGAACAATTGCGCAGCTGAAGAGTATCACCATCGTGTTACTCGACGGGTCGAGTCGAACACTGGGCGGTCGGATACGAGTATACGGTAACCGAAATTCCGACTCAACAATTTGGGCGAGAAAAGAATGAGCGTACGAGATGTTCGTCGCTTCTGCACTTCCGTATATCACGCTCTTGGGTGGTATGCCTCGTGCACCGCCTTCAACCGCGTGTGATCGACGTGCGTGTAGATCTGCGTGGTGGCGATGCTGGCGTGGCCCATGAGCTCCTGCACCTGACGCAAGTCGGCACCGCCAGCGAGCAGGTGCGTCGCGAAACTGTGCCGCAGCGAATGGGGGCTAATCTCCTCGGGGATGCCGACGCGAGCGGCGTATTTCTTGATCAG
>JANQQA010000037.1 GCA_028285205.1 Bythopirellula sp. | reverse complement strand
ACGATGACACCATCATCATGTTCTGGTCCGACCACGGTGTTGGATTGCCGCGCGCGAAACGATGGCTGTATGACTCAGGAGTGCACATCCCACTGATCGTGCACATCCCGCCGCAGTTCCGAATCGGCAGTGACGGCAAACCAGGCTCAGTCGCTGACCAGCTGATAAGTTCGATCGACCTGGGACCGACGGTTCTCAACTTAGCTGGACTGAAAGTGCCTGCTTATATTCAGGGCAAAGCTTTTTTGGGTGCAAACCTTCCTGCCCCACGTGACTACGTCTTTGGTGCACGTGATCGTATGGATGAACGCTACGACATCATCCGCATGGTTCGCGACAAGCGATTCAAGTATCTGCGCAACTACGAGCCGTTCAAAGAGTATTTTCAGCACATGGAGACACCAGAAAAAGGGGCAACAATGAAAGAACTTCGGCTAGCGCACGCCGAGGGTCGCTTGCCTCCAGCAGCGGCAAGGTATTTCCAAGACACAAAGCCAGTTGAAGAGCTGTACGACACGGCCAGCGATCCTCATGAAATTCATAACCTCGCTGGTGATCCAGACTATGCAAACGCGCTAGAGCGAATGCGAAGCGAGCACTTTGGTTGGGTAAAGAAAACTTTGGATCTAGGCCTGATTGCCGAACCTATTCTCGCTGAGCGCGACCAGCAAGTTGATGGGCGGTACAGCATTTTGCGCCAACCCGAGGGAGAAAAAATCGCTAAGAGTATTGCGAATGCCGCGGCCTCAGCATCTGCAGGAAAGACGGCGCTTCCCAGGCTCATCGAAGCCGTTCAGCATCAAGATGCCGCTGTCCGGTATTGGGGCGCGATTGGAATGGGTAATATCGGTGTGGACGCCTCTTCGGCAACTTCGCAACTCAAGGAGCTACTACATGATCCGTCCGATTGCGTTCAAATCGCAGCTGCGCGAGCAATCTGCAGGATGAATCCCTCCTCCACCCCACTGCTGGTGCTTGCCCAAATGCTAGAAGACGGGGAACAATGGCATAGATTACAGGCAGCGATTGTACTTGACGAGCTCGGAGGCAATGCCGTTCCAGTTTTGGCATCGATGCGTGCAGCTTTGAAACCAAGAACCCAGCTGTATGCGCGTGGCAAGTACACGGTTCGCGTGCTCAAGCGAGCCATTTCAGAGCTAGAGAAGTCACGCCAGCACGACCGCTGACATTTTAGTTAATGGCTAGTTTGATGCTGCAGACGGTTAGCTCGTTCATACAAGCTTTAACTTGCACAAAAGCCGCACACATTCATTTTCACCACGAGAAGCAGCCCGGCCGCATCGCGCAAGCCATTGTTTGGCAATGACTTACGGCCTGGAAGGTCGGCACGTCGGACTAGTTTTCTGGAGAAGTCCGATCTCAAGGACTTCCCAACATTTGCAGGAATAGTCGTTATTTTCAGTGCCTGAAAGCTTATTCCTATGTGAAGCTCGTCGGTCTTCGAACAGTTGCGTTCAGCTCATCCAAAAAACATGCGGGAAGGCTCAGTTAGTGGAAGATCCAAAACCAGACCCTTACGCCCGAAAACCGAATGCTCCAGACCCATTCGCTGCTGATGGGCAACCTGGCGGTTCTTTCAGCACAAATAAATCCACTGTAGACGGACAGCAGTTCGTCGAGTTATTGGGGGCACATGAGCGTCTTGTCTTTCGGTACATCTACTCACTTACAGCGAGTTGGGATGACGCTGAAGAAATCATGCAGCGTGTTCGAGTGCGACTTTGGCAGCAATTTGAAAACTATGACGAAGAAAAATCGTTCGCAGGTTGGGCTCGGGCGATCGCTTACTATCTGGTGCTTGCTTACCGCAAGGAAAAGTCACGCCGGGTCTTTAGCGAGTCGGTGCTGGAACAGTTGAAGATGACATACGATGATGCAACTGAAGATTTGGACGCCAGGCACGAAGCGATGCTTGATTGTCTCGAAAAGCTTTCGCTAGAAAAACGAGAACTGGTAGCTGATTACTATTCAGGTCACGGGGCTATTGAGAGCGTGGCTGAAAAGCTTGGGATGACGGTGGCGGCACTACGTCAAAGTCTCTATCGGGTTCGTAAAAAACTACATCAATGTATCCAAATAAAGCTCGGTTCAGCAGTTTAGAATCATGGTCTCAGGATTGGACAAAAACGAATTGGTTGCTGAAACCTTGCGCCTCAGTCTGCTTTGCCTGCAAGGAGATGCAACCAAGGACGAGCAAGAGCGACTGAATGTTCTGCTTGCCGAATCCGAAGATTCACGCTTGATCTACCTCTTTGCTGCCGACGATACCGTCACACTGACGGAATCCTCGACACTTAATGGAGTGGGTAAGGCTGGAAAAGACGTCTGGAATTCGACCGTTTTCGAGCATCCTCAGGAGATTCAACATAAACCTCTTCGGACAGAGCGCAGTGAGCGTCACTTACACTCAAGAACACCGTCTGCCTGGTCACTTAGAAGCAAGAGACTACGGCTCTACGTTGTTGGAGCGCTTGCCTGCCTGGTCTTGATTGCCGGTGCTCTTGCCTTTTGGCCCGAGGTGCAGAGTGGCCTCCAAGCTGCCAACACGCAATCGAAGTTGGAGCAAGGCAATTCACAGAATGTGCCGCTGAACGAGGATTTAGTCACCCCAGAACCGCACTTAATGCCCACCACTAGAGCGTCTACGTTCAGTGGGCGAATAGTCGATGTGGCCCACGTTGAGTGGTCGGCTGGTGCGCCACACTTCGAGGCGTGGTCGCGGATCACGGTCGGGGACCAATTGCAGTTCGAGACAGGTGTCGTGGAGTTGATGCTGGACAATGGAGCGCAAATTGTTTTACAAGGTCCCGCGGATTTCCGATTGGTCTCGGCTCGCAAAGCAATCGCACGACACGGCAAGCTCGTCATGCGATGTGGCCCCGATGCCGTGGGATTTGAAGTCGAGTCTCCAGACGCAAAAATCATCGACCTAGGCACAGTGTTTGGACTTTCGATAGTCGAGGGTGCGAGTACAGATGTAGTTGTCTATGAAGGGGCGGTAGACTTGTCGATTCGGGCGTCTGCTGGTAGCCAAGAGCGCCGTTTAAGCGCTGGCGAAGCGCTACATATCGCACGAAACGGAGATACGGACAGAATCGCTGCTGTACAGAATCCTCTGTTTCTTCCTCCACCAGACGTGCTGGGTCGTAGTCACCGCGTGTCGAACCTCATCGGCTCAGTGAGTGACAGCCTACTATCGGGCGAAACCTCGAAATTCTACCGAGTCATCGCTCGCGGATTCGATGAAGATTGCCGAGCTTATGTTGACCGGCTACACGAATGGAATGGCTTAGACTCGCAAGGCATCCCACGTTTCTTACTCGGCGGCGACTACGTCATGACGTTCAACGATGACAAAGTGCGCAAGGTAGAAATCGCGCTGGAGTTGTTGCGACCATCTCGAGTTTACGTATTGATGGACGACCGAGTTTCGACTCCGGAGTGGCTGTCGTCCGATTTTGTGGATACAGGTTGGGATATTGGTTTGGATGCACACATCGTTGCAGCGGACGAAACGAGGTTTCGACCTTCGCAGCTTGATGCACAGATTGGACCGGGGCAGAGTATTGACTCTGTATTCTCTGTGTGGCAGCAGAATGTGCCCGTGCCAATGGTGGTAAAGCTCGGGTCGTTGCGGACCAGTGAACTCGGGAATGTCGATCCGTATTCAGTCCGACAGAGCATGTATGGCGTCGTAGTGAAACCGATGCCAGACCAGACGAGAGGTCGATAACACTTGCTTTGAGTCGTACACGAAGCGAATCAGAAAGCCGCGTTGAAACAGATTTTCCACAGAGTTATTCGCCCGCTACATGTTGAACAGCTTGTTAAAATATAGTTGGCAATCTCATGCCCGTGTCTGTTAAGTCAGTCTTTTTTTCACTAGTCTTTTCGAATCCGTAATCTAGAGGGAGAAGTCTCATGAAGTGGACTATGTTGATTTTGACTTTGGTAGTGCTGGTGGCCCTACCAATTCGTGTTCAGGCGACATCGAGTATCTCGGTGTCGACTACGCCTGTCGCGGAGTTAGATGCATTCATCCCTGATCTTCTCGGGGGCGATGCGACTGCGATGGACCCGAATACCAATACACCGTTGTTGGACCAGGGCCTTGAGTACGACGATGCCATCCTGATGACACCGCCAATCTTCTCGTCAGCGCGGCGGCTCGCAATGGACTCGATTCCCAACACACTTGATTGGGCCATTTGGGATCCTTCGGGACGGGGCGATGATCATCCTGAGCGGGTCCACGTTCAAGGAAGAGTGACCACCACCGGCGGACCGCTTGGTGATGGGGGACCATTAGGGAACTACCAT
The DNA here is from genome assembly GCA_028285205.1 of Bythopirellula sp. Taxonomy (GTDB): domain Bacteria; phylum Planctomycetota; class Planctomycetia; order Pirellulales; family Lacipirellulaceae; genus Bythopirellula. The sequence goes on along the minus strand of JANQQA010000037.1, from coordinate 56,697 downwards.
GCCGGCGAACAAGTCGAGTGGATTTCCAAGTTCTCTGATCCCGCGGAATGGGGAGTTGACAGCGCCGATGGATTGGGGGCGGACTTTTTCTTAGATACTGGCACCGCGGTGCCGCGATCCTCGAACTCCGATTTTCGAGCGAGTGATACATCAGGTAAGCTTGCGCTCCGGCTTGACGATGCGGACTATACGTTGAATGCCACGCTTCCAGATGGCCTCTTCGACGTCCATTTGTTTGTTCGCGACAGCGATGGCGACGCGAGCGGTACTGCCACACTTGACGGCGCTCAGGCATCGCTTGGGGCGATGACAGGAGTCGCGCGGAATAATGGCTACTATACCCTGCACGTCAACAACGATTCGGGCTCACCGCAGGATCTCAATGTCGTGTTGGGCGGCGGCAACCTGCGGTTCGCAGGTGTCGTTGTGCAGATTGTGCCCGAGCCGAGTAGCGTAATGCTGTTATTAGGCGGGCTTGCCTTACTAGGCTCGCGCCGGAGCCGCCGCTAGCGAAGTAGGCTTTTGAAGACGAATTCGGAATCGTAAGACGCCTACCGCGGTGGCGAACGTCACCGCGGTGGGTGATTTGTTTCCACGGACTTAGTACTTTCGAAGAGATGAGGAGAGCCGGCGAGTCGGAGTTCCCTGTAGTTGGGATCAGTGCGGACTTGTTCATGCACTAACCAGGCCAGGGTTTCGAGTCGATGTGCGTTGATCGTTTAGCAACAGAAGCCATGAGGGATAGGAATGTTTGAACGGAAAACTCACCACAGATCAGCTGGATTCACTCTGGTAGAACTCTTGGTGGTCATAGCCATCATCGGCGTGTTGGTGGCACTTCTGCTACCAGCGGTGCAAGCAGCCCGTGAGGCGGCGCGACGTTCCCAATGCCTGAATAACATGCGGCAGATCGGTCTTGCCGTTCTCAATTTCGAGTCGTCCAACGGCCATTTTCCGCCTGGATCTGAAATCGATTCTGACTACCACTGTCCCGGCAATGGACAGGACTGCCGCGGTGAGCCAGTGTACTGGAAAATTCTCCCCTATCTTGAGCAGGACAATCTTGAATCACTGTTAGTTGATGAGAATGCGAGTGATAATAACGGCAGGTTTCGCGGCTGGAATGATTGGAGCAATCAACACGACGCTTCGTTAGCAGATCCGACACTTGGCGACGAACTCGTTCAAGCGTCGATTGACGTATACAAATGCCCTAGTACAGGCCAATGGGGTGAGTATCAGAATCGACGCGACTACATAGCCATCGCGGGGGGCAGCATCTTGGAAGAGGTTCCCATCGATCCTCGCATAAGCACGACGAGGCCCCCCAGAAGCTTGTCAGGATTTGTCTACTGGGACGGCCTGTTTCTTATCCACAATCCTCAGGCTGTGGAACCACCTCGAAGCATGGCAATGATTACAGACGGCACTTCCAACTCGTTCGCGTTTGGTGAGTGTGTTCATTTCCACCGTGATGGCGCGGGTCCCGGACATGGTGATCCGGATGTTGGCGGCTATCTCCCCTGGTGGATAGGAGCCAAGTGTGCAGCTCCTTGTGCCAATCAAAACAATTGGAAGTACGACCGCTGCATGGTGAATACGAGTACGAACCCGATCAATTCGGTCGTGTTGAATCAACAGAATTTTACGCGCATGGAAATTCCACTAAGCAGCGACCACCCAGGGGGCTGTCACATACTCTTTGCGGATGGTCATGTCACATTTGTTAGCGAAGACATCGATTCTCTCATGTACCGAGCGCTGTCCTCTATTGCTGGGCAAGAAGTAGTCGACTCGTCAGCTTTGTAGTAAGCGTCCGATCAAGCAGTCAAAGTAGTTTCGACCTCATCCACTAAGTAACTATCAGAATTTCAACTCTTTAGTTTGAGACAAATGAAGTTAGTGAACGTAGATTTTGCATCCCTTATCGCTTCAATGGCGATTGCTGTGCTAGCGAGTTCCGTAGTCGGCTGCGGCAAGGACCGAAGTAATATTGCTCGGGTGTCAGGCGATGTGACCATCGATGGCACGCCCGTCCCACAGGGTTCTATCCGCTTCTATCCCGCTCAAGGCCGTATGGCGATAGGGGAAATTGTCGATGGAAAGTACACGCTACGTACTTATGAAACAGATGACGGAGCGATCCTTGGCAAGCACAATGTGACGGTGAAGGCGGTAGAAACCAAGCCAAAGCGAATGCCGAAGTTCAATCCACCACCTGATGCCACACCAGCTCAACTGAAAGAGTTTGAGGTCGAAATGATGGAAGGGATGGGAGCGGCCTACAATTGGATCGTCCCTGAAAGCTATTCCAGACTTGAATCCTCGTCACTGACCGCAGAAGTCAAAAGTGGTGAGAATGTAATCAACTTCACCCTCGAATCCAATTAATCTTTTCCGCTGTGGCAGACGCACTTGCGTTCTCTTCGAGTCGCGCTGCTCAATCCTCAGTCTATTTCGATACTAATCTTCGCAAGGAGTATGAATCGTGTTTACTACCCACTCCAACCGCTATGGCACACGGTCCACGATGTCGATCTCCAGGGCATTAGTTCTTCACCTACTCTGTGTTGGATGCGTTTTGTTTAATCCGACCGCCGATGCCGCAGTCATCGAAGAAATCGCGTTTGAATCCGGCACGATCAGCGATGAAGGAACAGGACCCGATAGCAGTGGCTGGAAGTTTGATCCATTCAACGATCTGGAAGATATTCCTGGGCTAAGTGGGATTCTGCCCGCGAATGCGGGACGCCCCACGTTTACCAACGGCACCAGCCAAGACGCCTACATTATGCAAGTGTTCGGTGACGCGACGGGACTCCAACGCGATCGGCAAGGCATAGTTTGGGAGCGTGCACAAGACACGGGTGCGGGGGCAGCAGAAACTTTCGACGCTGGTGAAATCTTGTACGCTGAGATGGAGCATTTCTCTGACGTCGCACGATCAAATAGTAGCGGCAGATTCCGCACTCAATTGTTCTTTGGTGCTTTAGATGACGGCGCAAACAACGCAGGCACCTCAGGTGAGGGTGGCTTCAGCGGTACTCCGTTCGATCCAGATTCCCCTACGTTCGAAACGTCCTGGCAATGGAGTCAAGAAAATGTCGATGCGGGATTAACCTCAGCGACAGGTATGCAGCATTCGGGAACTCGTTTTGCCGGTGTGCCGACCCCTGGCGAACTTTCAGTAAATTACACGACGACTGCCTTGTTCCGCCATGGTTCTGACTCGACCTTCGAGGGCACAGGTTTCGTTGGTACTGAATTGGAGATACGTGACGCCCAGGGTACGTTCAATGGCGGTGATGCCACCAACACGGCGGCCGGTGAACCTTGGGGCGGAAATACCGAAGTGGTGGAAGGGGCACTGATCGATAAGATGGCAGTGTTCTTTTCTCGACAACGGTCCTCAGGAGATTTTCCCGAGGATGTCCATAGCAGCTTTGTATCGCAGGCGAGCGACGTCCAAATGGGTATCAAGTACATCAAGCTCGCTACCACCAGCATCTATGATGTAAATCTCGACGGTGCGGTCGATGCCGTCGACGAGGTGATTGTACAGTCAAACCTTGACTTATTTGGCCCCACGACCGCAGATTTTGATGGCGACAACGATGTCGATGGCGCGGACTTCCTTATTCTTCAACGTGGTATGGGCGTTGGGACAACTAAGTCTGAGGGTGACGCCGACGGAAGCGGAATGGTTGACGATGTAGACCTGGGAATATGGCAATCAGAGTACGGCTCTTTGGGTGCAGCAACCCACTTTGATGGCGACGTTGACAACGATTTGGACGTCGACGCCGACGACCTGGCTGCCGTTCAGGCGGCAATCTCGGAGCTTGCGGCTTCCAGTGCAGTACCTGAGCCTTCCACGGCAGTATTGGTATTCATGGGGACTCTGGGGATGGCCTCGATGGGTCGACGAGTTCGCTAAGAGAAGCTCGGCACGCTTTTCAATAGTCGTTCAACGTGATCAAGAATAATTGGCGCGTCAGGTCTTGGTCGTCCGCAATCGCTGAGATCAGAATCTGGTTGCCCTGACGATTCCAACGGGGTGCCGGGTCGATTCGTAAAGCCCCCGATACTCGAACTCCGCGCGAGAATGCTCGCGTACGTAGCAGGCGATTGTCCTTGCGAGACAGGATCGCATAGTAATTCTCGCCCGGTTGTCTGTTGCCGTAGCCGTTCACAAACATTGTCCCAGCAGGCGAGAGCGCAATGTCGCCGCCCGGTTGCGGAAAAGCATCTGGAGTTCCTAGCTGGCCGACGACCTGCTTTTCGTCAGAATCGTAAAGGACTTGCCGGTCGTCCACGCTACCAATCAGTATGTGGCCTTGCTCCCATTTGGGATGGCCACCAATGTCTTTTTGAACCTGGAGATTTGTTAGCGGTTCTTCAGCCCACGGATCGATCGTCAGCGGGACATTCACTTTGGGCAGCTTCCTTCTGAAATTACCTCGAACATAGAAGAAGATGCGATCGTCCTCGCGATTCCAGAGTGTGTGATTGATAAACAGAGGAGCATCCCAGACAGCCGGCACGGATTTCAGGAGTTTGCCACGAAGCTGTGCGAAAGAGACGAGGAGCCGTTTTTTCGGTCGTTCGAATTCACGAGAAAGAGTCCATCGTCCTCTGGGACAGCCTCTCCGGTTGGCCAACCGAAGGCGTCCGGATAACCGGTCACAGGCCGCAGTCTTGCCAGGCGAGCGTAATTGATGCCCAGGAAATATCCGCTCCTTTGTGCTACGCCGCTATTTCCGATCGGAGTCTCTTCATAGCGAAACTCTCTAACACGCTCTCCGGCAGCTCCTTGTGAAGTGTCGAACAGCACAGTGAAGACCTTGCCTGAGTCTGGATCGCGATCGTTGAAGTAAAACTGCGTTTCCGGAGCTTGCGGATTCCAATAGAACATGGTGCCCTACTGTGGGTTCCACGCCAAGGTTCTGTCGACCACGCGCGCACGAAGAGTTTGGGCGGTCTTTAGCATTGCTCGAAATACATGGCTTCACCAATTCGATGGTCGTGATTTATGTCAACGACAACGAAATCGGCGCTCCGCGCTCAAGCCGATCAAAATCGAGTGAGTTGGTTCTTTCATCCCCGCTATCTCAAGATTGTTTTGCGCGTAGTTGGGAGAGTTTCTCGAGTCGCTGCTGTGTAGCTTTGTCTGGCTGGTCGCCGAAGACAGCGTTGTCGGGCGACCATGCCGGCATCGCGTCGAGCACTTTCTTCAGCCGATCTCGAGCGGCTTGCTGTTGGTCGCTGAGTGACGTGAGGTTTAGAGGACACTCTTCGTCGAGGTCGATTGCGACCTCAAAAAATTGGCCATTTTGATAAAGCTTAAAGCGTCCATCAAGCGCAAATCGCACGCGACGAAATCGGGGTACGTCTCGCTGCGGATCTTTGTCGTAGTGCACAAAGACGGAGGTGCGCGGGTCGCCCGCATTGCCCAGAAGCTGCGGAAGAAAACTACGCCCATCGAGTTCCCTATCCGTAGGCAGCTGCGCCCCGGTCACTGCAGCAATAGTGGGTAGATAGTCGCTGAAGTCGATCAGGTCGGTGCAGGTGGACCCGGGCTCGATCGTCCCTTTCCAGCAAGCAATCATCGGCACATGACAACCGGCGTCGATAGGAATGCCTTTACCGCCCGGCACTTGACGGTCGCCCATCATCGATACGATCGAGACGTGGGTGCCGTTGTCCGTCGTGAACAACACGAGTGTATCTTCTGCAATTCCAAGCTGATCGAGACGTCGAACGATTCGGTCCACGCAGTGCCCCGTGTACTTGATCATATCGCCCATGTATCGGGTGTTGGTCTTGAACTTATCAGCCGCCGCGAAATCTTTGCTGTGCGGCGTGGGTAAGAAAGGACCATGCGTCAACGCCATGGGATAGTAAGCGAAAAAGGGCCTGTCGCGGTTCTCAGACATAAAGTCGAGAATGAACTGGGTGAAAATATTGGGCCCGTAGTCGTCAATGGTCGTTGGTCGGTACTTTTCGTTCTGAATTATTGAGGGATGCCAGTAGCGCGACGTCTTACCGGGTTTCTCCCATCCGCCGGTGTGCTTCACGTTCTCTGGCAGGTTGTGTGTGTACGCCCACATGCAGCTTTCGTCAAATCCACATGACTTTGGCGAAGCACCGTCACCGCTACTGCCCCCACTCAGTTGCCACTTGCCAGCGATGCAAGTCTTGTAACCTGCCTGCTTCATCAGGTTGCCAAAAGTAATTTCATCTGGGTCAAGCAACCCAAATTCGCGATAATTGCGCGCGTTCGATCTGCCGGTCATAATCTTGTTGCGCGAGGGCGTACAAACTGGTTGTGAATAGCAATGTGTAAACCGCATTCCCTGCTTAGCAAGGTTGTCGAGTAGAGTCGAATCGTAGGAAGTACCCCCGTTACACCGGAGACATTCATACCCCAAGTCGTCGGCCATGATGAGAATGACGTTGGGAGCCCGAGCGCGTGCAGCCGCCGTCGCAAGGAGTACAAGAAACACCAGGAGTAGCTGGAACATGGTGCAATGCTTCATAGTCGAACCTAATCTTGTTTGCGAATTGGGTCACAAGAACACGGGCAAAAATTACAGGGTTACGGTACGCACGGAAAAATGTGCCAACCGCGTTCGTGTGGAGTTGGAAATGTTTTTGTCAGAAAGTTGCCCAATCGACATTGGACTTCACACCTAGCGACGTCGACGGAAATGCTATAGACCCAGCTTGCCTCCTGAGTGGACATCACCCGAGATGAGCTACGGTATGAATTCGGCCTCAACCTTTTCGAGATACTTATTCAGCGCCGTTTCCAGTTCTTGAGTTTTTGCTGGCAACGATTCAGCCAAGTTGCGTGTCTCGCCAAGATCATCGTGTAAGTTGAAAAGCAGCAGTCGCTCGAACTTGGCAGCGCCATTCGCGCTGATGTCGTTCGCATGTTCAAGCTCTTGCCAAAACTTGATGAGCTTAAATTCACCGAGTCGGATTGCTGAGTGAGGATAGCCGTGCGAGTAGCGGTGAAACACGAGCCCAGGGCTGGGTCGATCGATTTGCGTTGTTTGATCTCCACTGAGAATCGAGCGAAGGCTTGCTCCATCGAGATCATCAGGCATCGGATCATCGTAGCCAGCCAGATCGGCGATCGTCGGTAATAAGTCCCAGCCTACTACGGGCGTGTCACTCCAAGAATCCTCCGCGACTCCGGGGCCAGCGACAATCCAAGGAACGCGAATGCCGCCTTCGAACAGAGTCCACTTTCCACCTCGAAGCGGAAAGTTATTCGACACATCTCCGATCATCGTGGGATGAGCGAAGTGTTTCGGCTTGTCTGGCGGAACCCACGGCACGGCACCGTTGTCGGCGAAATAAAAGACGTAAGTCGAATCTTTGACACCTAGTGCCTCAATTTTATCCAATAGCAGACCTAGCCCTGTATCCAAATCTGCCGTCATCGCAGCGAATTCTGGGCGGTCGTGTCGTATGCCCTTGGGGTGATTGTGAGTATCCTCCCATGCCGTAGCGGTCGTCTGGGTGTCTGCGTGAACCGCATAGTGCGAGACTTGCAGGAAGAAGGGATTGCCGGCACGTACATTTGCTTCCATAAACTGATTGGCACGTTCTGTGATGCCGAAGATCTGCTTGGGATCTTCGAGTATTTTGAATTCCTTCCACTTGTCCAGCTTGTTAAACATTGTGCCACGGTTGCCATCCCGATTGCCCGTGTTACCATCGCTCACGTCGTAACCCAGCTGCTCGGGCAGCAATTCGCTACGGAGATCCCACTTGCCGAAATGGGCTGCGCGATAATCTGCGTTTACGCTCTTCAATAATTTGGGAATCGTGAGCCGATCGGTCGCGGGTGGATATGCCTTGGTGAATCGAGTTTCTCCCTGACGGACTGGTGTCTGTCCAAACTGAACGCTGCGCCGTGTTGGCGAGCAGAGAGCGGCTGGTGAGTAACCTTGCGTGAAACGCATACCTCGACGAGCTAACCGCTCGAGATTTGAGGTTTGATGATAGTCGCTCAGCGAGTCCTTACGATCAGGGCTCATCGCCACGGAAGTCCCGGTCCAACCTTGATCATCGGTGAGGATCACCACGACATTTGGCGCTGATAACGCTAATTGGGCACTGCATGGACCGCCCAGCGACACGATTGTGAAAAAAACTACCGACCTGAGACAAAACATAGATTCTACTTGATTGCCACCGTGTGAGTTATGCGTTGGTGCCACCAGATATCATAGCGAGAAGTGGAGCAGATCGAATCTTGTTTTTCTAACTTCAGATAACGTAAAATCCAGAAAATTTCTCAGAAATATATCAACGGTTCTGTTTCACGTACGAACGGTTCATAATGCGGAGCTGACTCACATCATTCGTTCACTTGAGCGTTCGAACCACAAGACCTTTGATGCCTGCAGCTCTCCAAATGAGATCCATGACACTTTACGCGATATTGATGCTCGCGTCCCTGGTCGACTGGAACACAAGGGCAGCCGGGGCTGAACGCCCAAACATTATTTTGTGCATGGCCGACGACCAGGGGTGGGAAGAGGTTGGATACAATGGTCATCCGACCCTCAAAACACCTGTGCTTGACGAAATGGCTTGCACTGGCCTTCGTTTCGATCGATTCTATTCTGCGTCTTCAAACTGTGGGCCCACCCGGGGTAGCGTGATGACTGGCCGACACGCGTTTCGGTTTGGGCAGTTCGGCCCAACTTGGGCGATGCGGCCCGAAGAAATCACGTTGGCTGAAATCCTCAAAGAGCACGGCTACTCTACGGCACACTACGGAAAGTGGCATTTAGGCCCGGTCAAGGCCGGTGCCCCCAACAATCCCGGCAATCAAGGCTTTGACGAGTGGGTGTCGCACGATAATTATTTCGAACTAGACCCGCCCTTAAGCAGAAACGGCGCACCACCTGAAATCTTTCCCGGTGAAAGCTCAGAGGTGATCGTCACAGAAGCAATCGATTTCATTCGGCGTGTCACCGAGTCAAATACCCCTTTTTTCACGGTGATTTGGTTTGGCTCTTGTCACGGGCCGCATCTTGCCCTCGAGAAAGATCGAAAACTCTACGAACAGCTGGCTAACGAGGGTCTCTCCAAACGTTACGGAGAAATCACGGCCATGGATAGAGCCGTTGGACAATTGCGTAGCGCACTACGCGATCTGCAGGTGGAGCGCAACACGCTGCTCTGGTACTGCAGTGATAATGGGGTCTCTCATCGCTGGCGATATCAAGCAAAGCTCAATGGTGCAAAGGGGAATCTGTTCGAGGGAGGAGTGCGTGTGCCAGCAGTGATCGAGTGGCCGGACGGAATTCCCAAACCGATCAGCACCGATGCAGCCTGCGTGACCTCCGACATCTTGCCCACAATTTGCGATTTGCTTGGGCTCCCACTGCCGAACCGTGTCCTCGATGGAATCAGTCTGGTTCCGATCCTCAAAGGTCGGATGGAGAAGCGTGCGCAGCCGATTTGCTTCTGGCACTATGACCAGGAAGCCGAGTATCGCAATCGTCCCTGGATGGATGCGGCGAGTCAGCGGGGTACTACACCCACGCACAGCAATCCAGCCACCCAGTTTCGCAACTTCGAACATCCCGTTGCCAAGACGAAGGATTTCGGAGGCGATGCAGCGATACTTTCAGGCAGGTACAAGCTGATTGTTGACCTTAGTGGAAGACACAGAAATACGGAGCGAACGAATCCGCCTGTCTCAGAGAGGGTCTCGCTCTTTGATCTAGAAAGTGACCCAGGCGAAACCAGGAACGTAGCGAAGGACCGCTCAAAAATTGTCACCAGGCTTACGGGTCATCTGCACAAGTGGCAAGCTTCGGTAGAACGAAGTATGACAGGCAGGGAATACCGGTAAGCCTATTACCTATGCGATGTGCCTACGCTCATCGATCTGAAGCATTGCCTACGTAGCATCTGAGTTGACTGGAATAAACAATGTAGTTCACTCGGAGTTTACCCTCAGTCGAGATGAGTCGAGAAAGATAATTCCAAGGATCTTGCGCTGCAGCGCCTATACTGCCCCCGAATGTGTGTCGGTCAGCAGAGGCTATGACCTCTGTCAGCTCTTACACCCAGAATGGTCAGCCTTCTCGTCCAAGATTCCACACGAGGAGATCACCTTCGTTGTTGGAAACTGCGGGAAACGAACCTTCTAATTCCAGGCTCGGAGGCGCACTTCCTAGTCCGAATCGACCTACCTACTTACGCGAGCCAATGACAGGAAAATCGTGCACTCGAAATGACGACACTCCACACATTCCCGCGCGGTTTCAAAGAGCTCGATATACCGCGAACACATCACGTCGCAACTACAGGAGGGTTCACGACCACCGCCGGAAACGAAAGTCAGAACGTACAGCGGTCGCGCCACCGACCGCAATTCGCCAGGCTTCGAACTCACCGAAGTTGGACCATTCTCAGCGGCTAAGCTCATCGAGCTAGGCGCAGAGGTCTCGTCCGAGAATTGACACCGCTGCGCCATAGAAGAATCTCTTCGAGCGGGCGGACGATGCAACCGACCGCAGGAAGAAATCCAACGAACCGGCATCGGTCTTGGGATTCAAATCGCAGAGTCTGCAATCCAGCGCGATCCATCTGGCGCATAACGATGGTTTGGCATTCGGCAGATCGTTGAGTCATCAGATTTCCCGACGGCGCGGACTCTCACCTATAAGGGGCATGATATGTAATCGAAGTAATAGCCCCGATTTGGCGACCATATTCGCGTCGGGCCGCCAAGCGATGTGCTCTGAGGTTCGCTAGCCAGTGTCGGTGAAATTCTCGAACGCTGCTACCGTGCGAATTCACTCTTGTAAGACTGTCGTTCTAGTTCCCACTATTCCTTCGCGCAACTCCTGGCATTAGATCCGCCGGCTTATCAGCGCTGGCGCTAGGCAAAGGACAAACAGAACCATCCCACTGGGTTCCGGTACGGCTGTCGACTGCGATGCAAGCGTACCGGAGCTAGAAAACTCTCGCTGCCAGATCAATAGGTCGGTTCCATTGGTGACTCCGTCTAGATTCGCATCGCCCCCTACGGAGATTCCATAGGCCGACTGCCACTCGGTAAGGTCATCGGTGTCGACGCTACCATCGAGGTCGAAATCGGCTGAGAGGACAGGCCCGATAGCTGTGCTGATGTCTACCGTGTAATCATAAGTCTGCGAGCCTTCCAGAAAGTCTGGAACCGATGCGACGACAAGATAGATTTCGCTGTCGGACGACGACGCGTTGAGCACAAGCTGTCCGGTGAGATCATCGGTCATGGTGAGGTCTTGGTAAGTAATCGAATCGCCGTTGACGACCGCGACGCGTGCTTCGAAGTGAGCAGATGCGCCCTCCGATCCGTTCGCATCACCGGTGAGATCAAAGGTGTAGGTGAGGTCCTGGTCGTTGTTGATCTTGATCGAATTGTAGGCCCATCCACCCGGCGTCAAAACGGGATCGGGACTAAAGCTGCCGTTCGCGTTCGCCGCGTTTAGCTCAATGATGTTGTTTCGAATATCGCCAGGTTGCGTTTCGAGCTCCAAGTTACTCAAGGCGAATGCGACTTGCTCATCCGTCAAATAGTCGAACCCGGCCGCGGTCCGCACTGCCCAGTCGGCGAACATCCTCCGCAAGTTGTCGCCACCGACTTGATTGTAGATGTACTGCTGCGGTGTCAGCTGCGTTTCGGTCGTGTAGACTCCGCTGATGATGGCCGGATCAACCGTCTCGACATTCGTCAGGTAATAGAGAAAGACGCTAGTGGCATAGTCGCGGACGCCATAGAGCCAATCATTATCGGCGACGACTCCTGCGGGCTCCTGGCCGATCGTATACCAGAGCGGCAAATGCGGTAGCGCGTAAGGCGATCCTGAAACAACGAAACTGCGCGGATCGGTGGAATTACGCGACGCCTGATACCACTCCGCCGAAGCCTCGACTATCCACGACGCACTTGGATTGAAGTCGACGACTTGATAGTCCAAAGACGTCTGAAATATGTGAAACCCCTCGTGCAGCATGTTCGAGCGATCGTTGTGCAGGCCTTCCGGGACAGCTAAGTCGGGTAATTCCGAGTCCGCTTCAAAGCCTACTCCGTTGCTGAAGAAGCTCGGGAATCGATCGTCGTCACCCCGATGAACAAAAACGTTGAAGTATTTTCCCGCTGCAACGTTGGGAGGATCACTAAAGCCTAAATTCCGAGTAAGATCGTTGCGAACTTCATTGAGCAGCGCGAAAGTCGCATCGGCTCCTGGGTTGATGTTCCCCGCTTGAGGGTCCCACCAGACGGCAAAGATGCCATCCGTTCGAATCTCAAAGCCGTCCCGAGTGACGTTAGTTTCATCGAGAGTCAGGTTTTGGGCACAGGCACCGACGTAGATCGTGAACATCCCGAGACTCGCGATCGACATTCCTAGGGCCCGACTCACAAAGCGTCGGCTGAATTGATGAGACATCATGATGCTTATCTCCTTCCCAAGTTGCAGTGTTTGCAGGATACCTTTGACCCACGAAAATGGAGCCCGACTGATACCGTCAGCAACAAGCTGAGTGGCGAGCTCGCGTAATTGGTCGTAGAGCCAGCATTAGTAGCAGAAGCGTGATGTTGCTAGGCTCAGGTACTGCGGCAGATTGCGATACCAATGGCCCTGTTCCGTTGAACTCTTGCTGCCAGATCAAGAAGTCGTTTCCACTGGTGACTCCATCTAAGTTTGCGTCACCGAGGGACGAAACGCCGTATGCAGACAGCCATATTGAGAGGTCATCATTGTTGACATCTCCGTCGAGATCGAAATCGGACGAATGCAAAGGTGTCGGATTGCTGCCAGTGAATCCGTTGTCGAGAATCGCTTGACCAGCTAGCCAGCCAAGTTCTAAATAGTTCTCAGCTTTCCCATCGAAGTGAAAGTCTAAGGAGCTGTTCCAAGGTTGGTTATCGCGATTATTTCCCCAATCTCGCCCGATAAGATTGTTGGTCTCGATGAAGACCGCTGAACCAGGTTCGCTGGCATTGAACTCCGCAACAGCCGCAGAACGCGTGGCGTTAAGAGTGCTATCCTGATCAGCAGACTCGAGCACAACTGTAGGTAAATCGTTTGCGATCCGCGCATCCGATGCGCGGAGAGATTGTACCAAATCGACCAGATTATCCCGGTACTCGAGAGCAAAGGATTCCTCGAGATGGTCGTTCCAGCCCTGTAGCCACACGAAGCCAGCCACTTCGTAGTTGGTAGCGTTGCCGTACGCGTTGAGTCTGCCATCGTCCGCCAAGTCTGCGTCTAGCGCGTCGAGTGTTTGCTTAACGCTGTTGACAGTGTTACCAAAACTCGTGCCTAGTGTACCGCCGCGTTTTTCGACGGCGAGTGGCGATCGCCAATCCTCAGCTAGACTAGTGCCGCCATGCGATGACTTAATGATTAATACTGGCACATCCAGGTTCCGACCCAGCTGATGGCCCAGCCCAAGTTCGGGACCGAAAGACGCGGCGTGGAACTGATCGATCCCGAAGCCGGGGCTGAGTGGCTGGACCCCGGTAGGATACCCATCAATTGGCCGGCCTGTAGGGTTTGCAACTTGCGAACTGGCTATCTGTTGTGACTCGCCAGAGTTAGAGTTGTAAGCGACTGCCCAAACATCGTTACGAGGACTCATCCAGGATGCGTCTAAGTGTGGGAGTACTGTGTGGATCCCCTCACTGAGTAGAGTGTTTCGATAACCTGCCGCTTGGGGATGGCTGTCCAATAGAAACTCAATCGAGGTGACATTCTCCTCGATCCCGCCGTTGCTATCGTAGGTATAGCCGTAGCCGCCAGCGTTGGATTGGCCTGCCAACAGATAGATCTTTAAGGTGTCTTCTGCATGTGATTTCCCACCGCATGCCAACGCAATAACCAGGAGGTGGGTGCGATACGTACTTCTTGCAATAGTGCCTGTTCGGGATGCCTTTTTCATCTCTGTCTCCCAATGGGAAATAGTAGCTATAATTAAGCTGCTACCCCTAGTTGTCAGCTCTTAGTTGATTTCTTGCACGACTTGAGATTTTTTTAGGCGGGATATCTCTCGGATAGAGTGAGTACTGGAGTAGTTCTTGACCCGAGGGAAGTCGTTGTATACCACCAAAAATAGTCTGATTAACCGCATTCGCGACTCGAGTGACCGCGACGCGTGGTCGGATTTCGTTGAGATCTATGGGCCGCTTGTCTATCGCTATGGACGCCGCAGAGGACTTCAGGACGCCGATGCGGCAGACCTTTCTCAAGCGGTGCTGACCGAGGTGTCTCATTGCATCGACCGCTTTGATTACAATCCTGCCCTGGGGCGATTTCGCAACTGGCTCATGGTGATTGCCCGCTATAAGTTGAGCTCGCTGACCCGAGATCGTTCTAAACAAATCGGGACCACCGCCGCCTTAACTCACGATCGCTTAGATCAGCAGCCTGGGACCGACGACTTCTCAACATTGTGGGAGACCGAGTATCAAAACTACCTTTTTCGCTGGGCAGCCAATTTAGTCCGCGACGAGATCGAGGAACAAACTTGGCAAGCCTTTTGGCAGACTGCGGTTGAGAACAAGACGCCGAGAGACGTAGCAACGGAACTTCGTATGAAAGTCGGTACCGTCTATGCGGCCAAGAGTCGCGTAATCCTGCGAATTCGACAGAAGATTGCGGAAGTCGATGATACAGTGGAGGCGGTTGCTTAGATATGGATTGCCCTTCAAGAGCCGAACTGCAGGCACTTTGCCTTCGCGCCGCAGACTGCCTGGAACCGTCATTCATCGCTCATATTGAAGAATGCAGCTCATGCCAGGCGAGCATGGAGGAATTCGTGGGCGTCCTTTCAGCGTCTGCAAAAGCGCTCCGAGAAATGGCTGAGGGCAGCGATTCGCAGGATCTTAAACATCGAATGGCTAAGCTCAAGATTCAGCGACCAACAAGGAAACAAGATAATGTTCGACAGTTTGAGGACCTGCAGCCTTGGATAGATAGCAGTGACTCCTGCTTGGGCCGCGTCGGGCACTACGAACTTCTTCGTTGCATTGGACGGGGTGGCATGGGAGTCGTGTTTGAAGCGCACGACCAACAACTTGAGCGGAAGGTAGCAGTGAAGATGATGTCACCAGCTTTGCTGGTCGATCCCAGTAGTTCGCAGCGATTTCTTCGTGAGGCACGCGCAGCTGCCTCGATCAATCATCCCAGCGTTGTTTCGATATATGCCGTTTCTCAGATCCGCGATCTGCCATACCTAGCCATGGAATTCGTAGACGGTGAGTCACTGGAGTCTCAATTGAGCGAGACACCAGCATTGGATCTGGAGTCGACGATCGACATCGCTGTTCAATTGGCAGAAGGTCTCGCGGCGGCACATGAACAAGATGTTATTCATCGCGACGTTAAGCCGGCGAACGTCCTTATTCACAAAGAATCCGGGGTTGTGAAGTTGACGGACTTCGGCCTGGCTCACTCGAGCAGCCAACATTCTTTGACCCAAACAGGCACTTTGCTGGGCACACCTGAGTACCTTGCGCCAGAGCAGATCAACGACGACCCCGTCGATCATCGCTGCGACCTGTTTAGCTTAGGCAGTTTGATCTACCATATGCTCGCGGGCAAACCACCATTTATTGGTCATTCTGTTGTTGCGACGTTGAATCAGGTTGCTAGCAGCGAGCCGGTGCCTCTGGATCAGATCGATCCCAGTGTTCCAAGCTGGATATCCAAGCTAGTGCAGCAACTACACGCCAAGGAGCCACAAGATAGGATTTCGAGTGCAAGGTCTGTTGTGGCGGTTTTGCGATCCCGTGATACGTCGGATCTACCAGTTACATTCATCCAACCACGCATTGGCTCGCACCGATTCCTATGGATAGGTGCGGCAATCGCGGCTTTCGCATGCGTCGGGATTTTCGGCATTGAAGACTCAGGGATTCATGACGACGCCCCCTTCGAAGCGGATAATTCAGAGCAGTTGATGGAATACTTGAGCAGAGACGACGAGCATCTCTATGTCCGAGTAGTTTCTGACGAACCCTACTTGCTTGGCCCACTTGCATTCGAAGGGCAGTACGTGCAGATCGTCGCGGGCGAAGACATGCGGGCAACGATCATTTTTCAGCTCGATTCAGCAGCACCCGCTATTCGCTGCAACGATAGCCGCATTGAGATCGAAGGGGTCCGATTTCAATGCGACTCATCCCCCAGTGCAATCAGTGATCAGGGTGATAGTCCCAGCGGACAGCCATTCATTTCGTGCGAGCTTGCCGAACTTCTTATGCACAACTGTGAGGTCCAGGCATCCTCGCGTCCGTGCATTGATTTGCTTGGATCGGACGGGGAATTATCAGGTGTGCTGCTGAAAACGGAAAGTCACGCTATTGCCTACGAGCCTGATTCTTCGACTGATCTGACGATCAGTTCAAGCTCCATCACCGCAAAGGCAGGTATCGAACTCATAGAGCCTACATCAGGTAGGTTGTCTATTGAAAACTCAGCCTTTGAATCAGACGTTGCCATAGAGGTTGGCTTCCATGCCGAAACAAGCAGCCGGATCTCAATCGACGCGAACTACAATCAATTCAAGTGTGCGACTTTGATTAGTGTTGTTGATGTCGAGCTGCCCCTGTTTGAACAACTGCAGAAACGAATACCTTATTGGTTGCCATTTGAATGGCAAGGATCCAATAACGAGATTCCCAGAATTGCCTTAGAGTCGTTTTCAGATCAAGGTGAACCGGTAGACACGATTCGGCGCGAGGAGTGGGTTGGAACCAGGGCTGAGTTGACAACGCCGGATTGATCGCATCTCGTAGCTGACGCTCACAGATGAATTCTTAGCACGGTGGTGATCACCGCTTCGCGCAACAAGCACTATATCGATTTCCTCGCAGATCATCTGAACGCGATCGCAAGAGACGTCAAATCCTCGAAATGGATGACTTAGACCGAGTGATCGTGCAACCGACCATCCGTAGCGACAACGGTACGGATTACATTTCCCGA
The DNA here is from genome assembly GCA_028285205.1 of Bythopirellula sp. Lineage (GTDB taxonomy): Bacteria > Planctomycetota > Planctomycetia > Pirellulales > Lacipirellulaceae > Bythopirellula. Next base: position 39,685 of record JANQQA010000037.1, on the reverse strand, counting down.
CACTTTTGCGGCTTGCTCAAGCCCATCAGCCTAACCAAACACTAGAGCAGGCTACATGCTCCCGAGGAAAACGGTTTATCGGAACGCTGGCCTCGCAAAAAATCGCGAAGCGATTGACAAGGTCATTTTGCATTACAATAACGAGCGACTGCACAGCATCTCGGATTCTCAAACACCCACCACCTAGTGACGCGCAGTCCCGAGGGATTGGTCCCCGCGAGAACTTCGGATCTGAGCCAAGTCCGCTACCGCCCTGTGCGGACTTTTTCTTGGGGTACAACATCCAACCTTAGCGTACCTCAGACCCGAGGTCGTCACTTGTAACTGTACAGAACAGTTTCACTTGCCGGTGAAACATATTAGAGCCACTGATCTGTCCGCAGATTCCCTGTGCGCTGAACGTAGAGTCTCAGCGATGGTTAACTCATTTTCGCAATGCTAGGGCTTCTGGGTTCTTCTGCGCAATGCTGTGTGTGTAGAATGGCACAACTATCACGAACCAAGCGTAAGCGAAGACGATATCGGCTACTGAAGTCGAAGGCGGTCGCTGACCCAGGGTTCAGGCGGGGATGGGGCCAAGGTGTGCCCATGCGGCGTTCTGACGCGAATCTGATTCGACGAGCTGTCCGGGAACGCTGGGGCGTGCCAGCACGTCACAAGGCTGCGATTCTGCTTGATATCGCCTCGATGATCAGCGACGACGCCACTCCGCCCGAACTCATTGCCGCATGCAATGCCATCCTGGAGATAGAGCGCGAGAACCAACGTAAAGAGCACGCCGCGCTGCGTGCTGGAGTTCCCCTCGAGTCGCTCGCCAAAACCAATTATCCGACTCACACACCGCTGAAAGAACTGGAGAGAGCCAGCCACTCCGCGCAAACTTGACCCGCCAGCGAGTTCATTGCGCAGGTGCTTCAAATTCTCAATGGGACTCAAGCAGCGACTGGTGCTTCGACCAACTGTCGTTGAGGTAAGTCATTCCCCTACGCAATGCGTAGCAACCTCTTCCGAGAGCCGCGTCTGAGCGACCAGTTGGCGTCTCGTCACGCGTTGTCGCCATCCCAGAGTAAACCTCTCCCATCGCGGTTCCATCGCAACACACGGCGACTCTGGGCTTCTGGTGCGTGCCAAGTTTCCAAAACGGTATGTACCGTCTTGCGCGCCAGGCCAAGGCTTCAAATACCGCAATTCTTCGAGAAAGAATGCAATTGAATGGAACAGCTTGCAATGGCAGCCCAAATCGATATGATGCTTAAATACTAGAGGGAAACGCCGATTTTAACCTCTATCAGAAGTGCTTTCGCAATGCAGAGGTCGTGGGTTCGAATCCCATTAGCCACCCTCTTTCTGAACCGTTGCCGAGCAAGAGTTTCTGTTACCCGCCGATGGTCGGCAGTGCGGCGAGCTCAGTCGCATAAAGTGAGACGGATTCATCGCGAGAGCGATCCGTCCCACCTTCATTGCTAGTTAATGGCATTACTAGCTAATGATTGGCCATTTGAATGGCGAGCGAAGTCCGATGCGACGCCCCGTCTCTTGTGACTCTCGCGATGCTTCAATGATTTCCAAAACGTGCAAGGCGTGCTCCGGAGTAATCAACATCTCTCCGCCCGTAGCGATGCACTCTGCGGCAAGCGACGCCCCCATCTGCCATGCATAATCGCCGCTCTCGGTCGCGTACCGCTTAGATTCGGACTGGTCTTTGGTCCGGAAGTCAACGCCATGTGGTTCCCAATCGTAACCGACCAGCCCCATGCCACCTTTCGAGCCCAGTATCCGAATCGTGTGCCGACGCTCGCCACTGCCGTCGTGCCCGCGCGGATTGAAATAATTGAACCCCGACTGGACGTGCGAAATGACGCCGTCGCCGTGATCCATCAATACCATCGCGTTGTCCTCTGCAGCGACTGTGACTTCCCCGACGCGGTCAATCTCGCGGACTGGTGTCACGATGCTGGTCATCGCGCTGACCGACTTCACCGGCCCAAGCAGGCCGGTAAGAGTTGTTAGGTTGTAAACGCCTAGGTCAGGTAAGCTCCCACCACCCTCTTGGTAAAAGAACGCTGACCATCTGGGGCCTGTGTGACCATACTCACCATGCGCTGCGGCGACTTTTCCCAGTTTTCCCGCTGCCAGAGTCTTCGCCATAAATGCGAACGCCGAGCTGACGACAGTTACCGGAGCACCCCACAGTCGTACGTTTTTCTTGTTCGCCAGTTTCAGCAACTGCTCCCCTGATGCGAGCGAGTTGGCGATTGGCTTCTCGCTCCAGACGTGTTTTCCGGCTTCTAGTGCTTGTCGGTTGAGTCGTTCGTGTTCCTGCATATCCGTCAAGTTGACCAGCAAGTCAAATTGATCCCCAGCAAGCATCTCATCAATGTGTGCGTACGATTTGGGAACACTGTGTGCATCAGCTTGAGTTTTGGCACGCTCCGCAATAATGTCGCAAGTGCTGACGAGTTCGACGTGTCGGCACTTGGCGAGGTGTGGCAAATAGGCACGCGAAACACTACCGCACCCGATTACGCCGACGCGCACACGTTTTGATTGTTCCCCTGAAGTGCTCTGGGCTGGCGAGGGAGAAGCGGCCATTGCTGCACCAATTGCACCGGCCTGGGCCACGAACTTCCTGCGGTCAATCTTTGCATCGCTCATTGTTGGGACCCTACGGTGGAAGTCTCCATGAAGGAAAGAAAAAACCATCTGCGACGCCGCTGAAGGCGTTGCCGGTGTGGCTAATGATGAGATATTCGATCTGACATTGGCGACGGAGAACTACCTAAGAATCATACAGCAAGACCAACTTCACGTCACGGTACCGACACTCGCTGACGTTTGGCACGCTTAAGCAATCGGTGATGTGACACGGGCGCACAGCTGCCGGCGTCTTCTGCACATCGGTTTGAACTTAGTTTTTCAGCGGCTTGCAGAATATTTCATTGAAATCGGTGGTTTCTGTTGCACAACGGAATCGTCAATTACGCTACAAGGAACAGCAGCGAAGATCACCAACACTGCGAGCTGAGAATTGTCGGAAATTACGGAAATATTGCATCGCGTAGCGGCGGGCGACCAACAGGCGGTCGAGCAGCTAACGCCTTTGGTCTATCAGCAGCTGCGAAAGATTGCGCAAAACCAGCTATCAGAAGGCAACGATGCGCGACAGTGGGATGCGACGGAATTGGTTCACGAAGCCTATATGCGTCTCATCGGCTCGGTCCCCATCAGTTGGCACGATCGCGCGCACTTTTTCGCAACGGCCGCTCAGGCGATGCGTCGCGTGCTGATCGATCATGCCCGTCGCATGAAGAGCCTAAAACGTGGTGGGCAGGCGGCACAAATTGACATCACTCTCGACCGACTGAGCATGCTCAGTTCAGACATCGATTTGATTGCGCTTGACGAAGCTCTGCATAAGCTCGGCGAACTCAATCAACGGCAGGCAAAGCTGGTGGAACTGCGATTTTTTGGTGGATTGTCGGAGAGCGAAGCGGCTAGTTTGCTGAGCGTCTCGCGACGGACGGTGGCCGGCGATTGGGCGATGGCTCGCGCGTGGCTATTTCGAGAGTTGAACGCTGATGGAGATCGTGATGCCGATTCATAAGGATGTTGCTATGACGAGAACACCGAAGATTGGAACGCTAATTCTGGTTATCGCATGGTTTGCAAGCAGTTCTGCAAGCGAACTGTTCGCTACAACCTGGCCGCAATTCGGTGGTCCGAACAGGAACTTCCAAGTGACCCGGTCGTCGGCACCTCAATCGTTCGATAGCGAACCTCGACTGCGTTGGAAGGTCAGCCTGGGTGAGGGTCTGTCGAGTCTCGTAGCGGATGAATCGGTGCTGTACGCGATGTATCTGGCACCAAGCAACGACAACAAGTCCGAACAGCAAGAACTGGTCGCGGCAATCGATCGAGTGACCGGCGAGATCGTCTGGCGACGTGAGTACGCTTGCGGATGGATCGAAGAACAGGAAGCTTTTGGCGGCCGTGCGAGATGCCCTCAGGCCACCCCCGCTATTCTTGGCGACAACCTCATTACAGTTGGTTTCACTGGAATCGTCCATTGCTGGGATCGAGAGTCGGGTGCAGTCAAGTGGAAGCGAAACATGATCGAAAACTATGACGCGGTACCGGTACACTTCGGTTTCTCATCAAGCCCGATGGTACACAAAGGCAAGGTCTATCTTCTGACGGGTGGCAAACAGGGTGGGCTCGTATGTCTGGACGGCGAATCGGGCGAAGTGCAGTGGAACGTGCCGTGTGGCGAGGCAAGCTATGCTACGCCGACGGTATTGGAAATGGCAGGAGGCAATCACGTTGTATTCGTCACACGAGACAGAATTCTTGGAGTCAGCGCCGACAAGGGTGAGATTCTGTGGACTTACCAACTGCCATATCAAGGACTGACCAACGTGCCGACTCCGCTTGTGATGGGAGATGGGCAGCTAGTAGCATCGGGGCAAGGCGTGGGAGGGACAGTGCGGCTGAGCATCAACCACGTGAACGGCGAATGGGCCGTTGACGAGAGTTGGCGATGCAACACCCAGTTCTTTTACTGCAACTGGTACATGCAGGATGACATAGTGATCGGTTGCAACGATAAGCTATTGGTTGCACTCGATGCGTCTAGCGGCGACCGAGTTGGTCGTTGGCGTGGCTATGAGAACTCGAATCTCGTTGTCAGTGGCAAGCGGGTCGTGATACTGGATGGAGAAGGACAGCTCACCGTCTTGCGGCGGGACGCGCAGGGCTTGGAGGCGCTCTCGAAATACCAGGTGCTCAAGCAACGTTGCTGGACGCCACCGACACTAGTAGATCGCGATCTGTATTGCCGTGGTGGTTCTGAAATCGCCTGTGTTCACTGGCACGATTCGGCAGCGGGAGAGGAGTTGCCGCGACGTGAGATGCGAGAGCGAAGCCTTGCGTTTCGCCGCACCGATAGGAACTCGTCGCCAGCGGAAGCCGTTGACCCAGTCGCACAGATCACGACCACCTACGAGGACGGAGGCGTTGATGCAGCGTGGAAATCCTATGAGAAGTTGCGTGCAGGCGGGTCCGGCGTGCTATCGCATGAGAATCGAGTGAAAATTGCAGAACTTGCTTTGGCAGAAGGACTCGTTGGTTTCGCAGAGCAAATCAAGGAGCACACGTTGAAAGACTTCCCCGACGCGCGCGCTAAGAATGACATACTGCTCCAGCTGTTCATGGAAAAGTCGCCTCGACCCAAAGCAGAGACACATCTCGGTGAAAATGGTTTGCTCTACGTACAGCTCGCCGTTCGCAACACTGGTCATACCGCCCTGCATACCCAGGTGAAGGGCCCGGCCAGGCATCCTTTTGGTTATGGCATACCTTTTCCCCAAGGAAAGCTTCGCATTGAGAAGTGGCCGGTGGGAACTCGCCTGTTTACCAGCCACAATGGAGTTCAGGGCAAACTCCTGTTTACGGTCAAGAAAAGTGATGCAGGGAAAATCCTCGAGATTACGCCGAGTGAGAAGCACTAGCACGCGATCTTCAAAATGAATCCTGACGAATACCATCGCGTGCACCAGCTCTTTGAACGGGTGCGCGAACTGACGCCCGAACAGCAGGAGAAAATCCTTTCAGAAGAGGAGGAAGCTACGCGGGAGGAGGTGACTCAGCTGCTGCAAAGCCTGTCCGACTGCGGTGATTTTCTGGAAGCAGATCCAGAGTTGGCCAATACGACGTTATTCACACCGACATCGACGGACGAGTTGCCTCGCACCGTTGGTCCTTATCGCCTGCTTCAGCAGATCGGGGAAGGTGGGCATGGGGCGGTCTACATGGCGGAACAAAAGGAGCCGATCGCTCGTCGTGTCGCGGTGAAGGTCATTAAACTGGGCATGGATTCAAAACAGATCCTGGCGCGGTTCCATGCTGAGCGGCAAGCGTTGGCAATGATGGACCATCCTTCGATCGCGCGTGTATTCGACGCAGGCACGAGCGAAGACGGAGCCCCTTACTTTGCGATGGAGCTGGTCAAAGGCACGCCCATCAGCGAGTTTTGCGAACGCAATCAGCTCTCTCTCGAGGAGAGGTTGGCACTGTTTCTGCAAGTATGTCGAGCGGTGAATCACGCTCATCAAAAGGGCGTCATCCACCGCGATCTCAAACCAAGCAATGTACTGGTGGCGATGGCCGAAGGCGAACCAATTGCCAAAGTGATTGACTTTGGGATTGCGAAGGCACTCGACACGCGCCTCACTGAGCACACGCTTTTCACCGAGTATGGTCAGATGATCGGGACGCTCGAGTACATGAGCCCCGAGCAGGCCGAGATGTCTGCGGTAGACATCGATACCCGAACCGACGTGTATTCTTTGGGAGTGCTTCTCTACCAATTGCTGACCGGCGAAACACCCATTAGTCGAGACGAGTTGCTTCGAGGTGGTCTGTTTGATATTCCACGCGTGATCCGGGAAACTGAGGCCGCGACCCCCAGTTCGCGGTTGACCATGCGTCAGACACAGCTATCGCAGGTGAAACGCGACCCAACAGAAAACCGGCCGTTTCAAATGTCGCGAGGCGACCTCGACTGGATCACGATGAAGGCGCTGGCCAAGGACCGTCGCCGTCGCTACGATTCCGCACTCGATCTGGGAAGAGACGTCGAAAGGTTTCTGAAGGGCGAGCCAATTGAAGCGAGGCCGCCATCGTGGTCATACAAGGTTGGAAAGCACTTGAAACGCCATCGCGTTGCGGCTATCTCCGGAGGGCTCGTTTTGGCCAGCCTGATCGTCGGATTAGTAGGCCTGGGAACCGGGCTGAAACGGGCTAGCGAGGCTTTGCAGGAGGCCGAAGTGCAACGTGACGCGGCACTTGCTGCGCGTGAGGAGGCGGAGGTCAGCAATCAAAAGATAGCCGCAAACATGTACTCGGAATTGCTGGAATCGGCTTGGTGGGCGGCTAAGCGTGGCAACTACGAACGCGGTCGAAGCTTTCTTGAGGCGTGTCCAGGTGATCTGCGTGGATGGGAGTGGCAGTTCGCACTCAGCCAAATTCGCGCAGATGACCAAATAACGATTCGTCAAGATGATCGATCGCCGGTCGCCTCGAGCGCTGTCAGCGAAACTCTGGATGTCGTTGCCTGCGTATGTGACGACGGTAGCGTAGAGATTCGACACTTGGGCGGTGGCGATCTAATCACCGTTGTTGTAGAGGCGCAGCAAGTGAATGTGGCCTGTTTCTCCGACGACGCGACAAAGCTCTTTTTGGGCACGACAAAAGGCGAACTAAACGTCGTCAATACAAAGAGCTGGAAGATTGCAAAGTCGAAGTACCTCGGACTCGGTGGCATCTACGACATCGCGATCTCCGACGACGGGCGGAGCATCGTGGTATGTTCTGGTAGCGCGTGGGTAGAACAATTCGATTCCGACACACTCGATCCGCAAGGAAAGCGACAACTACCAACTCGTCTTGCTAAGTTGCGTCTAGCACACGATGACGGGAAAGTGATTGGTGCTGGTTTGGATGGCAATGTTTATGCGTTTCAGATCGAGTCCGGCGAAGTAGCAACCTGGAACGTGACAACTTCTAGCCTCCAAGACGTTCGCAGCTTCGGTCCAGATCAATTCGTGGTGCTCGTTCAGAACGGAGTTGCAGCTCTCAATTCGGGCGATCTGGACGCGGGGCCCGAACAAGTCATCGAGATGCAGGCTGTCGCGTCGGCTTTGGAGATTGCCGACACAGACATAATTCTTGCCGGTGCCGGTGACGGACGCCTGTTCGCAAAGGACGGTGATTCAGATGCTGAAGAGATTGCAGACTTCGGCACAGCCATACGCAGTATCGATTGGATTAAGAAGCACGACTGCTATCTGATTGCATTGGGCGATGGCCGGATAATTCAGATCACCGGCGACTCGGTAACGAAGAAGCTGCAAGCGACCAGCCGATCGCCAGTCACCGCGGGTGTCATACTACCCAAAAGCTCCTTGAGCGTTTACGGCGACGGTCAAGGCCGGATGTTCACTTACGATTTAGCCACAAGTCAACTTCGGTCGAGCACGAAAGTCCATGATGGTAGCGTCTGGTCCTGTTCCGTCGACCAAGGTGAGCGTCTGCTTGCTACGGTCGGTGAAGGCGGAAAGCTCTGTTGTTGGGAGTTGCCCGAGTGGAACCAACGGTTCTCAGTACCGATCGCCGGCGGCGTCCGCGGCTTAATTGTCGCTCCCAACGGTGAGTGGCTTGCTGCTGCGCCTCCTGCGAGTGAATACAACCGCCGAGAGGGAACGATTGGGATCTGGAATACGACTACAGGAAAGTGTGATCGCTTGTTGGAAGGGCATGAAAACTGGGTAATAAGTTTTGCGATTACGGCCGATGGGAAACAGCTGGCTTCAGGATGTGTGAATCGTACAACCCGAATTTGGGATCTTGCGACCGGCGCGACAACCACCCTGATTACGCCTACCAATCGCGCGTCATCCTCGCACCTGGAGTTCAACCATACCGACGAAGTCATCTCGCTTGGCCATCAGGATGGTTGGGTGACAAGCTGGCGGGTCGACGATGGATCTCCCGTGGACAAGTGGCGTGCCTTCGGTGATGCGATCAGCGGTCTGGCAGTCACATCCGACGCGCGACTGCTCGCGACGTCGCGTTCCGACTCGCGACTGAAAGTGCGCGACTTCCAAGTCGAGCGAATGCTCGCGGAGTACGATCTTGGGGTCGGCTATCTCACAAGCTTTGGTGTGTCTCGTGACAATCGGTACGTCTGGTACACGGATCAAGAGGCGTATCCAACAACCGTCCGATTGGTGCCGTAGGGGCTAGCTCAAGGGTCGCCCCGAGCACGCCGACATCGAGCGTCCCGTGACAGATTCGTGACCCTTCTCGGTCGCGACGAGGGTTCACTGTTCCTCAAGTATTTTGCCTCTAAATCAATCGATGTTGGGGGGCTGAGCTATTGTCGAATTCATCGAATGTAGCATCAAATCTACCGCGGGTGACGATAGATTAGCGGTCGCGGCTTTCGCTCTCGACCAGTTGCGGTCAAACTGTCTGTTGTCAATTCTCCGATTATCTCCTCCAACTGCCTTCGAATCTACAACGAGTCAACCATGAAGCCATCAACGCTGCTCAGTCTTCTCTTGAGCGTCTGCACATTTCTCGCCCCGATTGAGGCAAAGGAACCAACCGCGCCGATCAAAACGGAATCAGCATCGCGAATCGAAAATCTCGATCCGGAAATGGCCGAACGAGCGAAGGCAGACGATGGACTGTCGTGGCACGATGTTACCGGCTGGGGTGTCGAGGGGCGAATTCTGCCTGACGCGCATCGTAAGCGGTGGTTTGATCGTCTTCCGAGTACTGCGGAGGGAACGGTGACGGAAGCTGTCTGGAACCTAAGCCGGCATTCTGCCGGAATGCTGGTCCGTTTTAAGACGAATGCCACAGCCATTCATGTTCACTACAAATTGCTGCATGCAAATCTTGCGATGTCTCACATGCCCGCTACGGGGGTCAGCGGCGTCGACTTGTACGCGCGAGACGACGAGGGCAAATGGCGGTGGGTTCAAGTGACCAGGCCCTCGTCACAGGAGGTCAAGACTCAGCTCGTTGGTGGCCTTGCTCCAGGCTTGCGCGAATATGCCGCCTACCTACCTTTGTACAATGGGACTGAATTCCTCAGTATTGGTGTGCCGCCGACAAGCAAATTTGAATCGCTAGAACCTCGTCCAAAGCCCATCGTCTTCTACGGCACTAGCATTACCCACGGAGCCTGTGCAAGTCGTCCCGGGATGGTGCACACGGCGATTTTGGGACGCCGCTTCGACATGCCTGTCGTGAATCTTGGCTTCTCCGGTAACGGAAGAATGCACACGGAAGTCGGCGACTATCTGACCCAAATCGACGCTTCCGTGTATGTGATCGACTGCCTTCCCAATATGAACGCCGAGATGGTTGAGCAGCGCTGCGTACCACTGGTCAAGCAGATTCGGGCGCAGAAACCCGACACGCCCATTGTGCTAGTGGAGGATCGCCGGAACACCAACAGTTGGATTCGCCCGGCCCGAGATGCTCACCATACGGCCAACCATGCCGCGCTGCAAAACGCGTTCAATGTTCTGCAATCCGAATCGATTGGCAATCTTTACTACATCCCCGGCGACAGCTTGTACGGAATCGATGGCGATGGTGCAACGGATGGTTCTCACGCCAGTGATTTAGGATTCTTCCGGCAAGCGAACGTATTTGAGCCCGTATTGCGCAAAGCCATGGGATTCTGAATCGGCGGCGCGCACGCTGACACCGAGATCGCGTGAAGTCCCTTGTCGGCGGGATCTTGCGCGTGCAAGCTACGAGAGCATCATCCTCGCTAATCCGAACAGCGGGATCTCGAGCGATTTCGCTTGCCGTGCTGGATCGCGCCAGTTGTGATGCAGAAGGAAGCAACTGGAGCGGAATCGCATTAGCTAAACGGACGCATTCAGTTAGAACGCTTGCGTTACCCGAACTCCAAATCGCCCATCAAACGCCGTGGCAAAACAGTTCGGAATTGAAGTTGTTGTCACCGCCGCGCGAAGGTTCTAGCTGCTTGCGATAGATGCGGTAGGTTTTGTACTTTCGCCCGCCGACGCGTTCGATCATGCGGTTGACCAGCACGTTGTCCTCGAGTGTCCAACCGAGTTCGGCACCGGAGTAGCCTAGCTTGCCGAAACCGTTTTTGAAGGTTTGTTGGATCAGTGCTTCCGCTACCCCACGGCGACGGTAGCCGGGCAGGACGCCGAGTACTGCTAGTCGGCCAGTCTTCACCTGACGCATGCGATACAGCAACCGCACGAGCCCAATCGGAATGCCCGCCGTCGTGAGTCGGCCGCCCAGCGGCTGGACCGCTTCGTTCAAGTTTGGCAACGACAGTGACAACCCAACTGGCTGGCCTTCGACTTCCGCAATTTGAATCAAATCGGGCGAAGCCAGCTGACGGATCTCTCGCGCGAGATGATCGAACTCATCGTCGGTCATTTTGACGAAGCCCCAATTGCTTTCAAATGACTCGTTGTAAATTGCTTTGCAGCGGGCAATCTCCGTCTTAAAGTTTTTGAACGAGATCGACCGCACCTGCACGTTGTAGCGACTGGTGAGCCGGGCAACGCGTTGCTGCCAGCCCTCGTCCATGCGGTTTTCACTGTCGAACCACCACGCGTACAGGTCCTTCGCTTTTCGCAAGCCGCAGGCCTCCAGCAGGTATTGATAGTACTCGGGTTGATGGTTCATCATCACCGACGGAGGTGTGTCGAAGCCGTCGACGAGCAGTCCGGTGGGGTAGTTTGTCGAGTAATCGATCGGCCCCAACAGTTCGCTCCGTCCACGTTCCTGCAACCACCGGGAAGCACTGTCGATCAGCTTGCCGACGGTGCGGACGTCGTTGTTGGTTTCGATCATGCCGAAGCAGCCGACATTACTGCCGTGAGCCTTGTTGTAGCGCGAGTCGTCGCTCACGAGAATTCGCCCAACGACTCGCCCGTCGCGTCGGGCGAGAAAAGCTTCCGCTTCTCCGTGTCGATAGAACGGATGACTGCGATTCAAGAACTGTCGGACCTGCATATCGAGTGGCGCAACCCAGTGCCTGTTGCCGGCGTAAAGTCGCTTGGGTAGCTGGACGAATTCGTTCAGGTCTTGGCGCGTGCGAACGGGTGAGACGCTGGTGGTCTTGGCCGAAGTCAGTATGGAGCTGCTGACATTTGCTCGCAGCGATGAAAGAGCAATCTGCGGCATCGTGGGCGTGTGGGTTGTCATGACTCTGATCCGTCTCTGGCTGGGGTTAGTGTGCTAGGTTGACGTGGGAACCGGCCAGCCAAAACGGCGGGCAAATCGAGCTGCCCGATGCAGGGCGTACCAGGTCCGCTTGGCGGGGTTGGTCGAGTGCCGTCGTCTTCTTTTTCCGTCGGGCATGGTTGGGCTCCTCCGATTTGGTCACATAACACGAAGCGTGAGCGACGAGGATTCGTTACAGATGAAACGCAAACACGAGCCAAAGTGGCTCCGTCGGCGGGTTCTCACTTCGAAGTAAATTGGCTGGCGACAGCTCTTGACAGGGATTCTGTGCAGGAAAAATCCCGCACATGCGACTTTGCTTTGGTAGAATGGAGGATCTCCGTTGCATCCCCGCCTGTATTTGTCCTTCCCTCGCGATGAAACGATTCCTGAAATGGCTGGTCGGCGCGGCCATCGTCTGTGGCTTAGCGTTCGCTGCTTGTCGACCGATCGTGGGCAAATTCAGCGCCGCCAACAAACCGGATTGGCGTACCGCACAGGTAACCAAGGGGCGTGTATTGTTTGACGTACGCGCCACTGGCGAAGTCAAACCGGTGCTCAAGGTTTCGATCGGCTCGTTTGTCTCAGGCCCGATTACCGAACTGTACGCCGATTTCAACCAAGAAGTGAAAAAGGGCGACATGCTCGCGCTAGTGGATCCCCGGCTGTTCTTGGCGGCGGTCGCGCGCGACGAGGCATCGCTTGAGACGCGCCGTGCGGACGTGCAGCGAGTGAACGCTCTGTATCAGCAAGCAGTCCGCAATGAACAGCGCGCCGTGGCCCTGCGCGAGCAAAACGAAGACTTCATCTCGCCGCGAGAAATGGACGGGTTCTGTTTTGAACGGATGTCGTTTGAGGCACAACTAAAAGTCGCGAAGGCGGCTGTGAAGCAGGCGGAGGCGGCCCTGCAAACATCCGAAGCGAACCTCGGGTACACCGAAATTCGTTCGCCGGTGGATGGCGTGGTCATAAATCGGCTGATCGAAGAAGGACAGACGCTTGCGGCTCAGTTCCAAATGCCGGAGTTGTTTCAGCTGGCGCCAGACATGGAAAAGAAGATGCATGTGTTCGCCACCGTGGATGAAGCCGACTTGGGGCGGATCATCAAGGCCAAGCAAAACGGTTTGCCGGTCGAGTTCACGGTGAGCGCGTACCCGGACGATACCTTTTATGGCGAGATCGAGCAGATCCGCAAGAACTCGACCACGACGGAGAACGTTGTAACGTATCCGGTCGTGGTGGCTGCGCCGAACCCCGATCTTAAGCTCTTGCCGGGCATGACGGCCAACCTCTCCTTTCAAGTCGACGAGCGCAAGGACGTACTGCGTGTACCGAACTCAGCGTTGCGGTTCTACCCACCCAAGCGCAATCAAGTGCGAGAAGAAGATCGCAAGATCCTCGACGGCGAAGAAGAGGAAGACGAAGACGTCGAGGAACGCCATCTTACAGACGAAGAACAGGCCGAGCGGAAACGCAAACGGGCGGAGCGCTACGTATGGGTGCAGGACGGTGAATTCCTTAAAGCCGTGAAGATCCAAATCGGCCTGGTCAGCTGGAAGCACACCGAGGTGGTCGAAGGCGACCTGGAAGAAGACGACGAACTGGTCATTGGAGAGAAAGCGGGTCAGTAAGGATGAACGCCCTGATCACGGTTCGAATCGCACTGCGTGCGCTGGCGAAGAACAAGATGCGCGCGGGCCTGACGGTGTTGGGGATCGTGATTGGCATCGCCGCCGTGACGACGATGGTCTCGATTGGGCAAAGCGCGGAGAAGCTCTTTCAGAACGCCGTCGAGTCGTTTGGCACCAATCTACTCATGGTCCGACAAGGCAGTCGTACGGTCGGCGGTGTGCGTTCGGCCAGCGCGCCTACGCTGACCGCTGAGGATGCCGAAGCGATTGTCGAAGAATGCGACACGATCCTTGCCACCTCACCCTGCGTGTGGACAAGATCGCAGGTGATTCGGGGAAATGTGAACTGGAACCCCAACGAAATGATCGGCGTCGGCGACGGTTACCTCACCGTTCGTAATTGGGCACTGCGTCGTGGAGAGTTTTTCACCGAGCGGGAAATCGCCGCTGCAGACAAGGTGTGCGTCATTGGCCAGACGTTGGTTGCCAAGCTGTTTCAAACTTCTAACCCAATCGGTGAGACCATTCGGGTGCGGAACATTCCGTTTCGCGTCGTCGGAGTGCTGGAAGCCAAGGGCGCGAACATGGTCGGCCAAGACCAAGACAACGTCCTGCTGATGCCGTACACAACAGTGCAACAGCGGCTTTACGGTTCACGCTTTAACACCGTGCAGGCGATCATGATGTCGGCGCGTCGTTCTGATTTGATGGATCAGGCGGTATGGGATGTGAGCCAACTGCTGTTCGAACGGCATCGCATCCCGCCGGGCGATGAGCCAGATTTTGAAATCCGCAACTCGAAGGAATTTGCAGAGTTTCTCAGTACGCTAACGACCTCGATGACCCTGTTGTTGGCGGCAATCGCAGCGATCTCGCTGTTGGTTGGCGGCATCGGCATCATGAACATCATGCTCGTCTCAGTGACCGAGCGCACCCGCGAGATCGGCATCCGCATGGCCGTCGGTGCGCGCGGCAAAGATATCCTGCGGCAGTTCCTGGTTGAGTCGGTGATTCTGTCGCTACTCGGGGGTGCCGTGGGCGTCGGTCTTGGAATTTCCGCCTCGGTGGGCGTGACGAAGGTAATCAGCTCGCTGGCTGGCGATTCCGACTGGCCGCTGGTAATCTCGATGCCAGCCGCCGTGATCGCCATGCTGTTTGCCGGCGCGGTCGGAGTGTTCTTCGGGTTCTATCCCGCCCGCAGAGCGAGCAGACTCGACCCGATCGAAGCCCTGCGGTACGAGTGAGCTGGGCGACCCTGCGTCGGTATCAGACACGAAGGTCGGAACCGCAGAGCATCGAACAAGGAATGTCCGACGACGAAGTGTCCATTGCATTCCTCCGTCATTGGACATTCGACATTCACTCTTCACTGCCGTTCAGGACCGGGTGCCACTGCTAACTCGTCTAGCAGTGTGATCGCCGCCCAGCCAGCAATCCGGCGCCGGTCAACAGCACGAGCGTGGCCGAGGCTGGCTCTGGCACGAGTGTCACGGTTAGCAGCATATCGGCGGAGAAGAAGTCTTCCGCTCCAAGGCGGGATTCGTCGAGGACGAATCGAAACGCCGAGCCATCGGCCAGCGTCCCGGAGAGCGTCTGGCCGCCGCGGTTGGTGATGATAAACGGTTCGTCGGGAACCAGCGTGTCGAGCAGCGTGCCATCGATGAAGAACTCGGTGCCGAGGAGATGCACCTCGCTGCTGTTGAAAGCGGCGAAGTCGTCGCCTACGCTGCCGCCGCTGATGTTGATCACACTCCCAGGCAAGGCATCAAAGTCATCACCCAAACTGCCGCCACGGATGCTCACGACACTACCAGAATGGGCGTTGAAGCCGTCGGACACGTTGCCTCCGCTAATACGCACGACGCTCCCGTCGAAGGCATCGAACATGTTGCCGAAGTCACCGCCGCTGATATTGACCACCGAGCGGTTCCGGAACCATTCGCCCACGCTACCGCCGCTGATGTTCACCACGCTGCCGGATTGGGCCTCGAAGAAGTCGCCTACGGTTCCGTCGCTAATGCTTACCACACTGCCGGGAAGGGCCACCATCCGATCCCCTACGCTGCCTCCGCTGATGTCTACGACCGAGTTAACCTGGAAGGACATGCCCACATCGCCGCCAGTGATGACTATGCTGCCGCCACCAGCGCCGCTGTTGTTGCCGACGGTACCCCCGCTGATGGTCACGTCGCTACCGCCGGCGCTGAATCTTGCCACGCTCCCGCCGCTGATGTTCACTTCGCTGCCGGTGTAAGCGAAGAGCTCACCCATGCCGCCACCGCTGATATTGACGACACCACCAGCAATCTCCAGCCCGTTGCCCACATCGCCACCCTCGATGTTGAGCGTCGCGTCAACCGTCGTGAAGTTCTCGCCCAGCACCCCACCGTCGAGCAGCGTCATCGTCTGACCCGCGCGCAGGCCCGACGGTGAGGCGGCCGTGATGTCGCTGTTGACGGTCTGTGGCGTTGTGTCCACCGGCGGCAGTGGCGCTGGAGTCAACGTTACGCCGTTGAGGGTATCGACGACGCTGATAAAGATGAATGACGATCCGTCCGCTAGCGTGCCGGTAAACCTACTAAAGGGGCGCCGCGGCAGCGTGATCGTCGAATCAGTGTACGGCATACCATTGAGCATGAACTCCCCACCGACCAGCTCCACTTTGCCGATAAAGCCGAGAAAGGGGTTGCCCCAGGGACCGAAGTATTGGAAGCGACGGCCGACGGTACCGCCACGGATGGTCACTTCGCTGGTTGAATGCACATTAAATTCCGCACCCACGCTGCCGCCACTGATGTTCACCACGCTGCCGAAATCGGCGATGAAGCGGTCGCCGACGGTCCCGTCGCTAATGTTCACCTCGCTTCCTTCCAAAGCTAAGAACGATCTGTCGACGCTGCCGCCATTAATGTTGACTTCACTGCCTGACTGGGCGGCGAAGGACTCGCCGACAGTGCCTCCGACTGCCACGTTGAGTTGGGTCGTTGGAGTGGAAGAACCGTCACTGTTGCCGATGCTACCGTCGATGGAGGGCTGGTCAGCGGGCAGGTTAATGACCGTGTCGAACAGGTTGGGATCCGACGGGCCCAGGTCAAATACCTGTGCCACAGATGGCAAGGCCATCAGAGCCGAAGTAAAGAATGAAACAATATACGGGGTACGAAACATGATCTGCTTGCCTCTTCTTTTGCCATGGATGATACGAGAGGACGGACCTCTAAACAGAGAATGATCGACAGGGAATAATGAAACCTGTCAGACTGGCTACGCCGACGTGCCGTGTCGGCGGGCTGCTAGGTAAATCGCTCCACTGATCAGCAGCCAAACCGCACTTGGCTCAGGCACCAGCGTGACCGTCAGCGTGGCGTCGAGGTCGAAGTAGTCGGGCGACCACGGACCACGAAAAGCCGGATTGGTGTTGAGGTCAAAGCTAAATGGCGAACCATCTGCCAAACGACCCGTTAGGCTTACATTACGATCGGCGATCGTGATCGTCTCTCCCAGACTCAACGTGTCGAGCGGCAAATCGTTAAGCAGGAATTCGGTTCCGAATAAGTTGACCATGCTACCTGCGAAAACCTCTATACCGTCCGCGATGTTTCCGCCGCGAATGTTCGCAATACTACCCGGTAGCAAACTGAAGTCGGTGCCCACGCTGCCGGAGTTCAGGTTGACCGTGCCATCGACGACTTCCATGTCGCTACCCACGATCCCACCGTCAACATTCAAAGTCGCGCCGATCACCGTAAAATTGTTACGCAACTCGCCACCAGGTTGAAGTGAGAGTGACTGACCCATCCGTAGGCCAGAGGAGCCCTCGGTGACAGGGGTGTCGATGACGATCGGCGTCAGGTCAAGGTCGGGAACTGAAGCAGAAGTGAGCGTTACCGCGGAGAAGCTGAGACTGTCATTTAATCCCGGACTAAAGGCAAACGTTGAACCATCCGCAAGCGTGCCGGTGAGGATGTCTCCATCAGTAAGCGCGAGTTCTCCCTCGCCGACCGCGACTCCGTTGAGGCGGAACTCCCCGCCGACCAGCTCGAGGTCTCCGCCGCCGAATGGCCCTGGGCGATAATCCTGCCCGATCGTTCCTCCGCTAAGTCTCAGCTTGCTCAATCGACTTGTGCGAACCGTACGACCCAGCGTACCGCCGCTGATGTTCACCTCACTTAACTCGCGGATATCGAAGAAGCCGCCAAGGCTACCGCCGCTGATGTTCAGCGTGCTTTCGCGGATCTGATGAGACCTAAATCCCGTAATAGTTCCGCCGCTGATATTAGCTTCAGCGTTCCGATCCAACCTTAAGCCACCGAACACTCCGCCCTGGATGTTCAATTGGGCGGTGTCACTCGCTGAGATTGTTCCAGTAACAACCCCGCCGTCGATAGTCGCAACGCTATTATCACTAACAGACAATCCTCCGATACTTCCGCCCGTCATGTGCACGTCACCACCAGTAATAATCCTCCCTTCCACCGTGCCGCCACTGATCGTCACTTCACCAGCACCATTGGCAAAAAGGTGCCCGCGCAAGTTTCCGCCACTGATCGTCACTGCGACGGCTGAACGAGCGCTGGAATCATCCTCGACCGTTCCGCCGCTGATATTTACCTGGCTGTCTGAGTGAACCTCAAAGCTGCCTACGGAACCGCCACTGATGTTCAGGACGCTGCTAACGGCTTCCACCCCCATACCGACGCTGCCGCCCTCGACGGTCAGGGTGGCGTCGACCATTGCGAAATTATCGGCGAGATTTCCACCCGTTTGCAGCGTCAACGATTGCCCGCGCCGCAAGCCCGCAGGGCCGTCGCTGACATCGGTGTTGACGACCATGGGCGTCGTATCGAGCGGTGGAATAGTGGCCGAGGTGAGCGTCACTCCAATGAGTAGGTCATCTTCTGAATGAGAGAACAGAAATGTCGATCCATCGGTGAGCGTGCCGGAAAACAGGTCTCCCGACAACAACGAAATCGATGTTTCGGCATAGTCATTACCGTTCAGGCGAAACTCTCCCCCAACGAGTTCGACGAGACTACCAAAGGGCGCTCGAAATTCCGGCCCGACGGTTCCACCGCTGATGGTTACGAAGCTGTTGCGACTCGCCTCAAACGATCCACCCACCGTTCCACCACTGATATTCACTTCGCTACCGGCGAGAGCCCCAAGATTCTGACCCACGAGGCCGCCACTGATGTTAACTTCGCCGCCGCTATCCACAGTGAAATCGTCGCCGACGACTCCACCTGTGGCGACATTCAGTTGGGTGGAATCGCCAATTCCTTCGCCATCGCCGATGTTTGGATCGGGAGGCAAATTGATGACGGTTGTGAACAACGACGAGTCGGACGGCCCTGGGTCAAACACCTGGGCAGTTGACACCGAAGTAATGAGAAGGAGGACTGCTCCGGTTAGCAGACCGTGAGCCGCATTGCTCGTGAGAACTCGCAACCAACAGTTTTTCAGGGATCGAGTGGGAGTCGACTCGACCGTCCTACAAAAGCGAACGCGGGGTGTTCCTGGCGACTCGCTGGGCAACGACAGCGCATGCCGGCATCGCAAAAGACCTTCACATACCGCCAGGTCTGTGCGTACGGCGATTTCATGAAACTTGGACATAATAATGCCTCCAGAAAGAAATGAAATGATGGGAATAAAAAGGATGGATGATCCCGGAATAGAAGATGAATAAGGGATCGATCGTGATTCGCAGGCGCATAATGCCTTGAGCTATTTCTCTTTTGGGTAGTCGCAAAGATCGGCAAACGAGCGGCGTGGCCCGCTAATTGCAGCAGCAAGATGCAAACGAGAGCTCGTAAGACGCAGCCAAGGCGCGCGGAAACAAGCATTGCCTGCCGTCGCTGAACTAACGAACGACTGCTAATGAGACTAACGCAACGAGTGATCACACTTGCCTCTTCGTGGATACTGCTCGCCCCAACTCACCGCGACAGATCGCGAAATGAGATGCATGTGATTCTACCACATACCCAGCAGCTGGGGCAAATTCCTCCTAATTTCAGCGATTCTGCACGAATCGAAGGCAACGTCGCCCAATAGCAGCAGGCGTCTCGCCGAGGGTTTTATGGTGCGATTACCTCTATGCTGGTGAACCAGACAGTTTGTGGCATACTAGAGCTTTTGGCCGGATCTGCGTCTCTGAAAAGTTCACCACGGAGTCACGGAGGACACAGAGAGGTCAATATTGCAAAATGCCGAACTTGGAGCCTCGCGCCGTAGTGTTGCCATCCACAAAGATCGTCACTATCCCACGCTATCCACGTTCGAGCGCCGTCGGGTAAGCAATTGACCGCTCGCCATTAGCAAGAGCACCGCCGAGGTCGGCTCAGGCACGAGCGTCACCGTCAGCAGCGCGTCGGCTGAGAAAAAGTCCCGCGCGCGCCTAAACGAACTGTTGAGTTCGAAGCTGAACGCAGAGCCATCGGACAACGTCCCTGAGAGCGTCTCGCCGCCTCGGTTGGTGATGGTCAGTGGCTCGTCGTGAGCAAGTATGTCCAGCGGTACGCCGTCGAGGAAGAATCCTGCCCCGAAGAGGTTGACCTCGCTTCCCCGGCTAGCCTTAAACCCTGAACCGATGCTGCCGCCGCTGATGTTAACTTGACTGCCAGAGAATGCATCGAAGCCGAAGCCAACGTTACCTCCACTAATGTGCACTTCGCTGGTGGTGTGGGCGTTAAAACCGTCGCGCACGTCGCCACCGGTGATGCTCACCACACTGCCAGCGTGGGCGTTGAAGCCGTCGCCCACCTCGCCGCCGCTAATGCTCACCACACTGCCGGAGAATGCATCGAATCCGTCAGCGACGCTGCCACCGCTGATGTTTACCTTGCTGCCGGACGAGGCATGAAAGTTTTCGCCCACGCTGCCTGCGCTAATGTTCACCACGCTGTCGGAGCGGGCCAGGAATCTGTCGCCCACAGTCCCACCGCTAATATTCACCTCACTCCCGAGAAAGGCTTGAAATAAGTCGCCCACGGTTCCGCCACTGATGTTCACCGTGCTGTCCATTGTTTCCAGTCCGCTGCCGACCACACCATCTTTGATGTTCAGCGTTGCTGCGACGATTGCGAAAGCGTTGCCCAGCACTCCGCCGGATTGGAGAGTCAGTTCCTGGCCAGCACGCAGGCCGTAAGGTGCGATGGCAGAGATGTCGGCATTCACGAACTGCGGCGTTGCATCCACTGGCGGCAGTGGTACCAGTGTCAGCTTCACGCCAGTTAGGTCATCCAGGGCCAGAGGGCTGAAAATGAATGACGACCCGTCGGACAGTGTGCCCGTGAGCACATCGTGGCTGGTAAGGGTGATCGCTGAATCGGAGTACGTAAAACCATTGAGCTCGAACTCCCCGCCGATCAACTCTACCTCGCTGCCAGAGTCGCCACCGAAGGCTCTGCCCACGCTACCGCCGCTGAGCTTCACATTGCTACCGAGTGTGGCTTGAAAACTCTCACCCACGCTGCCGCCACTGATGTTCACTGCGCTGCCGGAGTTAGCCCGTAAGGACGCACCTACACTGCCGCCACTGATGTTGACTTCACTGCCAAAGTTGGCGTCAAAGCCGTGGGCCACGCTGCCGTTGCGAATGTTCACCACGCTGCCGGCGAGGGCCAGAAACTCGGCACCTACGTTCCCGCCATTGATGTTGACCTCGCTGTCCATGTCGGCACGAAAGCGCTCGCCCACACTACCGCCATTGATGTTGACCTCGCTGCCCACATTGGCAAGAAATCGCTCGCCCACGCTACCGCCGGCAATGCTCACCACGCTGCCGGAGTGAGCACGGAAGCGGTCGCCGACGATGCCGCCCATAATGTTGATTTCACTGCCAGAGTTGGCGTCGAAAAACCTGTCTACGGTGCCGCCGCGGATGTTCACCTCGCTGCCCGAGTTAGCGTCGAAAGAACGGCCGACCGTGCCACCGTCTGCCAAGTTGAGTTGCGTCGTAGGAGTGCCGGACCCATCGCTGTTGCCGATGTGACCGCTGATCGAGACTTGGTCACCCGGCAGATTTATGACCGTGTCGAAGTCGTTGGGGTCGGAGGGCCCCGGGCCGTTGACGTCGGCGCTGGCCGCTGTGGCTACGAGAGCCGAGGCGAATAGGGAGATGATCAGGTTGCGAATCATCAGCACTGTCCCTCTGCGATCGGCTTGGAGTGTGCTTCTGTGTAAGTGAATTCACCACGGAGACACCGAGAGGGCATAGAAGGATATTCTGTACGAAGCAATCGCGTTCTTCCCCTCGCTCTCCATGACTCTGTGGTAGGTTCAGTTATCCGTTCAAGGAACATTTGGGAGGCCGAACACCCCATCGTTCACCATACTGCAAGATCCATTGTAGCAATCGCATGACTGATGCAAGCATTCCAGCAAATGGCTTTTCACGACAGAGGTGCGACGTGATCAATTCCGTTCAAGAAATGCCCCGTTTTCTTGATGAAAATGGGCCACGCGATGGAGTAGAATGCTCGAGGCGCAATGCGCGCGGGGCATTGCTTGATGACTAGGGACGCGAATTCGACCCGTTGGCAGGCTCGTGGCTGTGGTTCGTTCGCGCTTGGGGAGGTTTTGAAAGGTCTTATAGCGCAACCTTTCAAAACCGTACCCTCGCGGACTTGCCGACACGCGAAAAGGCCTAAATCTCCGCTGTTTTTTGAAGAACCTACCTAAGATATGCGGGAGGTTTTGAAAACGAAAACGGAAAACCTTTCAAAACGCAAATCCTGAATCTGCTAGGGCTGGCTCTGGCGTGCGAGAGCCCCGGAGCGCAGAACTGGTGCGCAGATGGGCCGAGACTGCGGTGTTCAGGCGGCGGTGGAGATCGTTACGAGTTCTGCGTTGACCGATTCGATTTGGGCGGCGTCGATCGTGTGTTGCCGCGCGGCGAAGCCGACCACCAGGGCCAGATCGCACAGGCGGTTGAGTTGCCGGGGGACCCCTCCGGTGAGTTGATGAGCGATTTCCAGGGCGTCGGGAGCGAAGATCTCGCGCGTAGCGCCGGCGGCTAGTAGGCGGTGGTTGACGTAGTCGATCGTCTCCGCGCCGGTGAAGGGCTGCAGCAGCATCTTCATGTCCAGGCGTTCGTCGAGCGTGGCGTTTCGCTCCAGCGACGACAGCAGCGAGGTTTGACCAACGAGTAGCAACGTGAAGGCGGCTTGACCGTCAGATTGGAGGTTCAGTAGCAGTCGCAACGTTTCTAGTAGTCCACAATCTTCGAGCACATGCGCTTCGTCGACGACGATCACGGCGTGTTGCCCACGGCGGTTGTTTTCCTGAAAGGCGAATTCCAAGCGACGTAGACTCTCCTCGACGGTGTGTTGCGGAGGGTCTGCAGGCGGAGCGCCAAACTGCTCAGCCAGGTAGACGAGAAAGTCGCGGCTCGACATCAGTGGGAACACGACGCGCACAAACTTGCCGACGTTTTCGCCCAATTGTTCACTTAACATGTCTGTCAGCAAGGTTTTGCCGGTGCCCGAAGGGCCGGCCAACAACGCCGCGCCGCGACGACTTTCGACCGCGTAGCGAAGTTTGTGTAGCGCTGCCTGCTGCGAACCGGACACAAAGCGGAAAGCCTCGGTCGCGGCGGGTTCGAACGGTTTGCTGGCAAGTTGCCAATAGTCTTCATACATGAGGAGCGCGCCTACTAGTCAGTTAGGAATTCAACGTCAATCCGCATCATGCAGCCGAGTTGCCGATCACACCCAGGCAAGTGTCGCCGAACAGCGCGAGCAGTGTGTCGATCGGTTCGATGCCCGTCCGATCGCTATCGGCGACGATCAGGTTTGCATCGAGCCGACAATGTTGCATCACGCTGAAGGCGGCCGCGTCTTGCGGTGCGGCGCTGGCGTCGCCCAAGTTGAATAGCACCAGGTCGTAGTGATAACGCAGGACGCCTGCCGTGACGGAAGTTTGAATGCTGCTGAGTAGTTCGTTGGCGTGCGGGTGCGGCTGAGCGAGTGGCAGTAGCGTCATCCGGTCATTGATCGACTTGACCACGCACTCGGCAAGAGGCAACTCACCGGTGAGCACGTGTTCCCAACCGGTCTCGAATTCCATGCCGAGATCACGAGCAAGCGAGGCTTTGGCAAAGTTGGCGTCAACGATCGCGACCGACTTGCCGACGCTGCCCATCAGCCGAGCCAGGCTCAGCAGCACCGTTGAGCAACCGACATTGGGCCGCGTGCCAGCAAAGCCCACTAGCGAACGGCCTTGCTCGTTCACGTCGAGCAAGTAGTCGGCCACCGGGATCAGCAGTTCGTGGTGCGCCGCCAGCAAGTCGTCGGTGATCTTCGGCCAGCGAAACGCGTCGACCTCGTACACGGGGTTGAACGCAATGGTCGGCTGAGGTTCGGGCGCGGAGAACGTTGATAGCGGGCGGCGCTCAGTAGTGGGAGCCGCGCCAGTGGCCGGGGATGACGCCTCAGGCACAGGGACCGGCGCTGCCGTTGGAGCACTAGCAAGCTGAATGTGCGGCGCAGGAATGGGTTCGGGGGAGTAATGATGAGTCGCCGGTTGCGCGGAGGGAGGAGGTGCCGTGCCCGCCGTGGATGCGTCTGGAGAGAACGCTTGCTGGTTGCCCGTCGCCTGTGGCGGTCCACCAGGATTGGCTCCAAATTGTGTTTGGAAATGCGGACCCTGCGAGACGTCAGTCGCAGCCGGGTGGTTGGTAATCACTGGCACATCGCCCACGTCGGGCGCGTTCGCCGGCTTCTGTGGCGACGAGTAAGCCTGAATGAAAGCTTGGTCGATTTGGCTCATAATAGATTGGTCCGTCAGCTGCTAGCGATTGGTCGAAGTGGATGGTCCGCGGGCGACTTCAGGCAACCTCTGAATGGCGTCAGCACGCTGCGGATCCGCAGCAGGGGTTGTGACTTTCGAGAAATCCAGCGGCTGGAAAGCGAGCGACTTAGGGTATGGCGAAGCGTCCGCCGTATCGTTCGACTCCCGCTTCATCGAGTCTTGATCCAACGGTGAGAGCTGGTTCGGTTCCGCCGAGGCCTTGGGCGTTGGTAGAGTGATTTCGTTCCATTGATCCTCAGGCTGCTGAGGGGCTTCTGACTGTGGCAGCTCCGCCGCGAACTGCGGAACGTAGTTCTCAGGCATTTGGTAGGCACTTTCACCTAGGCCTTCGATATGTATCGTGTCGCCGTTGTTGTCGAACTGTGGTGTGGGCAATTGAGCCGGTCCCACAATCAGCCAATAGAGCAGACCGGCCGAAGCGATCAGAGCGAGTGCGACGATCAGCCCTGCATGTGGCGACAGCTGGTTGTGAAGCTGAAAGAGTTTTTCGCCAAGCGTGACGGGACGTGCATCGTTGGCGTGACGGCGGGCCCGGGCAGATTGATGGCGAACGGACGGTTCAGGAGGGTTGTCGATGGGTGCGGCGGCAGGCGCTCGGACGTGCTCGCGCTCGGCGAAGTAGGTTG
This sequence comes from Bythopirellula sp., assembly GCA_028285205.1. Lineage (GTDB taxonomy): Bacteria > Planctomycetota > Planctomycetia > Pirellulales > Lacipirellulaceae > Bythopirellula. The sequence goes on along the minus strand of JANQQA010000037.1, from coordinate 14,826 downwards.
TTTTTACGCTCTGTTGATCATCGTTCGGCTCCGCGACGTGGAGCTTGATACGTTCGTTGAGCTGGGTACGCAACTCAAGTCGTGGCATGCGTTCGGGCGGAGGAACTGCGGGAGCAGCTTCAGGCGCAGGTGTGCTGCAAACCGCCGTCGTGATCGACGGATTTGAGGCTCCGACCCGAGGGAGGCGTGCCAGCACGATTGGCCGCTGCCGAGGCGGAGGCGTCGATGGTTTGTTGTCGGGGCGTGTGTAGTGCGACACGTCGATCCATCCTTGTTCGACAGTGAGAATTAGGCCGATCCATGCTAGCACGCAACGATTGCGAACTTCGGTCGCGCGTAGCCCGATCTTGTCCTTAGTATCGGTGACGATTGGGCAACTCTTGAGGGTGGATTCGATTGTTCCACCCCAGGCTGGGGGGCGACCGCTAGCGAACGAGCTTGCGCGCCTGACGCAAGGGGTCCGTACGCCAGTCGATTGCAGGCCAGAGAATGATCGCGCCGTCGCGACCGCTGGTGAGCACTGAGTCGCCGTCGGGTGAGAAGCTGACGGAGGTCAGTTCCTGATCGTGACCCAAGAGAGTGAGGATCTCCTTGCCTGTCTCAGCATCCCAAAGCTTGGCCGTGTTGTCTTGGCTGGCGGTCATTGCGCGACGGCCGTCGGGCGAAAACGCGACGCTAGTGATGCTATCGGTGTGCCCAGCGAGGCGCAACAACGACTCACCCGTGCTAGCATCCCAGATCAACGCGGTGTTGTCTTCGCTGCCGGTAATCACCCGTTTGCCGTCACGCGAGAACTCGCCACAGAGGACACCCCATTCGTGCCCGCTGAGAGTCGTTATCGAATCTCCAGTTCGAGCATCCCAGATGCGCGCCGTCTTGTCGCTGGAAGCCGTGAGTACCAAAGTGCCATCCTGCGAGAAACTTGCCTGACGCACGCGGGATTGATGCCCGCGGAAGACGGTTTCACTCGGCTCGCCGGTTTCGACGTCCCATAGTCGGGCAGTGCGATCATCGCTGCCAGTGAGGATAGTTTTGCCACCAGGCGAGAACTCAACGCTGTTGACGTAGCCTTCGTGCAGACCGTCGAGCTTGCGAACTGCCTGCCCCGACGCGACGTCCCAGATCTTCGCCGAGCGGTCCCAACTTCCGGTCACCAGTAGCTTACCATCGGGCGATACATCGGCTGCTGCAACAGCTCCGTGCGGACTGAACCGCACGACTGGCTCACGTGACGCGACGCTCCACAAGCGAGCATCATTCCCGCCAATCGTTAGTACTTGATCGCCCTGGGGATGGAAGCGCGCCGCCCACAGTACGCCAGACTGCGCGGAAAAGTCCATCCAGGCAGGTTCGTCAGCGCCTCGAACTTCGTCGCCCGTAAGCAGGTTCCAGATGCGAACGGCCTCTTGTCTTGACTTGCCAGCGGTGCTCTTGGTGACCGAGACGGCCGCAGCGAGCGTACCGTCGGGCGAGAGGTCAGCGGAAGTAAACACGACCTCCTGTGCTGGTTCGATTTCGGTCAGCAAGGCAGCATCGGTCAGTGACCACAATCGTAGCTTGCCGTCGTCGCATGCGGTCAATGCCTTGGTGCCATCCATCGAGACCGAGAGATCAGCAATTCGATTGGGATGTTTCAGCACCAGCGCAGAGATCTCTTCGCCGGAGGCAACGTCCCACTGCGCGCAGGTGTTGTCGCCACTAGCGGTGACCAGTTTCGTTCCCTGCTCGACGAAAGCCATGGCGGTAATCGAGCGGCTGTGGCCGCGCAGCCAATGCGATCCTACCCACGCGTTGGATTCGTCTTGGAGATTCCACAGTCGGCAACGCCCCAAATCGTCGCCGCTGGCCAAACTCAGGCCGTTAGGGGCGAAGCAAAGTGCCGTGACCGTTTTTTCGTGTCCGGACAGCACAGCCACTTGCTCGCCGGTCTGTGCGTTCCATACCAGAGCATCGGTGCCCGTCGTGCCTGTGGCAATCCATCGTCCGTCAGCGGAAACGGCAAGCGATGCGGTGCGCCCGGTCCCTTCCAGCTTCAAGACTTCGGTGCCCATCGCGACGTCCCAGATTCGCACGGTTCCATCACCAGCACCGGTTGCGAGTCTCGTGCCGTCTGCGAAGAAAACAGCCGTGGAAGCCAAGAAGTCGTGACCTTCGGCAAACGACTGCAGTGGTGTCTGCTGCTGAGCATCCCACAGCGTGGCGGTTCGATCTCGACTGGCAGTAACAATGCTTTGGCCATCACGCGAGAAGCGCGCTGACAGCACCGCATCGCTGGCGGACCGATCCGCATGCCGACCCAGTACAATCGCCTCGCCGTAGTCCTTAGGTTGCCAAAGCTTGACTTGCTGGTCGCGACCCGCAGACAGAAGCGTGTTGCCATCGGGCGAGTACACGCAGTCGCGCACATGACTAGCGTGGCCTCGTAGTACGGTCCGCTCGCGACCGATCGCAAAATCCCAAACGCGCAAGACGTTGTCCTGGCCACCAGAGACGAGCTGCTGTCCGTCGGGCGAAAACGCCAAACCCCGAATCGGCCCGTCGTGTTGAGTCAACTGCTGGTAGGGGGATGGCGGGTCACTTTCTTCGTTCAGCCTTCGGTCGATGTCGATCGGTTGAACGTCTTCGGGTCTCCACAGCAGAACGCGACGGTCGTGTCCGGCCGTGGCAATCGATTGGCCATCCGGCGAAAACTGCGCCACATAAACTGGGCCGTCGTGCCTTGCGAATTCGGTTTGTATTTGATAGGCACCCCGAGTGTCTCGCTGCCAAACGATGGCGTTACCATCTTGGCTGACCGTGACGATTTGACCGTCGTCGGGCGAGAACGCAGCCGCCCACACCCACCAGCTGTGAGCTTGGAGTGTCTGTTCCAGCTGGCCGGTCTCAACATTCCAGAGTCGCGCTGTGTTATCGAAACCTGCTGACAGCAGTTGCGTTCCATCAGACGAGAAACGCACGCTGACGACAGCATCTTCATGCCCCGCGAGTGTCTGGACCAACTGGCCGCTTTCGATATCGTAGATGTGTACTGTCTTGTCACTACTGCCGGTCGCAAATCGACGACTGGACGGATCGAAGGCAACGGCATGCACGTACTGGCCGTGCTCGATCGTTTGCAGCACGGCACCTGTCGCGGCATCCAACAGCTTCGCCTTGCCATCCCAGTCTCCGCTCAAGTAATAGCGCCCGTCCGCCGATATCGCCACAGCCTCGACCGGGCCATCCATTCGCCAGGTTCTGCGACTTAGTCGGCAGAGATGCGACAGCCGTCCCCACTCCCAATGCCGTAGTTTGGGGTCGCATTGCTGAAGCAGTTCGAGGGCACGCACAAAGGCGTTCTCTTCAATCTTCGCATTGGCCAAACCAATACGCGCGACATAGGCTTCGTATTCTTCAGCTTGTTTGGCTTGGAAAGCGAGTTCCTTTTGCTTCTCGGCCTCGTCGCGTTGTTCATTGGCGATTTGTTCTTGCTCTTCGGCCCGTTGTCGCTGGGCGACGGCCTCGATGCGTTGCGCCACTGCGACCTTGCGTTGTTGTTCTTCCGCCTCGCGAGCCACTTCCGCCTTCTGACGATTCCTGTCGGCCCGATCGCGTTGGACGATCGCCTCGTTGCGTTGCGCGCGAACCGCAAAGTAGGAGACCGAGATAATCCCTGCAACTGCCAGCAGCAATGCCGCGATGGCACGTTTCATCCATGCAAAACGTCGATTACGGGAATCACGTTCGTCGCGACCAGCAACCAACTGGCCCATCAACTCCTGGTGCTCGGGCTCTTCCGCATCGAGCAGCGAGATGCCAAGGTCAAAGTCACTTTTTTCCAAGGCCGCCTGCGCATAGGCGGCGCGAGAGGCCGTGAGCAGTGCCGTTGCCCGCTGGTTGCCCGACCACATCGCGACGGCCTCTTCGAATCCGTGCACCGCGCGCGAATATAGATCGTAGTCGTCCGCGTCGATAGCTGCTTCCAAGTTCTTCGACGCGCTATCCGTCAGGAGCACGCTCTCCGAGTGCGATTGGTACTGACGAATCGCCGCCTGGAAGTCTTGCACCGTGGCGTACCGATCACTCGGCTTGGTCGCCATCGCCTTCATCGCGATATCAAACAACTCGCCAGAGGCTTTCGTGTCGACGAACTTGTTCTTCGCTGCCGAAAACAGGCAGGCCATCACCGTCTTGCCGGAGTGCGGTGGACGGTCGGTGATGATCTCGAACAGAATCGCGCCTAGCAGGTAGATGTCGCTCGCGGTTGTGATTTCGTTGACCGGACCGGTCGCCATCTCCGGCGCCATGTATGCCGGCGTGCCGCCCATGACATCCGATTGGCTGACCGCCTCAGCGTTGGGGAAGTCAGCGCTGATCCTCGCCAATCCCCAGTCCATGACCAGCACTTCGCCGAAGTCGCCAAGCATGACGTTCTCGGGCTTGAGATCGCGATGTAGTACACCGTTGGCGTGGGCAAAGGCGATCGCGTCCGCGACACGCATGAGGATGTTGAGATTCTCGTCTAGCGAATTCTCTTGGAACACATCATCCCAAGGTGTGCCACGAACTCGCTTCATCGAGTAAAACAGCGCGCCGGAATCGTTGGATCCCAGGTCGTAGATCGGCACGATATTCGGATGATCGAGTTCGCCGGTAACGACCGCCTCGGAGATGAATTTCTCGCGTTGCTCGAGGGTCTGCTCTTCTGTGCCTTTGAGCATCTTCACCGCGACGGTACGCGCGATGGAGGATTGTTTCGCCGCGTAGACGACTCCCATGCCGCCCTCGCCGATCACGTCGAGCAACTCGTAGTCGGGGGCGTCTGCGACGGAGCTCACGGGAATATTGACATCGCTTGGGTTCCGCACCTGCCGCGATTTGACGATCAACGAAGAACGCGTCTGGGTCTCGCTGTGAATGGTCTCCTTCTGCTTGATCGTCATATCGGGGTCGTTTTCGCCCCCAGCGACATTGTCCAGCCACTGCGCGGTGACCATGCTATCGGTCACGTCGATGTCGATCGAAGCATCTCCGAGCGAGGTGCCCGTGAAGTCGATCGTTTGCTCCGCCGAGAAAGCAACGGTTCCCGGTTTAGCTGGCGGGGATTGCTCCTCGCTCGCTGGAACTTCTGAGGTCGGAAGCTCCATAGTTTGAATCGTATCCGGGTTGATACTCGGAGTGGTGTCATCCTGGGCGTTGGGGTCGAGCGTATCCAGTTCGCTGGGCGGCTCCACATTCGTGGGATGGGCGGAGTCTCCACCCGGAGACAAACCCTGATCGAGCGTGTCGCGGACGTCTTGAATCTTGCGTTGAGGAACTGCACGCAATACCGCACCGCATTTACCACATCGACCTGTGGCACGCGACTTGGCGTCGACCTCAGCGTTGCAGGCGTGGCAGGTGGGCATCGAAGATCCAATTGTGAAGAGGCGAAGTGCAGCCGATTGGGCATACCCTTCGATTGTAATTTGAACCAGCCGAGAATAGCACCCGACTACTCGTTTTTCCGTTTATCCCAGTTATTTCTCTTGTGCAACCGACGGCGCAAAGCACTCCAGTGTTTGGGATCTGCCGAGGCGAGCGCCTTCCCCACTTCTTCTGACCAAGAGCGGCCCGCCTCGGAAGCAGCCAAACCGATCAGTGTGCTGCCGAGTAGCAGTCTGAGTCGAACGTTGGGCGTAGGGATCGCTCCGTTTTGGTTCTCAGTGGGTACCTCCGTGGAATCAGCGTCCTCGGCGGGCTCCGTCTCTTGAGCGGTGGGTTGAGCGGGGTTGAGGATTGGCTCTTGCTCAATCGTGCCTTGCTGCTCGTTCTGATCGGTTTCGTCGGTAGGCGGACGATCGCGTGTGCCTTCCGAATCGTCGCCGGGGTCGATGACCTTGCCGTTGCGGACGTAGACTTCGATCACTAGGCGACGTGTGTTGGTCTCGGTACGCACCAGGTAGATGGCATAGCGGTTGTCCGGCAGTGTGCGGAAGAAACCAGGCAGGTCTTCCAGTACTTCGTCCTTGAGTCGGTAGCCTTCGCTTTCTTCTCCAGTGGCGGGATCGATCACACGCAATTCAAGATAGCGATCGGTTGTCGATTGGGTATCGCCCACTGCGGTACGCAAGTCGGTCGTCTGGGCGTTGGCTTCGTCTGAGTTCGAGGCTGCGAAGAAGAATGACGCTTCGTCTTGTTGCGGAAACAACAAACGCGGCACTTCTGGGGTCGTGTCGATCGCGACCGGATCGCCGCCGGTTCCCGGATTGCTAATCGCGACCGTTTGGGTTTCGCTCTGACCGGGATCAACCACCAGCGGGAAGCCAAAGTCGTCGTCGCGCACGAAGACGGAAATCACAATGTCGGAGGCGGGGCTGGTCGGATCGGGCGGACCATCATAGCGATGCTGCAAAGTGAGCGTCTTCGTCCCGGGACCTGGTACAGCGGTTTCGGGTACGAAGCGATCCGCGGGCACGAGTTCTAGTTTGTCTCCCCAGTCGACCCACACGGTCAGCGTCTCGGTGCCGGGGTCATCAAATTCGATGACGATCGTCGTTTCACCGCGCGTGTTGACGTCAGTGGCCGAGATGATGGGGATCAATGTGGGGTTTACGTTCAGCACCTTGACTGTGATCTCGCGGGTGACTGTGCCGCCATCGTCGTCGCTGAGCGTAACTTTGATTGTGTAGAGATTGTCTTCGTCGTTGTCGAGGTATTGATGCTCGTCGACGAGTGTGCCGATGGTGTCTTTGCCCACCGAGCCATTCAAGACGGTCGCGGGCAGCTGGCCCATCTCAACGGTTCCATCGCCCCAATCGATCGTGTAGCTGAACGTCTCCTCAACTTCGCCGCCGTTGGACGGATCGCCAACGTTCAACGGATTGCTGAAGCCGGGATCGGAGAACATGCCCAGGTCGAACAGGTCCAGAGTCTCGCTTTCACGAATGACAAGTTCACGCTCAGTTAGCTCGAGCATCGGCGCGACGTTGTTGACCTCGATCTGGAAGGATCGCATGACCGGGTCGCCGTCGTCGTCACCGACGGTGATCGTGACGGTGTAGAGGCCGTTGTCGGCGAACGTGTGCTCCAAAAGTTCGAACTCCGCCGTGGTGGCGATCCCCGGTTCGCCACTCACGCGGTTGATGACCCCAAGCGACTCGACGGCAGTCCCGTCGCCCCAGTTGATTGTGGCGGCCGTGAAGGTTTCGACGCTGCCGCCCTCTTCGTTCTCGGAGTTCGGGTTCAGCGGATTGTCGAAGCCTGGGTCAGTGAGCGTGATGCCCAACTCAGACAACGTAAACGCCTGGCCTTCGTTCACCTGGGGTATCGGCTCCGTGCCAGCGAGCATCGGGTCGACATTGTTGACAAGCACGCGAAACGTCTCGACGGTCTTGCCAAGGTCATCGTCAAGCAGTGTGACGGTGACGGTGTATTCACCGTTGTCGGCGTAGATATGGCTCCCGCTGAGCGTGCCCGAGCCCGCTGATTGGTCGATCGCGACGGTCTCGAACATCGAGCCGTCCCCCCAATCGACGATCGCGGTGTGCGTATCGCGGGTGCCAACATCGGTGAACGCACCCAAGCCTCCGCCGGTGAGGTCGAGGAGCGCGCCTTCGTCGACTTCCTGATCGGCCGCCACGTTCAGCACTGGTTCGACATTGTTGACCAGCACTTCGGTGGTCGCCCGGGGCACGCTTCTGCCGAGATCGTCATTGATAATGCCAACGCGAATCAAATAGCTATCGCCGCTGGTGCCAGTAGGATCGTCATCGAGATATTGATGCCTGGCGATAAAGCTGCGCTCGCCTGGCTCGATGTCGACGCGCTCGATAGGCGAACCATCGCCCCAGTTGATGCTTGCGAAGTGCGTGTCCTCGACGCCGAAGTCTTCAAACGTAACGCGAATCTCCGCGAATCCATTCTCGTCGATGGCCCCCAAGGGCTCGATCTGGACGTTGAACGGTGATTCGTCCACCACGGTCAGCGGCACACTCTTGGTATCACTGCCGGTGTCGTCGTCACGCAGTCGGACGGTCACGTCGAAGGTGTCAGCCAAGGTTCTCGTAGGATTGTCATCGGGAAACAACTGAGAGACCTCGAACGTGCCACCACTGACTTCCACCGTTTCGTCGAAGCTTAAATCTCCATCCCAGTCGATATCGAGCAGGTAGGTGTCTTGAGTTCCTGGATCGCTGAAGGTACCCGTCAATACGGCGACGTTGCCCTCAACAATGGGCGAGGTAATCGAAAGGGTTTCGATCGTCGGCGCGACGTTTTTGACGACGACCGGTGCGGTTGCCGACGCCTCGTTGCCAGCGGCATCAAGAACGCGCACTTGGATGGTGTTGGTGTCTTCCGCCGTATTGGTCGGCATGTCGTCGAGATAATGGTGGCAGGCACCTAGGTAACTGATACCCGGATTTAGGAGATGCGTCTCAATGTTCGAACCATCTCCCCAGTCGATCGCGACGGTGTGAGTGCTGTTGGGGTCGGCGCTCTCAAACATGACGGCTAGTTGCAGCTCGTCGTTTTCGAGGATCTCGCTTTCGCCAAGAAACAGTGTGACACTCGTAGGCCCTTGGGTCTCACCGGTTCCGGTCTCACTTCCATCGGTGACAGGGTTCTCTCCTGCCTGCACAAACTCGCCGGTGTCCGGCAGGGGACCGAACAACAACTCGGCGGCGCTTGCATCCAGTACGCGACGTTTCTCCAATCGCTGTGGAGAGATCGGTGGCGGTTGGAAGCGGCGCATGGAGTCCTCCGCCCGCCGCGCATAGAAGTAGCGCCCCAGCCGATTGCTAAATAAAGAGAATAACCCCATAGCGACTACTCTTACCTCGCACAGCGCGCAGAGCGATCGATGCTCATCAGATGCATAGTCTTCCAGCAATGCGATAAACTTCTATTATCCTGACAGAACTACAATCTTGTCAAATTAGAGAAACCTTGACGCTCGACGAATTCAGATTCGCAAGTGGACAGTTGACTCGTGGGAAACCGCCAATTGCCGCAAACTACTGGTTTTGGGCTGTCAAAATGGTGAAGATTTGCCGGTTTTCTGGCTCGCAAGGGTTGTATGGCGGACAACGAATCTGCTGTAGACACCGATTGTGCCACGTCGAAAAGAGCCATCAGCGACGGTGCCAACCGGCGCTTCCTTGGCTATTTCGTGACCGCGATCGGATGCAAACTATGTCCTCTGCACTCTGCCTTCCGCGCTGCTCGCATCGTGTGGCAAATACAAAACTCGTTGGAAGTCTCGTTGCTCTCTTGGCTGGCTTCTTGAGTTACACTACTGCCTCGGTGTCGCTTCATGGTCAGGAACTACTAGATTACCGCCTCGTCGTACCCGCCGGCCACATGCAGCCATGGCCTGACGACAAGGCGGATATCTTGATTGATTCGCCCGCCGCAATTCGCATCGCGACCAAATGGCGAACGAATCTCTCTCGCGCGAGCGAAAAAACCACGCAACCGGACGTAAAGGCCACTGCGCCTGCCGAGCCTGCCATCAATATTCCTGCGCCGGTGGTAACCGTTCCGTCCGCGGAAGCAGAAGTGGTCGCCCCACCAACGGCCCCAGAGCCACCTGCTCCAACCACGGAGCCGGAGCCCGTAACTCCATCGAACGCGCGTGGCTGCTACGCAGCACCACCGCTAACCGCGCTGTCCACCCGCATCGCAGTACCGGACGGAACATTGCCGACCGACGTTGCCGCGCTGTGCGCTACGCAAATCCCACCAACCGGCGACCGCCGCGTCTACGGTGCTTGGGCGGGTACGGACTACCATTGGGCCGCCACCTGCATGCATCATCGTCCGCTGTACTTTGAAGAAATCAACGCGGAACGATATGGCTACACTGTCAGCTACGCTTTTCAGCCAGTCATTTCTGCCGCTCGCTTCTTTGCAGCCATACCCGCCTTGCCGTACAAGATGGTTGTGGAACGACCGCGTGACTGCATCTACACGCTGGGTCACTATCGACCGGGGAGCTGCGTCCCACGTCGCTGCAATCGGATTCCTTGGAGCCTCGGAGGCAGTGCCGTCGAGACAGGAGTCATCGCGGGTTTGATTCTGCTGATTCCGTAGCACCGACGTAAGCTACCACGGCAGCTTCAACATCTGTCGCAACTGCGTCGCGACGATAGAGCTAAGCGTGCGCCGTCGTGCCTCGATCTTCGCAGTACCGCGCGCTCCAACCAACAGGGCAACGTCGGTCGGCTCCAGTCGAACTTGCACGAGATGGTATTTGCCCGCATCTTGTGTGGGCGAGGTCGCGCTACGCTCCGCAGAGCGGCGTGCTACCTGGATGACTTCGCCAGTAAGAATTTTTACTGGCGAAGACTCGAGTAAGATTCGTACCGCCTGGCCTGGCTGCACTTCTGCAACATCGGCCTGATCGATCATTACCAGTGCTTCCAGATCTTCGGAATCTGCGACCAGGCACAACACCGTTCCCGCGTCCAACCAACTGCCCAGATTGCGTGCGTCGAGCGGCGATCCCGACCACGTAGGGAGCTGCGACTTGTCCAGCTCGTCGCGCGTCATCTCGGGGGGTGCGATAATTGTTCCCGCAATTGGTGCTTTGATCGTGAGTTCGTCAACCTGCCGCTGCAGTTGCGTCGCGCGCACCCTAGCATCTTCCGCCGCTGCCAAGGCCGTGGGCAGTTGCTCCGATGCCTCATCATTCCACGCTCGCATCGTACGGAACTGATCGTAGCGAACTCGTGTTACGGCGGCGTCACCCTGTTGCCGAGCAAGGTCCAGCTGCGCCTCGGCATCACTCAGTTCAGCTATCACGTCGCCTGCCGCGACCTGCGCGCCGGCAGCGGCGGCGTACTGCAGTTCTCCGGCTGACGAGACATAGACCGGCCGAGCATCGGCTGGCACGAACACTGCCGGTCCGTTGACTGATCGAGTGATTGGCCAACCAAAGAACACCGCAACCAAGCACGCGACAATCGTCAACATAGCTGCCAGTCGCGGCTTCCTGATCCGATACCGGAGTGACGGATTGCGCCAGACTCGATACGCGCTGAGCAGCGGTGGATAGAAGATCCCCGCCAAGCTGATGACGCCCAAGGTGTACACCAAATTCTCCAGCTGATATGGCCGTGCCCAGGTGAGCAATACGACGAAAATCCCCAGCAGCACCAGCGTTAGGTAGATTCGCGCCGTGATCGCGTAGACGAGGATTCCTTTTCGTTGTCGCGCTGTGAGCATTGGATCTTGCGTTGGCTGTTCGGCCAGCAGCCAGCGTCGCAAGGCACCCGGCATTAAGCTTTGAGCACGCATTGCGAGGTTGGGCACTTCGACCAGATCCGAAAGGATGTAGTAACCGTCATAGCGCAGCAACGGATTGGCATTCACCAGCAATGTGCCGACGGAGCAGACGATGACCACGCTCAGAAACCAAATGTTCAGCACGCCCGGCTGTGTGTACCACCAACCCACTAGCGCGAGCGAAGCGATGGCCAGCTCCGCTATCATACCCGCCGCCGATACTGCAATTCTTTGCCACTTGCTCTTCAGTCGCCAGATGTCGCTCACATCGCAATAGAGGCACGGGATCATCGCCAACAGCAACAAGCCGATTTCGTGGCACCGACCGCCAAAGTGTTTGCAGGTCAGCGCGTGGGCCAACTCGTGAATGACTTTGACGGTGGCGATTGTCGCTAGCCAGAGCAGCCAGTACCGTGGTTGAGCCAACTCGGACAGGCTTGGCATGCGAGCCACGACTTCGCTTCCGCTGCCCACTAAGATCGTCAGGGCGTAGGCCACCAGCCCGAATGCAAACACCAGCATTGGTAGCGAAAAGATCCATCGCAGTCGTCGGTACAATCCGTCGATGACGCTTGTTGCATCGATGCTCCCCAGGCGGAACGACAGCACCTTGAGCCAGCTCTGCCAGCGCTCCGCGCGACGGGTTCGTTCGCCGCGTTCACGCAGCTCGGTGCCTTGGCCCGTGGCGTCACTGAGCAGCAGTCCTTGCGTGTGCAGCTGATTCAGGCCGTGTTGCAATTGCTGCGGCGTAATTCTGCGGGGGGCGAAACGTTCTTGAAACGCATGCTGCAGCCCCTTGAGAGACATGGTTTGCTTGAGTCGCTCAAACAGAAAGAACTCTTCGCTCGAGAGATGGAACAGCTCGAGGGTTAGTGGATCTTTGAGTACGTAGGCCGTCTGTCCCAGGAATTGCACCGGCGCAACTTGCACGTCAGCTCGCGCGCGAAGCACCAGCGGTCGTTCGATTGACGAGTGCGACTGAGAAACGCCTTGCTTCATGGTTCGATGACGAGCGTGCCTTGCTGACCTGGACGAAGGAGGTTCGCTTCATTGGAAAGTTCCGCCCAAACTCGCACTTGGCCAGAGACAGGTTCCATTTCGGGGCTGGCAAATCGTATGACTCCGGTGGTCAGCGCTGCTTGATCATCGCCGCCAGCGCTGAAGCGTACCGTCTTGCCCACGAGTGTTGCGTCCGCATGCTCAGCTGCGAGAAAGCCTTCGGCGCGCAGTCGATTGACGGCAACCAATCGTAACACGCGATCGCCGACCTCCACCCACTCTCCCACGCGACCACGTACGAGCACGACCGTGCCGTCAAATGGTGCCGTGAGTTGATGCTGTGCAAGTAACAACCGCGCTGCGTCGAGTTCTGCTTGCTTCAGTTGCACTCCGTAACGTTCCAGCTCTAACTCGTGCTCGGCTTGCTCGCGCTCCAAGGTGAGTTTCTCAATGGTGAGCCGCTCGACGTCTAGCTGCGATTGTGAAATGCTCTTGGGGAACTGTTCGATGGATTCGCTCGATCTGCGAAGTTCGGCTTTGGCGACTTCCAGAGCTTTGTCCGCGTAACGGATGGAGATATCGTTCCTGGCTTTGGCCTCTGCTTGCGAGAGTTCAAACTCCGCTCGCGCGACTGCCAGTTTCGCCTGACGGTCGTCCATCGCTGCGAGCAGTTGCCCGCGCTCGACGAATTCACCTTCCGCAACGACAATCTTCTGCAGCAGTCCTGTTTGTTGGGCCGGTACCTCGGCGGCGTACAAAGGGCGGAGCACTGCGGCGTCGACACGTACTGTCGGCTTTTCGTCGGCAAATGCTTTATGCGCGCTGAGCGCCTGCAGCGCGCAAAGGATTAAGCCAATATTCAACCATTTCGAGACCATCAGAATATCAACCAGCTGTAAATGGTTTCCCAAATGTCATGGAGCCAAACGTAGCCAAGCGAACGTCTGCCGCAAAGAATTCTCACCTCCGCGCTCATGCCGGGTCGCGCGAGAATGTCTTCTTTTTCATCAATGTCGATACGCACTTCAAACGCTGGGCTCTCCTGATCCAATCCGTCCGTATCGAGGACGGCGTTGGTGCTTATCGACGCGACTTCGCCGACGTAAGTCTGATCGGTTTCGCCAGCCAGTCGAAAGCGGGCAGGTAGCTGTCGGGAAGCAGTTTCCTGGGCTTGCAAGATCTGGCCGATCCGCGCTTGCGGTACTTCAGCTACCAAACGCCATGGCCCCGAAGTGTCCGAAACTGTAAGCAGCACTTGCCCACGCTGGACGGGGCGAGTTCGCAGCAAGTTCTGTACATCAAGTGTCAGGACCGTCCCATCGATGGGGCTCTTGAGCGTGAGCGCATCGCGCCGTTGGGCGAGGATCTGCTGCTGGGTTAACAGACTTGCCAGCCGTTTTTCCAATTGTTCGGCTTCGGCGGCAAGTGGAAGCTTATCGGTGCTGGTCTCTTCACGCACTTGACGGTCGGTGCGTGTGACTGCGATCGCTTCCAAACGCTTGCGAGTGGTTGCGATTTCGCCGGCGACCCGCTGCACGTTCAGCAACAATTCAGGATCGTGCAATACGGCAAGTACATCGCCTGCCGACACTTGATCGCCGTGCTTGAACTTGATGTCGGCTACGTTGCCATCGGTCGTGGCGAACACATCACGCTGGATGGTTGACTGCAATGTGGCAGGTGCCGAGACCTCGTAGTCAATGCGCACTAAAGCCAGCGTTGCGACTAGCAATAGCACCCCCGCTAGCGCGGTGATCAGTTTTGTGAGGCCCAGCTTAGTTTGGATTCGATCCCACCGATTCGCCCAACGCAGCGAAGCTCGCATAGGGAATCGATCGAAGTCAATTGCTTGGGTGAGTGCCGGTTCGCAGAGTTTCGCCAGTTCGAGAACGCGTTGTGCGGAGAACTCGTCTGCGTCCGTCGTAAATTGCTCAGCGACTAAAACCGCTATTGTCCGCGGTGGCTTTGTGCGATCACCATCTTCCGGAGTCCCCGCAGCATACACCGGGACTGCCACCAACTCTCGCGCCTGTGACTCATCGACATGTTGCTCAACCAGTCGCGCTAGTGCTGGAGGCAACTCGTCCAGGTTCTTCGAGGCCGCGTCGGAGTACTCAACGGGCTCACCCCAATCGGAAGTTGCCGCGGCCAGCGCCTGCAGTCGCTTGGTCACGTCGGCCCGGGATTCGACGCGTTCGACACCGCTAGCGGCCAGCAACTTCCATTCGGACCCTCGTTTCGCGACCACACTCAAGCGATCCGCCGTGACGAAACGCCTCCCTTCGTTGGCAACTTCGTACGCCGTCGGTTGCAGCTGGTTACTTCGTTGAAAACGCTGGATCAACTCGATCGATTGATCGTACAACCCACGTTCGTCCCGCAGGGTGCGTAACTGCCCGCGGAGATGAAAATCGCTCGCCACCATCGCGACCGTTTCCAGCAACTCTCGCCAACCCCTTTGCACGGCCGGACTGCTACCCGGGCTGAGGAACAATTCGACAATCGCGTGGACCTCTGGCGAGTCGGCTGCCGGACTTGAATCGACGACCGGCACCAGTGCCAGCACAAGTTCGGAACGAT
>JANQQA010000030.1 GCA_028285205.1 Bythopirellula sp. | reverse complement strand
AATGACAACCTTTGCTGCAGCTCGCGGGCGAGGTGCTCGTGGCCGAACGTATCCGGGTGAACGCCATCGGTGGTTGTCGTCATGGCCCGAGACAGGTCGTGGTAGAAAACGCTCGGTTGTTCCTGCGCGACACGCCTCAGCGCAGCGGCAATCACCTGTCGGCGTGGTTCTCGCTCGGCGAGTCCCGATTTGCGAGCTGGATCGCTGGATTGGTCAGGATACATCGGTGGCGGCCCCAGCAGATGAACCACGACCGACGGATTCCGTTCGCGCAGTTGATCGATCATCCACAGCGTGTCTTGGGCCAGATCGTTATGGTGACGCCAATTGTCGCGTTTCGTGGCGATCGTGTCGTTGGTGCCGAGCATAACCAGGGCGATCTCTGGCGCCCACTCGAGTGCCGCACGGAACTCGTCGGTAGCGGCGTAGGGGAGATCGGCCTTCCGCAGCAAACATAACGACGACCGCGCGAAGACGCGCACCTGTCGCTCGGTTTCCAACAGATGGCCAAGCCGAGCCCCGAAGCCATTCTTGTCACGTGGTGTGGCCTGCGCGCCCGTTGCAATGGAGTCCCCCATGACGGCGAGCTTGGGCAGTGGGGCGGACGTGTCCTCACGTGCGCAGGCGGTCGTTGCAAGCAACATGAGCAAACATGACAGCCAGCTGGTTGTTGAGCGGTAGCGATGGAGCATTGCAATACGAACACGAAATAGCGAAGCGATACTCATAGGTGGGTTCCTCATACCAACGACTCGCCGCCATCACCAGCAGCGTGAGACAACGTGATGGTCGCGCAGATTGCACCAGAGGGCAAGTCGGAATTCTGTACTCTGCTGCGAGCAGGTACTCGGAAGACTTGGCAACGTGTTTCCCTTGCCCGCGAAGGGCTCCTGCGCCAACGTCCACGCATCACCAGATGGTCACTGGATTTCACGAGCAGATGGACGGCCGACTTTTGCGTCACCGGGCATTTCAGGTACGGCGCTGGCATCGCTGTTGAGGCTGCAAAACTAGCGATTCCGGTTATTGCGGCTTGCCGAGTTTCGGAAAACACGATTCAAAACCGCAAAAGTCCTCCTTCCCCGGTGGACACAATCTCGTAAGTCGTTGGCAATCAATGAGTTGCAAAGCCTGGCCCGCTCGCCGCGGCCGCACTTTTGCCATTCTCGCCCGTCGATCCGTTACAAAGTAACCGGAGGCTCGTTGAGATAATGCGTTACCACCAAACGATTTAGGCCCGCCACCCAGCGACAGTTTTGCGCCTACCTTTTCGACCCCGTCGGCAGAACGCGAATCTGCGCTCGTTTATCACGCTCGGAGCGCAGCCCAAGCCCAACGATTGCCTATTGGCAACACGGTTGGCGAATTCAAATGTCAAAGAGCGTACGGCACTTGGGCCGCCTAGTCATTATACCGGATGCAATGGCCCAATTTCAGCGACAGAACTTGGTCGGTTTCATCGTGCCGGAAGATGCCTCGGCCCATGACGCGCGGGCAGGCCCGACCAACCGACGTTGACGTAAGATGGTGCCGGTAGGCCACCGTCTCTTGAAGATTGATGCCAAGCGAGTCGATGGGCCGACGCTTCGCACTGTCCCTTACTGCGACCATAAGAATCTTCAATTGGTCGGCTTTCACTGCGTGAGAAGACTAGTCCACAAGTTCACCATTCTCCGAATCTGGGTTACTTGGGTTCGCTCTCGCACGACCAATTCTATTTTTTCTCGTAACACTTCGCGCATGGTTTCGCTTGATAGCTCGTGAGAGATGGCACGGCATTGCCCGCCATTTTTCTTGGGTATCCAGCGGCGCGCTGATTTTCAGTTGCACTCCAGACCAAGCATGAGGGATCCAAGTGATGAAGAAAATGATTCAAAAACTCTGGGCAACTTCCAAACAATCCCATTCATCGATCAATCGTCCCAAGCCCGCACTGCGCGTCGAGGCGCTCGAAGAGCGCAGGTTGATGGCTCGCACCGCGTTCATTGACTTTGGCAGCGAGACGATCTCGGAAGATCATCTTAGGGACGGACAATGGGGCGCTTTTGTAGGCAACATGATCCCAGAGGGTGATGTCGCGATTACGAGTTTCAACTCCATGTTTCGTCCTGGAGCGACGGACATCCTGGACTTCAACAACGATGGCACCGTCAACGGCACTGATGCGTCCCTTGCCCGCCGAGCCATCGTTAACGAAGTTCGTCAGGACTTTGCTCCGTACGATTTATCGATCTTCGAGGGCAACCTGCGGTTTAGCGCGCGGAATCTAACGGATTCCCGAGTTGGCGATGTAGGAGTAATGGCCACTGGGGGGACTTCTTCCGAATTAGGTTCTTTTGCACCAGCACAAGGTCTCGCCCCGTGGACTGATTTGGGCAACGAGAACGACGAGCTAGTCTTCGTCTTTGGGGAGAGGATTGCTAGCCGTTCGATTTCAACGGAACTGTTTGTGAATAGCATGGCACGGACGATTTCCCAAGAAATGGCACATGCATTCGGATTGGGCCATCTGGAAACCGGTTTTATCACAAATCCCGATGCCCAGCCGAACCATCTGATGAACATCGACAATACGTTTGACCGCTTCGAAGACCCTAACTTCCAGGATATCAGCTACACAACCGATTTGGCAGTTGGGGGCTTTCGAGTATCAGAGAGTGAGACCAATCCACGCTGGACTGTTGCCAGGAACGTTAATCAGAATGCCCACAAGATTTTGTCTGATCCCGACATCTTAGGACCCTCAAACAGTGCTTGGATTGCCGCACTCAAACCGGGCGAACTGACGATCAGCGGCTCTCCCTTAGGCGATACGATCGACATCGAACAAACGTCTCCCGACAGTTGGAGTGTCGACATCGTGTCACACCGTCGAGTGGCGCGAGGCTTTACCCGAACCTTTCGAAAGTCGGCTGTTGTCGACACTACAGATCCTTCGTTCGATTCCATCTATCCCTTCGATGCCGCGATCCACACGGTACACGTCAACGGCAACAATGGCAATGACACGATCACCATGGATGCTGCGATTACAACGCGAATGATCGCAAATGGGGGCGAAGGACGAGACATCATCCAAGGTGGCGGCGGCAACGACGTACTGCTGGGCGGAAACGGCAATGACATACTCTCCGGTGGCGCGGGCAACGACACCATTCAAGGTGGCGACGGCATTGACGTGCTGCGGGGCGAGTCAGGCCGAGACACGCTCTACGGGAATACGATTTTTTCCGATGACGGAGATGTCGACACCCTGGAAGGTGGGAGTGACGCCGACCGCTTCGGCGCACGTGACCAGCAAAACCCCGAAGACACCATCGTCGACTTCTCCAACGCAGACCGTGACTTTGTGTTTGCATATTTCAACCTCTCGAGATATCGGCTTCGTCGGTTCCGGTAGTGTTACGGTTGGGTGCAATCACGGACACACTGACAGTCGGGCGAAATAACCTGGGCCCCTGGGGTGGTGTCCCTCGACCGATTCTCAGTGCGTATCACCCTTGCAGGCCGAATCACTTCATGTCGCAACCGACGCCGACAATCGGCCGGCGGAGATGTGGTCGAATTCAATGTTCGTCCCGACTGACCGTCGGCGCTACTCAGATCACGCAGTCCTGCGTTCAGAGTGAAACGCTGCGGCAGCTTGTGATCCCCCAATTTCCACTCGCCGACCCTACCGTCAAAGGCCGGATCTGCTGACGATATTTGGGCAGTCCAGGGTGAGCACGGTCGCACATGAATCGGGAAGTCTCTGGCAAATAACCTCCGCAATTCGGCGAGTGCCTGCTGCTGGTACTCGGTAGAGCTACTTGAAGAAATCCCTCAGCTTGACGGCACAGTGAACCGTATGTTGGGCGATTTGACGGATTCTATGCAGTTCATCCGGCGTGAGCTCTAAGAATCATTGCCGTTGGAGAGCTTTTTTGCACCACGGACTACGAACAGAATCCCTTGCAGATGCCACAGAGCTGTGCCGTACTCAAGCTATCCGATGGCGGACCGAATAACACAACATTCCCAAGGCCACGAGCATCAGGGTATGTGGCTCGGGTAGGGCCACCGAGCCTGCTGCCAGGGAGTTTGAACCGAAGTAATCATTCTGCCAATCAATTAGGCTACCGATGGAGGGGTCCTGCTGCCACGCCAAGAAATCCCCTCCGTCAACATCGCCGTCACTGTCGAAGTCACCAGTGAGTGGTGGCGTAAAGGCCGTTACCGGCGACATAAGAAAACTAGAGAGCAGCCCGCTTTGGACAAACGACAGGCCTGTCACAAACGCCATCGGGTCGGCCGGGTCCAGTTCTTCCGACAGGTCGATCCCGCGGATACCAAAGCTTAGCACGCCGCCCACAGAAATGGACGTAAAATCAAAGGGTTCGCCTGCCGTAAGGGCGTACGCCGTGCCACCTATGACAACTTCGAACGATGCATCGCCTCCCGGTAATGCGTTTGGTATCAGCACGGAAGCGAAAGGTGTATCGTCTGTCGAAAAATCGTACCCAGTTGCATATTCTGGGTCGTAGAACTGAACCGTGTCCGATGTGATGACCTCGAAGCCAAACCCGTCAGCGCCGACGGTCGTGGGAAATATTGGATCATCCAGAGTGCCGGGCAGTCCTCCTAGCCCCCAATTGGCAACAGTCGAGTGTTGAGAATCAACGTCCGAAAGCTCAGCGAATGCGGCAGCAACACGTGCACCAATAATCTCTAATTTGTAGCCGCCTGGGTCTAGCGGAAACGAATAGCTCACCGCGGCTCCAACATCAGCCTGTTCGTCGATGAGCAATCTGTCAAATGGGTTTAAAATCCTAATCGTAGGGCCGACATCGCCGAAGGCTGGGAATGCGTCTTGCTGGCTTACTGCTTCGACGAACAGTGACATAGTCTCTGCGACTTCAAACTCGTAGATGATCGACCCGCTGGCTGTCGCAAAGCCTCCGCTAAGTGGAAGCGGCGGCTTGAACCCTCGGTTGAATATTGAGACTGAGCCCGAGGAGATCGATGGAGCGACCGCGGTGGCGGTCACTGACCCGGATCGTATCACCCGGCCATCGCCATCTACATTTGCATCGGCCAGCGAAATGGACGTTGGGCTCAGTTCGCCGGTCGGTACAGGGCTGCTCCCCACAACACCCTGGCCCGCAGAAGCCCCCACAAGCACACGCCCAAAGACCGTCGTCGTGGCATCTACCACTTGGCCGTTGGTCGTTGAGGAGGAAATAACACTATGGGCCATCAGTAACGACAGATAAGCAATCTGCTGAATAGTGATGCAAGAATAGTTCTTCAATAGCTTGTGGTTCATATCGCGCATTTCTCACGTTCACATGGATGTGGAAGTATGGTGAATCAACGAACTCGGGTTTGTTCAACGGCTAATGGCCGCGCTGCTGTGAGGGAACTCTGTTGCGGCCAGCGAGTTGCCACCGCCTGACCAGCGCCACACGTTACTTTGTTGCTAAAGTTAGCGTTGGCGCGGTCTGAGAGCTAGCCCCCGTTTATCGGTGAGTCCCAGCCGATCAGAGTATCACGTCCTCAATACTGTGGGTGACTGCAGCGAACAGTTGAGTGTCCTGTCGGCCAGCCGGTGATGAAGCGATTCCTCCAACACGCGATTTGCCCATCGAAGCTCGCCGCATCCGCTTGACTCGGGTCCGTGTGGAACGCGGAAGCAAAATGAGAATTGCCGATTCCCGCAGACATCGGTTCACTCCAGAGCCGCTGCGGTCTGAAGTTAACGCAAATACCAACTTTGTTGCGTCGAGCCGCAACGATTCGAAATTCTGAAACGGCCGCGGTAATCCAGATGGCAGTTTCTCTTCTATCCGGGCGTTTCACGCCAGCAGCAATCGCCCGTCCCGTACCGCCATCGCGCAGAAACACATTCCCAAGAGCAACACACCGGCAGTGGGCTCGGGAACAGACGTGGCATTGCCGACGGCTCCCTGGCTGGAGGCTGGCACACCGTATTGCGTTTGCCAGAGTGCTAGGTCCTCGCTGTCGGTATCTCCATCGCCATCGCCGTCGCCGAAGGAGTACGGCGTGTTGCCGGTCGAGCCGTTGTGGCGTTGCCAGAGCAGGAAGTCGCCACCGTCAATCGAGCCATCGTTGTTCAGGTCTCCCGCGATCCTGGTACGCAGAAAGCCCCCGAACGCACCTTCCGGTCCGCCAAAGTCCCAAGTCGGTCCCTGGTCGTCATACAAGTAAAACAAGTACTCCGTTTCCAGGTCGTAGCCCATTGCCAGTGCGTCGGCGGTGAGCACGTACTGCTGAGAATCCTCATCGAACTCAACCCAGCGCACACCATTGCCATCGGCGTACGGCTCGGTGACCACGTTCGCTGGATCGTTCGGATCGTAGAACGGCGCCGAGCGATCGCGGGCATTGTCCTCCCGCAACGTCATGTCGAGTAGCGTGCGGCCGACGCGGTTGTTGAATCTTGTGCTGCGCTCGTTTTCCGGGACTCCTAATTCGTTCGTTTCGTGAACGAGGCGGTCATACTCAACAAGTTCGCCGGACGGGTCATTGGCGAAATGACCTCCGGCGGTGTGAACGATCAGCATCCAGTCTTCTGGGTTCTCTAGCACTTCGACGAGGCGGCCGTTCACATAGCCGGTACCTTGCAAGTATTCATCGGAGTCACCCCCGTTGGCCCAGCGACCTCCCCAGCAAATGATCGAGTCGCCGTGGGCCGGATCGCCTGAAGTGCCGGACGTCTTGTTGATGTTATAAAAATGAGCCTGCGTGACCGGGTATGCGTTACCATCAACCAGGATCTGATAGTCCATCGTGTTGTTGGGATAGATCCTGAACTCAGCGGTGCCGGTCACGGCCGAATTGCCGTGGGGTACGAATCCCGATACCTTCGAGTTGGGCAAGCCGCTCAGGCTGGTAAACAGCGTGACGGGCTCTGGTGGGTTCGGCGGGTCGGGAGGAGCCGTGGGCAGACGGTCGTTCAGGTAACTCGCGACCGATGCGGCATCCGCCGCGTCGAGCACACCATCGTAGATCACCAGGTCGGACATGTTGCCGACGAAATTGAATCCGCTCGCGGTCCCGGCGCTATTCTGCCAGCCAAACAGCAACAGGTCTCCGCTCGCGGAGACCTTGTAGCCCCCATCCGCAGGAATTCCGAGGTCGTACCCGTTAGCAAAAGCTTTGTGACCGGGTGCCGTTGGGAAGTAATTCGTTTGCCACACTGAATTGTGCCCGTTGAGATAATCAATCGGCAACCCAGCCTGCGTTCCCGCACCGCCGTACAATTCAAAGCTATCGTCATCGATTTGATGATCGATCTGGGTCCCTTGCCCGAGCGCTCGCCCAATCGAATACGCGTACTGTCCTGAGCCATCGCCCAAGGATCCATCTCGGCCAGGATCGTAATACCCAACCCAAAATATTGTTGCCCCATTGAGACCGGTCCCCAACGATCCGCGCAAGTAGCGATTGTCCCCCGAGTAGTCGCGGACTTCGATCGCCCCCAAACTACCCAAGCCACTCGGATTGAAACGGATATTATCTGGGTCGTTGCTCCCACCTACCTCGAGTGTAATGCCGGCATTGTTCTCCGCCGTCCAACTCAACACGTTGCCGGAAGCATCCAATCCCAGTGATGCCTCGTTAGCTTGAAAGTGAGCCACCAGATTGGCGGAGCCGACCGTGGGCAAGGTCGCCTCGGCGTTGGCAGTCAGCAGCAGCGCGATCGTGGCTACCATCAGTCCGCGATAGTCAATTGACATTTCCAATTCTCTCCAGATCCGTGGTGAGGAAGCCGTCGCGACTGCCTTGATTATTAAGTGCTATGACACGATCGATGTCAGGGTCACCATTACCGTGCGCAAGATTATACTCTATCCCGCTTCGATGCACCGACTCGGACAGAATGTGTTGATGTTGTTGAGCCTAGCGGACCGGGCGTGGACTTAGCCGTCGCAGCTGCGCGAGCAAGCGAATGAGCAGTCCCCGCATTCTCCTGCTAATCCTCGATTTGCTCAAACAGTGAACGCAGCGGTTTGTCGTAACGTCGCCAACGCTCCAGCGAGCGGCGGTAAATCGGTTGGCGAACTTGGGTGACACTCGCCGTGCGGATCAGTCGCTCGGTCTGATGGAAGTTCAGGCACGCGTCATCCCACTCCAATCCAACATGCTCGAGAAGCTGGGCCGTCTGACCCCGGGTGTCCGCGACGGTGTCTTCGTAGTCGATCTCCAGCATCGATAGCGGCAAGACGCTCCGCCAGTGGTCCATCAGTCGTTGGTACTGCTTGATCCGATTGGCAATGTGATCGACATCAAAGGCCCAACGGATTTCTTTGAACTGTGTCATCCAGCAAGAAACCGCCACGTCTCGGGGGTCGCGTCGGCAATGGATGATTCGAGCGGAGGGGAACATCGTCGCGATCCAGCCAAGTAAGCTGTAGTTCTCCGGCATCTTATCGAGCACACGGGCAACCTTGTCGACACGCTCTCCCGATTTTTCCACCAACTGTGCAAGCTGCGTGAGGTGCCAATCGGCGAGTGCTGTGACCTGTTTCGGCGAAACGTCGGCGACGCAGTCGACCGGAGTTCGACCTGGCTGATCGACGAGTTGCGGCAGGCGGGCGAATGTGCGGGCGGCAAAGTTGCGTTCGCCAGCACCAAACGCTCGAGGATGGCTGGCGATGATTTGCTCGGTGAGCGTCGTACCACTACGCGGCATGCCCACGATAAAGACCGGCGTTTCACTGCAACTGCCGCAATCTGCGGCCCGCTGAAAGTATGATGGATTGAACACTTCAATCAGTCGATCGACGTATTGTTCGTACTCCGCCGGCTGGTAATCCCAACCTCGATCTTGTTTGTGTTTAGTGTGGAAGTCGTTTGCTTGGGCTGCATGGTGGGCCGCGTCGTCGAATTCGCCGAGCCCATCGCGATGGTGAGCCAGACCGAAATGTAACGCAGCTCGCCCGCCGTTTCGCATCCAAGCTGCGTCCAACAGGTTCGCCATCTGCGTTGCCTCGTCCGCCCCTAGCCGCCCGCGTAGGCTTTGCGCGAGGTTACTAAGAGCCGGGACGGACCGAGCATTTACTTTCAGCGCGGCGCGGTTCGCCTCGTTGGCGGCGTCGACGTCACCTGCGGACGCCAAGATCGTCCCCAGTTGCGCAAGTGCTCCGGCGTGCTCGGGTCGCAGTTCAACCGCCTTACGGCAGGCATCGACCGCCTCGGTCGCGTCGCCATCCGACCACAGCGCTCGCGCCAAACCAAGACAGGCTTCCGCATTCTCGGGGTGTTCATCGACAACCATGCGATAGCGCTCAACGGCTGCCGTGCTGTCGCCTGCTTCGAGAAGCGTGGCGGCCAATCCGCATTGAGCCTCCACCCGATCGGGCTCGGACTCCAGGGCTTTTTCGCACCACTGAGCGGCTTGTGCTACGTCGCCGACTTCGAGCCAGACGGACGCAATCTGGCAAGCCAATTCTGCAGACTCCGGATCCAGTTCATACGCCTTGCCGTATGCGTCCATCGCATCGTCAAGGCGATCCAACGCGCGCAACGTCGTCCCCAGGTTCATCCATACGGCAGCCGAGTGTGGCTCAAGTTGTGTAGCGCGTTCCGCAAGCTCCAGAGCGGCCTCTGCTTGTCCGACACCTAGCTGCGTGAGGCCGAGATTCCCCACCGCGTGCGCCAAGTCTGGAGACAAATCCAGGGCCTGCCGGTACGACGCAATTGCCTGTTGCAGCTTCCCAAGTTCGCGCAGAGCATCGCCGCAGTATGCCAACAGCAGGGCGCGCTGCTCGTCATTCCTGGTTCGCTCAAGCACTTGCTCGAAGGCGGTGAGTGCCTCGCCGTAGGCTGCAGTGGCGAAACGCGCGGTGCCGAGGTTCAGGTAGGCCAGCACATAGTCTGATTGCAGCTCAATCGCGCGTTGGCAGGCGGCAACTGCTTCCTCGTGTTGATGAGCGCGGCGATGGGCGACTGCCAGATTGACGTGGTAGTTCGCGACTGTTGGCCCCAGCCCGATCGCTTCCTTGAAATGGCGGACCGCGTCGCCTACATCGCCACGTTGCAGCGACACCAGCCCGGCCAAGTTGAAGGCACCGTGATGGTGCTGGGCAGAGCGGAGTACTTTCTCAGCAGCTTGCCGAGCGCCGTCCACATCACCAGCGCGGAGCTGTTCGAATCCGCGTTCCAGGATTCCCGCAGTCTGCGGCGCGTCAGGATTCTGGAGCAAGCGGCGAGAGTCGGACTTGCGATTCGGCATCTGATCCTATGGTATCAGTGTCACAATCAATAAACACGCTCGGCAGCAGAGCTACCGAACGTGTTCGTGGAACAGATCAATGTGATCTAAGTATGGTTGCTGTTGCGCTTTGTCGAGACTAGTCGCGACGACGGCGAATCAGCAGGGCGAACGTGGCACCCGCGCCGAGTACAAAGGTCGACGGCTCGGGCACGTTCCAGTTGACGATGGAACCAACTTCCTGCTGGTTCAGTCCAGCCAGCAGTCCAGCCGCGTCGAGCGTCGCGAGACTGTCCAAATCGCCCACTCGGGATTGGGCCGTCGCGACGTCAGGGTTGAGCTGCAAGAGGAACATCAGCCGCTGTGTCTCGCCTGGCTCCAGCACTAGGGTGAAAATGTCACCAAGCACGCCCTCATCATTGCCGAATGCGTCAAGCAGACCTGGGATCGATGGGGTGCTTGAAGCGACCTCGAGAGACCCGGGATCGAAGCGGACGAATGTAAGCACGGGGTCAGGCCCGTCGCCACCATCTGAGCTGATCGCCCAACCGTCGGCGGCGACGTCCCAGGTCGTGTCTCCGGTCTCGGTATCTTCGAGTCTTGTCGTATCGTCGGACCCAAGATCACCGCCGTAGGAAACTTGTGCGGTTAGCGGTGCATTGGTCGTGTTCGTGAGCGTGGCAACTGCTCGCAACGTTGGACTGGAGCCGTCGAAGAAGAAGTCGTAGCTCGTGTCGATCCCGCCGATGTCTTGAGGCGTGATCGTGGTGAGAAAAGTCCCGTCGGAGGTGGTCTCGAGATCGGCCATGTCCCCCGGATGATTGAAGGCGACGCCGTTGACTCGAATGCCACCAAAGTCGTCCAATGCGTCGGTTCGCCCTGCAGCGGTCGTAGTCGCTTCTCCAATACCGAAACCTTGGAAGGTAGTCGTCGCCCCGGGGAAACTGCTCAGCGGCAGGTCGACCGTTGAGTTGACCACTGTTGCCCAAGCGACTCCACCGGTGGTGACGGTGATTGAGGTACCAATACTGATGGGTGCGCCGTGGGCCTGGCCGGCTGCCAAGCCAAACGCTACCGTGCCGGTCTTGGCGGCCTGCTTACAGTGCAGGCGTAACCTTTCAAATGCTTTTCTCATTAGTCGGTGCCTTCAGCTTCAAGTTGTGGGGTAATGAAAAGAATGCATCGGCTCGAATTGGAGCCCAGCGTAGATTAGCTTACTAGTATATCGTGAGCTCCTCACATGGGGTCCTCGGCGATGCTATTTTTGATGATTTTTTTCCGACGTAGATGCCACGCCGATCGTCACCCAGGCCAAAATCTCCTGTTTCGCAACGCCTTGGGGCGTAGATTACCCACCTTCTTCACTCAACGAGTGGACATGTGCGATGCAAGCTGAATAACGAAAAGCCGGAGCGGCATCTTGGGCAGTCATCAAATCGACCTTCGCACTATCTCCGCGTTTTTCAGCACACGCCATCTGGTGCTTGAAGGCAGCACGCCTCGGCCTGAAGAAATCTGTTGCGCGACTGTGTTCGATGAGCCACCCGAAGCATCTAGATTTTATGGATGCTAATTGGCCAACGCTTCTGCGCCCGCAATCGTTGCGTAGGTCTGAAACACTTCCAAAACAACACTGTCTGCTACGAAGAGCACTGATCCGTCGGCCAATGACATGTGCACGCCTCCTGGATGGAAGCTGTTGGCGCGCCAGGGTACGTTGTGACGGCTGTTGGGCTGATCGATCAGGTAAACCTGATTATGGAAACCCATCCCACGACTGTCCTCATCCGGCTCGTCGTGATCGACAGACGTGCGCCCCCAAACTTCGCAGACGAGCGCTGTATGCGAGGCTCCGTCAGTAATCTGTGCCATTCGGGTCCTCGAGTCGTTGTAGAATACGCCATCGTGAACGCAACAATGGAAATGCTCACAGGGCCCGTCCGGGTGTGGAGTCCAATTGTTTTCGTTAGGGCCGGCAACGGCGAAGTAATGCTGGATTCGCGATTGCCAGCGGGGCTCGCCCACCGTGAGTCCGCGGTATGGGTCACTGGGACAAAGAAATATCGGAATCAGCATTTGCATAATTTCGACATTGTCGGCATGCGCCTCCTGCGGCCGAATCTCAAAGTCGAGTCGGTCGTGTTCTGCTTGACGCTCTATGTAGGGAAAAATGTAATTCGTCCAATTGCCAATCAAGCCGGTCCAATCGCAATGATAGTCCTTCTTGAAGCCTTCGGAGAGTTCGTAACCGGGATCTTTGATGGTGCCGTGATCTTCGGCAGTTGGAAATTGTTCGTACTGCGACTCATAGTTAAGCAGCGCGAGTCCAATCTGACGCAAGTTGTTTTGACAGATCGCCCGCCGGCCCGCCTCCCGCGCTGCTTGGACCGCTGGCAACAGAAGTGCAGCCATGATCGAGATGATTGCGATCACAACCAGCAACTCCACGATGGTGAATCCACAGTAACATTCCAGTCGAGCACCGGAGTTGCTCTTGGTTGTGCTTCGATGGCTGGTAGACAAGACAACCTCTGGAAGGCTGGATGGATAAGCGGTTCATCGCGTATTCTAGCAACGCCACAGTGACTGGCCCCTGTGGCTACCTTACTCAAGCTCGAGTACGAGAGGCAGCTGCATGTCTGCGCTAACGTCGACTTTAATTCCGCTGGTGCCAAAACTCTGGTACTTTTTTGGAATCGCCGATCTACCGAGCGACATCTCGCGTTCTTTATGCGCTGCTGTTCCGGTTGCCTGAGCTTCAAACGAGGTGATCCGCACTCGGGACGGCCCGGGACGGACCCCGTCTTCAGGCGACTCGGTGCTGAGTACAAACGTGCCATCTGGCTCGATGGTTCCGCGCGCCAACGGGCCGTTGCCGGCGGGTTGGAACATCACGCTCCCGTACTCGAGCGGCTTATCTCGAAACAGCACTTTGCCGTGAACTGGGACTAGCTCTAGCTCTGATTTGCAGCCAGACAGCAAAGCAGTCATCAGCACCAGGAAGCCAACACTGGTTCGTAATTGAGTTTGGCGAATTGCGATGATTCTCATTGACTGCTGATGTCTTCGCCGTTCACGGTTGCCATGGATTGATACGCGAGGAGATCTACGTCATCCGTGATTCCATGCACTGAGCCGTCGACTTTCACGAACTGGGTGATTCCAGGATGATAACTTCCCATTGGCAAGTGATTGAAAGGAACACCATCAGCGACGCGATCGATGACGATGTTTGGCGGAAGCTCGGCCACCTTGAGTGCGTACGTGCCAATGCTCCCATTGTCTCCAAGGATCCACGGTCTCACGTTGCCCGGAGGATCTGTGTATACTCCGGCAATCCTGTCCCGATGGACGAACTCGCCAATGGCCAGCGAGTTGCTCGTACCGTCTGTGATCTCACCCATCCGCCGGACAAACTCCCAGCCGAACGCCCCATTGTCCGGCAAGTCGCCATAAACCGAGCTGGTCAGTTCCACACCTGCTTCCTCGGTGGCGAGCTTTCCGCACAGTCCTTGGTAGGTTGTGATGGCTCCAAGTTGGTAGTCTCCGGCGGTCGCGGCGTAGTAGATTGGCTGTCCGTCGAAGCTCGGGCAATAGTAGGCCGACACCGGCAGAAACCGTATTGGATTACGACCTTCGCGAGTGCCGTGGTGCACACGCGTGTCGTCCACATCAAGCTGTGAAAAGGCCGCTTCCTGTTCAATGTATGGGAGTAGATAGGTGAACAGGCCTTGCAAGAATGGACCTGGATTGCCGGGTGGCAACTCGCCGTCGTACGTGCTCGCGTGGTTTTGGATTGCGAGTCCAAGTTGCTTTAGATTGTTCGAGCACTGCGTGCGGCGTGCAGATTCACGCGCAGCTTGGACCGCCGGAAGCAGTAGCGCGACAAGCACGCCAATAATGGCAATCACGACAAGGAGTTCTACCAACGTGAAGCCGTGGTGACTGGTGCGAGCTTGTTGCCGTTGAGGAGTAAAACAGAGCACTGGAAATTCTCACCTACTGATTGTGTGTTGCAGGAACATCCAACTTGCGCGCCGGGCAATGCCTCGTCTTCCGATCTTACCTGATCTCGCCACACGATGTGCATACCGAACTGCGAATAATCTGGAAAAGACGTGTGCAGCCAGGCTTTAGTTTTTCCGCCGGAGTGTAGTGCACAACAGGTCGTCGAGATTGCCAGCGCTGTTGCTTGCGGGTCAGCCTTTACCGTAAAGCACAGGTGGGCTGTTAGGCAAGTCGGATGCTCTCTCGGGGGCTAATTCCGGATAGGATTGACTGCGACCCCAGCTTGTCGGCTTTACTGGACGACAGAAAGGAAACCGTTCATACTAGTCGTTGAAATCTACCAGACGTTTGGTTCCGTCCTTTTCACCCGAGGTGCCAACCATGCGAGGTCGTCGTGGTTTCACGCTTGTCGAACTGTTGGTCGTGATCGCGATCATTGGGGTGCTGGTCGCCCTGTTGTTACCTGCGGTGCAGGCGGCACGGGAAGCGTCTCGGCGGAGCGATTGCCAGAATCGCATCCGGCAATTGGCGATCGCCAACTTGATGCACCACGATGCACTCGAAGCCCTGCCGGCAGGTGCCACAGGTGAATATGGTGGCGACCGGCGGCCGTTCAGCCCTCCCTGGAAGGAACCGAACAGCGGCTGCTGTCCGTTCGGATTTTACAGCTGGTCGGCGCTGGTGCTTCCCTACATGGAAGCGCAGAACATCTACGACCAAATTGACTTTAGTTTGCCAGCTTACGCTGAATCGTTGCCGGAGGGCCGGCGGGGCTGGGGCAGTCCCGAACGGGGACCGGCGGGTGATCCGGTGAATCGCCTTGCCGCCTTGAGCCAACCGTCAACATTCGTGTGCCCATCGGCCGTCCGTGTTCAGCCGATCACCCAACACAAAGATTATGCCATCAACGCTGGCAGCGGACTGAAGTGCTGCGTCGACCGCAACGGGCCTCACGACGGCGTGTCGTGGATGCTTAGCGAAGTCGGTATGGAGGAAATCACCGATGGCACGTCCAACACGTATCTGCTCTTGGAATGCGCCCACAACGCGCCGCGAGGGTGGGTCGATCCGGACACGGGATCGAATCCGTTTTTGTTCGTCACGCATAATTCCAACGGCATGGTGATCGCCCACACGGCCGTCGGACCAGGGCCTCCCAATTTTCGGCGACAGGATGCATTCAACACGCGCGGGGCGTACAGCGATCATCCCGGCGGCATTAATGTCGCCCATGTAGACGGTAGCGTCGATTTCGTTACCGATTTTATCGACTTCGATATCTATTGGGCTTTTCACACCCGCGCAGGCGATGAGGTGACCGGAATTGAATAACAGGGTAGCGTGTCGGTTGGTCGCGTCGTTCGTGCTACTTGTCAGCGGCGGTTGCGGCGTAGATGGGCCGGAAGTGGTGGACATCAGCGGACGCATCACCAAAGGGGGCAAGCCCGTGTCGCACGTCGTGCTGCAGTTCAGCCCCGAGGTTGGGCGTCCCAGCACGGCTCGCACCGATGCAGATGGCCGTTACCGACCCGAATTCAGCCAGCAGATTCCGCACGGCGTGATGCCCGGCACTTGCCGCGTCTCGGTGCAAGTAGTACCCGAGCGGATCGATAAGCCGGTCGATCTAACCGACTCGAAGTACCATCCGGACATGAAAGAGATCCTGAGGCTCTTCAGCGATTGGAGAAAATCGCCGATCCAGATCGAGATCTCAGACGATCAGCGCGAGGTGAATCTGGATCTCGATGAATACGTACCGCAACCGCTAGACGAGCTTGACTCTGACCCTGCAGGCGCTAATCCCAGTTGAACTTGTTGCGATGGAGCGTCTGGTACCCGCCGAGCGAGATCGCTGCCGCAATAGCTCATTTCATTCGCGACGAGCTACTCGTCAAACTATACTCGGTGCAATGGTGGCCGCTGCCGATGCGTTGCTCGGCAGCAATCAGGCAGAGTTCTAAAGTTGCTTCGTTCTTGGGAGTCAGGTCATGCGTTCACGTCTAGCGCGGCGCGCTATTGTTTTAAGATGCCTTCTGTTCTGCAGCACATTGGGATGTATGGATAACTTCCTGGCAGCGCAGAGTCCCACGAACGATGCCACGGCAACGGAGTCCGAAGCGCCAGCCAACTTCCGTCTTCAGCAGGCGCGCACCTATTTGAGATACACGGAGATCAATCTCAAGCTCGCTGAGTCGGCTAATGAGCGGCGCCGAAATACCGTGCCGGAGGCGAGGATCGCTGAGTATCGAGAAAGAGTGAAACTGGCCAAGGCGCTACTCACCAGCGCCGAACAAGAGCAAGCCAACAACTTCGAGGTCTACGTCGAGATGGCTGGGGCGGCTTACCGTATTGAATTGGCGTCCTTAAAACGCGCACAAGAAGTCAAGAACGTGGTCTCCAACGAGAATACCGACTTAGAAATTGAGCGACTGCGATTGAAGGCAGAACTGGCGCGTCTCGTCTATCAGCGGGGCAAATCGCTCGTCGATGGGAGTCGCGCTGAGCAGGACGAATGGAAGTTCGATTACCTGACCAACGAAGTCCTGCGTCTGCGACAGCAAGTACGGCGTTTGAGCTTCGGCACGGGGCGTTAGCCACACATTCCCGGGTGGTGTTACGCTACATAGCCAACTCGAAACGCATCCCAACCACCAGCGAGTCGTTGTAAATGCCACCAGGGGTCGCGATGTACTGCAGGTCCGGCTGCACGCTGATCCGCGGTGTCACCGGCGCCTTGTAGAAGATTTCCCAGGCGGTCTCTTCGCCACTGCCGCCACCAAACAACTCGGTCCACGCTACTCCGATACCGACGACGTCTAGGTCACGCGATGGAAGTAACCCGGCGTAAATGCCGCCCGCGACAAAGCTATCGCCAACGGATTCAGGCGTAATGAGCCGCCCGGGGATACGCGGATAGTAGCCAGCGAACAGACCTAGCCCTTGTACCACCCCGTCGGCGTGAGGTCCTTCTGTGATTATCCATTGTTCAAGTTGCACGTAGTACTCCTGAACTGCGGAGATCGGCGCTCCGTCGATCTGCCCGTCGGACTCGTAGACGGCGCCGATGGCAACAACGCCCGGAAGCGTGCCATCGCCCAACACATAGGAATGTTCTAGTTCGCCCACTATGAGGATGGTGTCGTTACCTGAGAAGCCCCAACTGCCGCCTTCAGCAAAGGCATCCCAGACGCCGGTCTTGAGTTGCCAGGACTCGCTGAGGTTGGCGAGTAGCACGATCCCCATCGATGGGTCCGGATACGTCGGAAATGCCGTCGATGGGCTCAGGCCAAATGTCGATTGGATGAAATCGGCCGCCATATCGATGAAGAGGAACTCCGTATTCACGTCTTGCTTGCCAATACGGACCGTCAGGTCTTCATCCAGCATCTGAAATTCCCACCAGTACTCACTGACTTGAGCGATATTCTCGAAGGAGTCGATGTTGCTGAGTACCTGGGCGTCGCCAACAAAGTCTTCTGTAAGCCCCCGACCATGAGTGTTCTGTCCAAGCAGGAACACTTTGCCAGGCAATGCCGCTGGCGTCTGGTCGAGATGGATGGTCAAGGGAATCTGAAGCAGTGCCAGGTATTGCGTTGCGCCGCTCGTGGCACGGCCGCCACGTGTGTTGCTGAAAACCTCCCCGGTGTAATTAGGCTCCGCCGTTACGAAGCGACTCCCCAGGCTGCAGCGATCCAAGCACGCCGACACGGATGGTACGCCTGACCACAACAGCGATTCGACTTCGTCCGAAGCGCGGCAGTGGCCGACCCCCGTCATCGCCAAGGCAGCGGCTAAAACGAGCGAATGCTGCTTAACGAGTTCAGTGAGGCTGCTAGGGAAGTACATGAATATAGAAGCGGGCAACTAGTTCATTTCGTACCCGACACACCGGGCGACCATGCGCTCTGCGACGCCCGTTTAGCAGCCTGACTGCTAGCACATAGGTGTGCGACTCTCAGACATTCTGGTGTTCGCCCAAAATAGGCCGCCTAGGGCTAGAGTCGGACTTGTGACGGTGGCTGCGGAAGGGTCATCCATTTATTACGAGTCATACGTTTTCTGACGACTGCGTAAACCGCAGCGGCGTCAGGCGTTGGCCGCGCTTGATTTAGCTGTTGCACCTCCAGAACACGAATCGACCGCCGCAATGCGCTCAAGCGCGAACATGAGAGCCGCGTCTCCGTGCTTGCATGGCTAGCGGTCGCGCAAAAAGACTGTAGGGATTACGGTGAGTTTTCCGATTCAGGTACCAGGGAGTACCTTCGCCATCAGTCCCGTCGATCGACAGCCGCCTACTATACGATCCATGTCTCAAGGGGCAGG
>JANQQA010000017.1 GCA_028285205.1 Bythopirellula sp. | reverse complement strand
TGGGGCGTCGTTTCGCTCGACCAGGGCACTTAGGTAAAGCAAGGAGGGACCTTCTTTTCGATTCGGGGCGAGTTTCAGCAAGTCGAGCGCTGCCCGCATCACATCGCGGCGACTCACCTGCCCCACGAGTTGTCCGTCCTCCAGTACCGGCAGCCGCCGATAGGTCGTGATCAAGAAGACTTGCGCAATCGAAAGCAGCTGCGTATCAGGCTCGATCGTCTGCGGTTCGGTATCCATGAACAGACGGATTTCGTTACTGGGGAGTTGCTCGTATGCCGAATCGAGCAACACCTGCATGGCACACTTCTCAGAAAACACGCCCACGAACTTACCGTCGGAGTCGACGACCGGCGCACCAGAGATTCTGTTCTTCAGCAATCGCTGCACCCCGTCGATGACGTCCATCTCTGGACTTAGCGTGACGAGTTTCTTGGTCATGAAATCGCGCGCGGTGAGGTGATTCATTTTAGGCGCTCCGCAGTAGTCACTCACTTCAATGCCGGAAAGCCCAATGCAGACGAGCTTAGGGCAGAACAAAGTGAGCTGGTGAGAAAAGCAATCGTGCCGGATAAGTCATCGCCTTCGCTGGCGACACACCAAGCATACCATTGAATCGCCACGGCCGAATAGCAAATCAACCAAAAATGAATTGTGAAAACTTTCACATGCGTAGGAGCCGCATGATTTACGTCTTCGTGAAAGTTTTCACGTGGCCAACGCGTTACAATCCCGCGTTCAATGCCTGCAAATCAGCGGGCACAAAGAGTCCGTCTTTGCGTAGCAGTTCGCCATCGAACCAGATTTCGCCACCGCCATAGTCGTCCCGCTGAATCAGCACCAAGTCCCAATGGATGCGGCTGTCGTTGTCGTTGTAAGCGTCTTCGTAGGCCTGCCCGGGTGTGAGGTGAAAGCTACCTCCGATCTTCTCATCAAACAGTGTGTCGAGCATTGGGTGGCGAACTCGGTTGTTGGTACCGATCGCGAACTCACCGCAATAGCGCGCGCCCGCGTCACTGTCGAGAATCTCATTGAGCTTCTTCTTCTCGGACGCGTCGGCACGAATGATCTGACCGTCCTTAAACTCAAACTCGATATTGTCGAACACGGTTCCCTGGTAGCGTGATTGCGTGTTGAAGCGGATCACGCCGTTGATACTGTCGCGGACCGGCGCAGTGAATACTTCGCCATCGGGAATATTGCGTTCGCCATGGCACGGGATCACGGGGATATCTTTGATCGAAAACTCCAATTCCGTTCCGGGCGCTACGATCTTTACTCGATCTGCCGCCTCCATCCGCGCCACCAGCGGCTCCTGTGCTTTGCCCATCGCCGCGTAGTCGGCAGTACAGACATCGAAGTAAAAGTCTTCGAACGCCGCCGTACTCATGTTCGCCGCCTGCGCGAACGAGTCGGTTGGATAGCGCAGCACGACCCATTTGGTGTCCGGCACGCGAATCGAACCATGCACGGGCTTCCACCAATGCGTTTGGTAGAGATCCATCTGCGGGTGGAGGACGTCGGCAAACTGACTACTATTAGCCGCCCCGCGGATACCCACATAGGCTTGGCACGAGTGCATGCGCGCCCCTTCGAACTCGGCGGCCGCCTTCATGCTTTCCTCGGTTGCCGTCTGATACAGCGATCGTAGTACCGCATTGTTCTTGGTCGAGACCAGAGGAATCGCGCCGCGAGCGGCCGCGCCTTCGACCAATGCGCATACCAGATTGGGCTCCGGCAAGTCGAAGGCCTCGATCAAGATTTTCTCGTTCTTGGTAATCTTGCAGCTGTGGTCGAGGAGCAGATTTGCGAGTTGATCAATTCGAGGATCGTTCATGGCAATGCCTTACGCAGGAGCAATGATGTTCGCATAGTAATGAAATGTTGGCAGCGACCGTGCACCGAGATGCCCACAAATAATTGGAATCTTCGCAAAAATGATAAAGCTCCTGGACACTTCTCACAACGGCTAACGCCGCTGCATCGGGTATAATTAAGTTGGACCAATCCAAGTGCCGTTGACTCAAACCCAGGCCAAAAGATGAGTACCGACGCCCCCACACCAACAAATACCGATCACGAAATCTCGTTCGCTGAAACCGCGCTCAAGCTGGGCGGTAAGAGTGAAGACGAAGCGCGGCGTACCGGCGCCATCGACAAGGCCGACGATCAGGTCGAGGCACTGTTCGCGCCGCAGTATCAGACCGTCAATAGTCCCGCGCACCAGGCCGTGTGGAATCGTGGCGTGCCGGTAGACCTGTTTCAGGTCGAGCCGACAACGACACCGGCTGATATCCAACAGGTGATGGACGACTCGATCGCCACCGTCCGGCGGCATCGATCGGCCAACACGGTGTTGGACCAAAACGGCAAGATCACCCCCGAAGTCATGCAGGATCTGGCAGCCGTGGGCTATTGGGGACTGCTGGTTGACCGCGAATACGGCGGGCTGGGGACACCATTTTCCTGCTTTGCTCCTTTTCTCACTCGCATGGCGATGGCGGATCCCACGATTGCGGGACTCGCCTCCGTGCATGGCTGCATTGGGGCTGTTGATCCGGTGCGAACGTTTGGCAACGCCGAGCAAAAGCAGCGATTTCTACCAGGGCTGGCTGACGGCTCGCGCCTGAGCGCCTTCGCGCTGACAGAGCCCTGTGCCGGGAGCGATCTCACCCAGCTCAGAACGGAAGCCGTGCTGGACGGCGATAGCTACGTCGTCAACGGCGAGAAGCTGTTTATCACCAACGTCGTTCCGGGGCGGACGATCGGACTGGTCTGCATTGTCGATTCGAAACCGGCGGTTCTGATCGTCGACTTGCCGAACGAAGAAAACGAGCACTTCCAGCTCCGCAGATACGGACTGTGGGCGCTGAAGCACACCTACAACCAGGGGCTTATTTTCAAGGATCTACGGGTTCCCAAGGAGAATCTGCTGGTCCCCACCAAGGGCAACGGCCTGACGATCGCTTACCACGGACTGAATCTGGGGCGGGTTTCGTTGTGTGCTAACGCGGCAGGGACGATGCGAATCATGATGGCGAGCATGATTCCTTGGGCCAAATTCCGCGTCACCTACAGCGCACCGATTGCCAACCGCGAACTTGTGCAGCGTCGACTCGGCCAGCTGGCGGGTCTAATTACCGCCTGCGATGCGCTCACCCATTGGTGTGCTGGGCTGATCGATCGTGGTTATCGGGGTGAAATGGAATGCATCATCGCCAAGATCTTCGGCAGCGAGGCACAGAAGCATGCCGCCATCGAACTGTTCATGAAGACTCATGGCGGTAGATCATTCCTCCATGGTCACCTGCTCGGGGACAACGTACACGAATATCTTGCTCCGTGTATTTACGAGGGCGAAGGCGAGATGCTCGGCATGGCCTTCTTCAAGTCGCTGGTCAAAGATCACGGTAAGACATACTTCGAGCCGATCGGAAAAGCACTTGCAGCGGCGGGAATCAAGAAGCCGAATCCGCTCAACCCGATGCACGCCTGGACGCTGATGGGAGTTGCCCTCCCCTATGCTAAGTGGATGGTCGCACAGCGATTGTTGCCAACCGCCAACAGCCAACTCCCCAGTATGCCTGCCAGCCTCGCCCGACACGCGGAATTCGCCTGCACGCAACTACAACGAATGGCGTTGGAAATCAGCCAAACGATGAGCAAGTTTCAGCTTGCGCTGGCCGATCGTCAGTGCCGCATGGCGGAACTCTCGGGTCGCTGCCAAGACCTGATTACGATTCTCTGCACCAGCCTTTACGCGGCGCGGCAGTCCGACGAAATCGTCCGTGATGCAGCCGACATCATGTGTCAGGAGCTGACGCAGAAACTCACAGGAAAACGCGCTTCAAATCGCTATTACAAGCAAGTAACGAAGCTCGGCGAGGCCATTGTCGATGGCCACTTCACCAGCATCGCGGACCTAGATCCTGATGAAATCATGATGCGCTACGAGACGGCTTAGTTCAGCGAGCCGCGGCTTTCAGCCGATAACTGCCACAATCCGACTTAAGTATTTGCCGTTTCTTAACAATGGCCGCAAAAAATTTCTGGCAAGTTGGGCGGCCCCGGATGACCTTGATGGCGCAATGGTGTGTTGCCCTAACCACTTTCCATTTCGCGACTTACGTGACCGGAACAGCCCCACCACAGGAGGGTTTCATGACGACCCGCGAGGTCGGCACAGACAAAATATCGAGAAAATTCTCACAAAACGATTGCTTGCCCATTAATCCACGCTTAGAATCGCACCTGTTAGCAGAGGGTCTGTAGCTACAGACTAATGCTAGCACTGGGCAGCACCTCATCTGTTGCAGGGGCACTTAACAAGAAGCAACAAGTGGTTTTCATCTTCGGAGTCTAGATCTAATGTTTAAGACAACTTTGCGAACTTTCTCAGCGCAGGCTGTAGCTGCGCTCATGGTTGCTGCATGTGCAGTAACTCTCGTTAACGCCGGCACGATCAACCATGGCATGGTGATGGG
This sequence comes from Bythopirellula sp., assembly GCA_028285205.1. GTDB lineage: Bacteria > Planctomycetota > Planctomycetia > Pirellulales > Lacipirellulaceae > Bythopirellula. The sequence goes on along the minus strand of JANQQA010000017.1, from coordinate 36,663 downwards.
TCCCAGCGTTGCTTACATTAATGTCACAGAAACTTCGACGGATCCCGTACCTCTCTACGGTGCTCCCGTTGTAATCGGTGACGATCTCGCCTTTTTCGAGCCAGGTTCACCGAATCCTAGCCTCGGCTTTAGTGCGCAAGCGGGTGGCGGTACCGCCGATCTGACCGATGGGTTCTTGAATCTTGAGATTCGGGCAAAACCGGGGGCTGGCGCCATCAGCGACATCAGCTTCTCCGAAGGTGGCGATTACGCTATGCAATCACTTGGCAACGGCCAAGCACAAGTGTCCGCGACACTAAATGTGTTTGAGCTTCGCATTCTCGAAGTAGACGGCTCGCCGATTGCTCCAATTGTCCTTTCCGACGTTACTAACGTTACGCTGAATAATCCTCCGACCACCGTCGGCATTTGGGATCTGTCACTCGACTTTGACCTCAACCAAGCGTTGACCGATGCTGGCGAGTCGTTCGTCCTGGGTGCAACTAGACTTACTGCCCGCATCAACAACACGTTGACCGCGTTGTCGACGCCTGGTTCGGTAGCTGGAATCTTCAAGAAAGATTTCGATGTTGACGTCGACATCGTGATTCCAGAACCGACGAGCATCGCGCTTGCCGCCCTCGGCTTTGTAGCCGTAGCCGGCAGCCGCCGTCGCAGCTAACTGCGGCGTACCTTCCTGGGCAACCGGGAACAATCTAGACTCCAAAAAGAGATCGTCCTTCGTGGCGATCTCTTTTTTTGCGCGCATAGGCGCTTAGATTCCAGCCGGCGACGACGTGTACGGATCACGCCATCAACTGCTCGATGGCGGCCAGTTCCGATGGTTCGAAGTCCAGATTCTGAAGACAGCCCAGGTTTTGCTCCAACTGACTGACCGAGCTGGCACCGATTAGCACGGTCGTGATCCGTTGGTCCTTTAGGACCCAAGCCAGAGCCAGCTGGGCGAGCGTTTGACCCCGCGAGTTCGCGATTTCGTTGAGCCCTTGCACCTGCTTGCGAGTCTGGTCGTCGAGTTCCTCAGCCTGGAGAAATCCATGGGGCTTCGCCATCCGCGAGTCGGCCGGCATCCCTTCCAAGTAGCGATCCGTCAGCAGTCCTTGCGCCAGCGGCGAAAAGGGAATACAGCCGACGCCCTCTTCTTGCAACACATCGAGTAGTTGTTCTTCCACCCAGCGGTCGAGCAGCGAGTAACGTGGCTGATGGATCAGGCACGGTGTGCCCAGTTCTCGCAGCAGCCGACACGCTTGACGCGTATCTTCCGCCGAGTAATTGGAGACTCCCACGTACAGCGCCTTGCCCTGTTGGACGGCGCTAGCCAGCGCGCCCATCGTCTCTTCCAGAGGCGTGTCAGGATCTGGCCGATGCGAATAAAAGATGTCGACGTAGTCGAGTCCCATCCGTTGCAAGCTCTGATCGAGACTGGCCATTAGGTACTTACGCGATCCCCACTCTCCATAGGGCCCATCCCACATCAGATAGCCGGCCTTGCTGGAAATTATGAGTTCGTCCCGGTAGGCACCAAGATCGTCCCGCAGCATCTTGCCAAAATTTTCTTCCGCCGAGCCGGGAGGAGGACCGTAGTTGTTCGCCAAGTCGAAATGCGTGACACCAAGATCAAAAGCTCGATGGGCGATCGCTCGACCTGTTTCGTAGCTGTCGACTCCTCCGAAGTTGTGCCACAGACCCAGCGAGACCGCAGGCAGCTTCAGCCCACTGCGTCCGCAACGATTATAAGTCATCTGTTCGTAGCGGCTGCTATCTGCTCGGTACACGCGCGGACCTCCTGGTTTAGGAATTGATGTGCGAAGACTTCAAAATATGTAGCAGGCAGGAACAACTACCGGCACGGCACCAAGTCTACCGTTACCACTGTTCGCTTGAAAAGAACGGCGCCAAAATCGAGCTGACGGCGATCAAGATCAGCAGGCCAAAGGTAATCCGACGAAAAAGCGGTTTCGATAGTCGATGCCCCGCGATGAAGCCCAGCCACAGACCGGACATAATCAGCGGCATCGCCACTAACGTCGACATCGCCGCCGGCATGATCTTCTCGCCATGCTTGAGCCAGTAGGTGAGCATCGCCACCGGCAAGGCGGACGCGGAGCAAAAAAACAGGAACGCCCTCGACTTGGTAGCCGACCATGTCATCGAGTTTACGTAGATGACCATCGGCGCTCCGCCCACAGCGGCAAAGCCCATCAGGAAGCCTGATGTGGAAAAAGCCAGCACTTGCCACCCAGCATTCAGGTAGTCACGCGGCTGAAATCGGAAGCCCCATAACAGACAAACAACCACCAGCAGAAAGATGCCGATCAGCTGCTTCGATTGCACGGGCGAAAGCCGCTGATCGGCCAGAAACGCAGCGTAAGTGCCAACCGGAATCGCGAGCCAACGGACGACCACGGGAAGCGCCACCTCGCGCGGCTCGAGGTATGGCCAGAGTTTCCAGGCGCCAGAGATGTTCTGCAGGCTCGTGGAGAATAGATTTATGGTGGCCGCCTCGCCCAGCGAGAAATTGCAGAGCACCAGCAGTGGTACGCCGATCAGACCAGACGCGAACCCGACTGCCCCTTGCACGATGCTGCCGAAGGTCATGATCAACGCGATCGTGATGAGTTGCTCGCCGCTGTAGATCATGTGCCACTTACGATCTCGCGGACTTTCTTGCGCAGCTCATCGCTGTTCCAGCCTTGCTTCTCAGCTTCGAGCAGGATCTTTTTCTGCTGAGCATGCGGCAACCGTGCGACCGCCGCGTGCGCTGACCAGGACAAGGCAGGTCGTCGGTTCTGGGGCGGGACGCGGCGGGCAACCGAGGCGTAACGACTGACCATCTCAGTGGACAACGTGGACCCGCACACTTCGCCGAATTCCTCGCCATAGAGATCCTCGCCGCGGTTGATCATATCACCGATCCACCAGGGACTCGCACGCTGACACCAGAGCGCGAACTGCAAGGGACCCTCCCACTCGGAAAGCGAAGGACGACCTTGAACGCTTACGTTGGCAGGACGGAACTGAAACGGCCCCAGCGCCATTTTGGGTTCTTGCGTTGGCATAGAAATCTCAGTGTGCGACCCTTGGGGAACTGGGCTTAGGTGTTCGAGGTATCTGGATGTCAGATTCTCGGTAGATTTTACGGGCTGGGCTTCCGATAATGGAAGTCCGAAAGCTTGGCCATCTCAGTTCACGTTCTCATTTTGCACTATGGCGGAACCCGCACACGGCCCTTGGGGCACCTATCCCAGTACACGTCCGCGACGCCTACGCCACCATGAATGGTCGCGGCGAATGGTCTCTGAGAATCAGCTCTCGGTGGACGACCTGATCTGGCCGCTGTTTGTGTGCGAGGGCGAGGACCGCCGAGAGCCGATCCCGTCGATGCCAGGCGTCGAGCGGTTATCGATCGATCTGACTGTCGAAGCGATCGGCGAAGCAGTAGATCTGGGGATTCCGGCCGTGGCATTGTTTCCGGCCACGCCGGCCGACAAGAAGACTCCCGAGTGCGAAGAGGCCATCAATCCGGAGAACCTCGTCTGTCGAGCGGTGCGAGCAGTGAAGTCGGCACACGCCGAGCGAATTGGAGTCATTTGCGACGTGGCACTCGACCCCTACTCCAGCCACGGGCAAGACGGTTTGGTCCGTGATGGCTACGTCGTGAATGACGAAACCGTCGAGATGCTCTGCCAGCAAGCGCTGGTTCAATCGGCAGCCGGGTGCGACATCATCGCGCCCTCCGACATGATGGACGGTCGGGTCGGCGCGATTCGCAAAGCACTCGACGAGGATAACTTCCACGACGTGCAGATCATGGCGTACGCCGCCAAGTACGCTTCGGCATTCTACGGTCCGTTCCGCGATGCAGTCGGCTCGTCCGCCAACTTGGGGAGCGGTGACAAACGCACGTATCAGATGGACCCCGCAAACGGCGACGAAGCGCTTCGCGAGGTGGCCCTGGATATTGCCGAAGGTGCCGACAGCGTGATGGTCAAACCTGGCATGCCCTACCTCGACATTGTTCGGCGTGTGAAAGAGAGCTTTGGCGTACCCACGTTCGCCTACCAAGTAAGTGGCGAATACGCGATGCTCTCCGCCGCAGCGGAGAAAGGTTGGCTTGATCGCGAAAAAGTGATGCTCGAGAGTCTCCTTGCATTCAAGCGTGCTGGTGCTGATGGTGTGCTCACCTACTTTGCGAAGGAAGTCGCCGCCCAGCTGCAATAGGGGTTAGCTGCGTCAGCCGTTACTCAGCGCTTTGACTTCGATTGAAACTTCGCGATGCGAACGTTGTTGAGGTAAGCGGCCAATGCCAGCAAGCACACACCCGCCGCTTCGACGTGAGGTCGCTCAAGCAATTCGAGCATCACGATCAACACCGCGCCGAATGCAATCAGCTTCAGCGGAATCTGTTGTCGGTCAATGATGATCAGCACCATGCTCATTAGCCACGCCAGACATAAACCGTGATAGGCGTAGATGCCGATGAGTTGCCACTGGGGCACCCAGACGTTATTCATGGCACCGGTGAACTCGGTGATCGGGCCGCCCCGCAGATTCGCACCGCCGGTGAATAGCTCGACGTAGGCCAACACGAAAAACGCCGCGCCCATCAGGAACTCGACGATCGCGTAACGCGGTGAGATCGGCTCGCCGCAGTCGCGGCATTTTCCTTTCAGCCACAGCCAGCCCAGCACCGGCACATTGTCGTAGGCGCGGATGGCATGGTTGCACTTAGGACAGTGTGAGGGCTTCCAGATGACCGACATGCCCAGCGGCATGCGATACGCAACCACGTTCAAAAAGCTGCCAATGCAGGCCCCTACGAACCCCAGCCAGAGGGCGGTAATCAAGTCAATGAGGCTGTTGGCGCTCAATCGGAACTCCATCCTGACCGTTTGTGCAAGTCCGCGCAGACGCCTACAATGGGCGACTGGTACCTGGGCATTATCGGTGTTTTGTGGTTTAAGGAAATTCCAAATATGTATGCACAATTGGCTCCTCGTCAGCAGCACTCGTCGTCGCTCGTTGTTCGCCGTTTCGTGGCCTTCTCCGCTTTGTTACTTGTTTCCGTTTTTGCGATCCAGCCGGAACGTATGCAGGCGGCCGAAGCCGCAGTTGCTGCGAATCTTGAAGCAGCAGACTCAGAAGTCGATTTCGAGAATCTCTTAGGCGAGAATGCGCAACGTTTGTGGCGCGGTTACAAGGACAAGGAGTGGCCCAGCGGTTGGGAGTTGAAAGATGGCGTTCTCTCTCGCGTGGGCGGGGGCGACGACATCATGACGGTGGGCGAATTCGCGGACTTCGACCTCCGCCTGGAATGGAAGATTTCCGAGGCTGGAAACAGCGGCATCATCTATCGCGTCTCGACCGGCGACAACGCTTCTTACGTGACCGGCATCGAGTGCCAGGTACTCGACGACGACAAACACCGGGATGGTAAGAACGCTTTAACCTCGGCGGCGTCGTTGTATGCCCTGTACCCGCGCAGCGAACGGACAACCGTTCCGGTCGGAGAATGGAACAAAGCGCGAATCGTGGTGCGCGGGAATCATGTCGAGCATTGGCTCAACGGCAAGAAGGTTGTCGAATGCGAGATTGGCAGCGATGATTGGAAAGAACGACTTGCCAAGAGCAAGTTTGCCGACTGGCCGAAATTCGCCAAGAACCGCAAAGGGCATATTGCCCTGCAGGATCACAGTGATCCAGTCTGGTATCGCAATATCCGCATTAAGCGACTCGTGCAATCGGAATAGACGGCGAATCTCGCGTCCTCCGACAACAACTGCGCTTGGAGTTTGTCTCGACCTAGAGTTAAGATAGTACCCATAGGCGGACCCGTACCAAGATACAGAACTCCACGATGGCAAGCGATTCTCTGGCTGGTGATGACGAGCTTGCCGCCGTTCCGCGCGAACGCACGCTGCGTTCCAAAGGCTTTCAGGGATTGCTGTTTACGCAACTCCTGGGCGCGGCGAACGACAACATCTTGCGGTGGCTGGTAATCGGCGTTGGCAAGAACCACGTCGACAAGAGCCAAGTCGGCTGGATCCTGATGGCCGGCACCGCGTCGTTCGTGCTGCCGTATCTGTTGCTCGCCGCGCCGGCTGGCTACCTTGCCGATCGGTTTAGCAAACAACGCGTGATCGTCGCGTGCAAGGTGGCCGAAATCGCGATCATGGTGCTGGCGATCATCGCGATTCTGATCGAAAGCGTCGCGCTGCTGCTGGTTGTTGTCGCGCTGATGGGGGCTCAGAGCGCACTGTTTGGGCCGGCGAAACTGGGCAGCATCCCAGAAATGCTCGACGAAACGCGGATCTCCGCCGCCAATGGTCTGATCGGTTTGACGACCGTCATTTCAGCGGCCGTTGGCACGGGCGTCGGCAACTGGCTCGCCACGATCACCGTTGAACAGGGCCAAAGCGGCATCTGGATGTCCGCGGCAGTTCTGGTCGGAACCGCCGTCGCGGGTTGGATGGCGAGTATGTTGATTGCGCCGTTGCCCGTGGCCAATGCCAGTCGTAAGTTCCCTTGGGATGCTCCACAACAGACCTGGCGCGACCTCAAAGAGCTTTACGCCATCAAAGATATCTTTCGCGTGGCGCTGGGCATCATGTTCTTTTGGGCGTTGGCTGGTTTGGCTCAATTGAACATCGATCAATTCGCCGCCGAAGGCGGAACCACCAAGCAATCACAAGTCATTCCGTTTCTGATTGCACTGGTCTTCGGAGTGGGCTTGGGCAGCGTACTTGCCGGCTTTTGGTCTGGTGGCCGGGTGGAGTTGGGAATCTTGCCCCTCGGTGCGGGCGGCTTGGCGGTCACCGCATTCTTGTTGTTTACGGTCGAAGGGACGCTGGTCGACCCGGGGATCAATCCTGACGACTATTGGACCGTCAGTGGTGTTGCGGCGAGTGCGCTACTGTTCATGCTGGGTTTCTTTGGAGGGCTGTTCGATGTGCCGCTGGCGGCCTACATGCAGCATTACAGTCCGAAGGAAAAACGTGGTTCGATTCTGGCGGCTAGCAATTTCCTCACCTTCTCGGGAGTGCTGCTGGTGGCCGTGGCCTTTGGGGTGATGCGGGCCCCGATGTCAGACGGTTCGTTGGAACAACTGTTCGAATTGAGCCCAGCGGCGAGTGCTGATCCTGATTTCGCAAAACAGCTCTACGAGCAGATGGAGGCGACCGAAGACCTGGACGTGGACGACTTCGTCGAGGAGTACCCCGATCGTGAGCCGCTTGTGCGAGCCACTTACCGAGAAGTGGTGGGACACCCGCTGCTGACGGCGAGACAGATTTTTCTGTTGTGTGGCGTGATGACGATTCCGGTGTTCGCCTACATCATCTGGGTAATTCCACAGGCGACACTGCGCTTCCTGGCGTGGTTGGCAACGCACACAGCGTACAAGATCCGCGTCCATCAGCGGCACAATCTACCGGAAGCAGGTGCGGCGTTGCTGACGCCCAACCACGTTTCGTGGATTGACGGCCTCCTGTTGGTTGCTATTTCCACACGGCCGGTGCGGCTGATCATCACCAGCGATCTGGTCACCAATTGGTGGGCACGCGGCTTGGCGCGAATCATGGGTGCGATCCCGATCAGCCGTCGTAATCCCAAAGAGGCACGCGTCGCGGTCGAGAGCGCGCGGCAAGCTCTCAACAACGGCGAACTGGTGTGTATCTTCCCCGAGGGCAAGATTTCCCATTCTGGTACACTCCATCAGTTCCGCTCGAGCACGCTGGATGTGCTGAAGGGGACCTCGGCTCCGATCGTACCCGTCTATCTCGACGAGCTATGGGGGAGTATCTTTACCTCCCGAGGCGGACGGTTTTTCTCGAAGCGGCCGCGAGTCTGGTCGCGTCAGGTTTCGATTTGGTTTGGCGAGAAGATTCCCAAACCGCACGATATTCATGAACTTCGACAGTCGGTCCAGGATTTGGGCGCCGACGCCGTGTCGGGCAGAAAGGAACGCACGATGGTCCTCCCTCGTTTGATGCTACGAATGTGTCGCAAGTCGCTTTTCAAATTTAAGATGGCCGACACGACCGGAGCGGAACTGACCGGTGGCACGCTGTTGATGCGAACAATGATCCTGAGGCGGCTGCTGTTGCGCGAGGTACTGAAAGAGGATGAACGGTACGTCGGCATCTTGATTCCGCCCACCTGCGGCGCGGTGGTGACCAACGCGGCAGTCACACTCGCCGGGCGCGTCGCGGTGAACCTCAACTACACGGTCAGCAACGACATCATGAACGCCTGCATCAAGCGGGCCGGAATTCGCCACGTGCTGACGACCAGCAAGGTCCTCGAGAAGTTCGATTTCGACTTGGATGCCGAGATTGTGCTGCTCGACGATTTCAAAGAGAAAGTCACCACCGGCGATAAACTTGCCGGCGCGACCTTGGCTTACGCCACGCCGCTTGCGGTACTAGAAAGAATGCTGGGCGTACACAAAATGAGCGGCAGCGATGAGCTAACAGTGATTTTCACGTCCGGCTCGACCGGGATTCCCAAGGGGGTGGTGCTCACCAATCACAACATTGGCTCCAACGTCGAGGCGATTGACCAGGTCGTGCACCTCAAGAGCGAAGACACCTTGCTGGGGATCTTGCCGTTCTTCCATTCGTTTGGCTACATGGTGACGCTGTGGACGGTACTGGGCTTGGATGTGCGGTGCGTCTATCACACCAATCCCCAGGAGGCGCGGCAAATCAGCAAGTTGGCTGGCAAATACGGAGTGTCGGTGGTGCTTGCTACGCCCACATTCCTGCGGTTGTATTTGAAACGCTGCCTGCCGGAAGACTTCACGAATCTGGATATCGTGGTCGCTGGGGCCGAGAAGCTGCCCAAAGAGCTTTGCGACGCGTTCGAGACGAAGTTCGGCGTCCGTCCGGTGGAAGGTTACGGGGCGACGGAGCTTTCACCGCTGGTCTCGGTGAACGTGCCGCCTAGCCGTTCGCAGACCAGCGAAACCGACTTGTTGGAGGGTAGTGTCGGGCGTCCGATTCCGGGAGTGACTGCAAAAACGGTTGACCCTGATACTTTTGAAGATTTACCGATCGGCACCGCCGGGATGTTGCTCATCAAAGGCCCCAACGTCATGCGTGGTTACATGTCCGACGAGGCGAAGACGAGTGAGGTCATCAAAGATGGCTGGTACGTCACCGGCGACATTGCGGTCGTCGACCAGCAAGGCTTTATCACGATCACGGGTCGCCTGAGTCGGTTTTCAAAAATTGGCGGCGAGATGGTCCCGCACGAACGAATTGAGAAGGCAATTCAGGAATTCGTCCAAGGCGAAGACGACGAGGAAGTCCGCGCGGCCGTTGCGTCGGTGCCTGACGCAAAGAAAGGCGAGCGATTGGTGGTGCTACACACGCAGCTCGACCACACACCACAGGAAATCTGCGATCACCTCAAAGCGATTGGACTGCCGAACATTTATATTCCGAGTCCCGATAGCTTCCTGCAGGTGGAAAAGATTCCTGTGTTAGGTACCGGCAAACTCGATCTGAAAGGGCTGGCAGAGCTAGCCAAGCGACATTTCGGCGAGGCCAACGGGTGAACGACTTACTCGGGCTTGCGGGCTAGTCGTTCGGTCGAAGCGTCGTACTTCTCGGAGCAATCGTAAGCAATCTGTGCAAATTCTCGCTGTCGTTGTGTGGTCACGCGCGGCAGCCCAGCAACGAGTCGCTCAAGGGTGGCCGGTCGCTGCTCCGCCGCTTGCGACAGATTGCTAATGAAGCCAATCGTGTCTGCGAAGTTCGCATCGGCAGTCTTGCCGACCCAAGGATGCACGGCCCTGGCAAATAGTTCGATGCTCGCGCGTTCGATGCGTACAAACGAATCCAACCGGCAGGCCACGTAGTCGCGGCCGTTGGTCTCTCGCACGGAACCGCTTCTCAGCAACAACACACATTGAGCGCGAATCGGGCGCTTGAACGGCTTGCCTTCGTAAGCACCTTCCGAGTACATCACGATTCGGTTTTGCGCTTGGTCGTCGCATTTCTGCTCGACGATCACCAGGTTGCCAGTGGTGCCGGCGTTGTCGGTGAGCGAAAACGTGTTACGTCCCGTGCGTCTGAGCGATACGCGGCTGATACCCATGTGTCGCCACATCTCGACCAGCACTTCGGGATTCTCGGCTAAGAAAGTGAACATCTTGGGGTCGCAGTCGACCATTTGCGTGGGCATCCGACGGTACAGACTCGTATCGTCCAGCACGCGTTTCACGTCACGACGATGCCTGTTGTCGATGTTCTTCAACGGTAGATGCTGAATCGCTTCGCGCCGCGCCGCGTCGGACGTCGTCGCTTGCATGTCCAGGCCCTTACGCTGTGCCACAGCCATCTCAATCTGGCAGAGCCCAGAGAGCCAGCAAACTGTCGCGACCAAGATCTTGGCGCGCAGCGGCAGCGATAATCGGAAGCGAGTCCTCGCGCAGCGGGCATAGACCCTCCGCGCGAAACTACTCGCGTAGCTTTGACAGCGTTGCATTCATCCCCCCTCGTGTGAAACCCGCATCCGCTGAGAAGCTTTGCGGGTTGTAGAAGTAATTCGTCCAGATCGAGGGGCCGTCCGTAGTTTTTTCTGTCAATCAATCGACAGATTGCTAGCACACGACCAGCGCTGCAGGCGGTCTTGTGCCGCTGTGGGGCTTTCAAGACAATCGCGGCTCGATATTTCTGACTCGCAACACAAACTGCCCATGACCGCGGAAGACGGCAAATCACGGCTGCTAAAGACCACAGTAGCGACCATGGTCGTCGCGCTGCTGGGATTGATGATCGCGCCGACGTTGATCCGTTGGAACAACCGACAGTTCGCCAACCGACTGGCGGCGCGCCTCGCCGAGGCAGACGATACTGCCGTGAAAGTTCCGTTGCGGCAGCTGGACAGCCTGGGGGACGAGGCCATCGAACCATTGATGGTCGCGGCGACGTCCCAGCGGGTTTCAGTAGCAGCGATTGCCCGCCAAATCGTCGAAGAAAAGTTGGCTGTTATCTCGGCCGCGCGCGGATTCTCGGCAACTGATCGGCTGGACGACGAATCGATCCAAACAATCGAAGCGCTCGCCGTCGCCCTGGCCAAGCATATCCACGATTTTGGACCCGCGGGGCAGCAGTGGGGTGAGGGCATCGCCCTCGCCATGATCGAGCTCACCGATAAGCTCCCCGCTTACCAGACCTATGTTTTGCTCGAAAGCTGCTCGGACGTGCTGACGGCCGTTCAGCCGCGGGGGCCGATGCAACGGTCGCTGACCAGGCAAACGGCTCAGCCACCGCAGGATTTGCTAAGTCAACTGGATTCCGGAGGCCCACCACTGGAACCCCTCACCCGAGCGAGCGAAAAGTCGCTTGAGTACTTGGCTCGGATTCAACCTGGGTCGCCGCCTGTTCGTGCGCCGCAAGCACCGCCGGCAGAAGCATCAACACTGATCGTAGAGCCCCAGGACTCGTCGCTTGAGTGGTCTCGACGCACCCGATCGGACACCAAGCCGCAGCAGTCTCCTGCGGGCTCGCTCACCAAAGTCACACCGAACGCCGTAACTAAGTCTCCGCCGACGAAATCGAAGGCGGGGGTCGTCGACGTCCCTAGTCCCGCTGACATGGCGGCGCAGACCGATTCATTGCGTCAGCTTTCCAACGACGAGTTGTTTCTGAAACTGCGTCAGGCTTCGTTCTTCCACGCAGGCTCCATTCGCAAGGTACTCATCGAGCGCGGTTTAGTGGAGGCGGAAATTGAGTTGCGACTCAAGTTGGAGACGCCCGTCGAAACCGACCGCCTGCGATACATTGATGAGGTGTCTCGGCTACCTACGGCCTCCGCCAGACGGACGTTGCGGTGGTTGCTGGAGGATCAGAGCGGCGACGTCCGGCTTCGTGCACTCACCGCGCTGGCGACCACGCGTCATCCAGAGGTTGTTGAAATCGCCCGCGAACTGGCCGTCAACGACGAAGACCCGCGTGTCGCGAACCTGGCCTCTCAGCTGATCCGCTGAGCCCGGCGAAGGTTATCTGAGTATCGTCCCGTCGATTGGCGTGACGCGTCCCGCCGTTACGTGTGCACGCCGATACTCGGGCATGTACCCGCGTTGGCCGTGCACACCGATGCGACGTCCCAGGTACGGTTTGAGATCGAGCTCGGGCGTCGGTGTGACAAACGATACGACTTTGCCTTGTTCGTCGACCAACGCATACTGCGGCGCTTTGTGCCGCTGCGAGACGACCGGCTTCAGCAATCCGGTCGCGTCGTACAACGGCTTGGTCACTGCAGAAGACGCAACCGGCGCAGCTGGACGAGTTCGACTGGCAGTGGAGGCCTTTCCGTCTAGGTCTTCTTGTACCCGTTCACGAACATCGCTCGAAAGGCCCGTAAGGTCTCGCGCCGGCCCCTCCTGTTGAGAAACGACGTCAGTTGTTGCTTCGAAAGGATCGCGCTCTGGCACAATCGTTGGTCCGGGGTTGGTGTAGCCCGCTTTGATTGCCTGGAAACGCTCGATGCGCGTCAACACGTCGCGGAGCTGTGCCTTGAGCGCTGGGGTCTTCGTACTGGCAAGCAAACTCTGGGCGGAAGCTTTTAGTGTCTCCAGCTCCCACTTCGCTGGCGGCTGCACAACCGTCTGCGACAGTCGTAGCTCAATCGCTTCGATCGAACCGTCAGTCGGCGTGGATGCAGAACTCAACCCGCGAAATCTGACTCGAGGCCGAGTACTTTCTTCGGGAGTCGAGGTGCTAGCAGTGGGTAAAGCTCCCGCTACGTTCGCCGCGGGCGTGGCAATCGACGTCTGCGCTGGTAGCTGCTGCGCTTGAAACTGTGCCAACTGCAGTTCGGCCGGCGACCCTGCGACGATTTCCATAGCGTTGGGATCCATCACGGTCGGCGGCTCAGCAGGACTCGATGCCGATAGCATCTTATGGGCAGGCAGCGCGGGCGTGCCAAATTGCAGACCCGACGAATTCGCAGGCAGCGACTGGTCATTCTGAAAGTCTGTCACGCCCGCCTGTTCAGGTGACTGAGTCAATGGTGACTGTCTAGCCCACCCAGAGCCACCGGCATGAGCCAAACGCTGCACCCCAGAACCAGATTCCATCGGCGGCTGACGCGAGATGGTGCTGGCGGCAATCCAGCGAAATTCGCCAGACGGGGGCGCGACTCGGACCCAACGCGGATCGTCCTCCTCACCGACGGTCAGCAGCTCGACGCGCTCACCCTTGGGGAGCAAGACTTGCACGGCGGACCGATTGGGCGACAACACGCTACCCACGCGGGTGACGACGTGGTCGTCGACAATCTCCACGACGCGCGTGTCGACTTGCTTGACCTGGTGACTACCGATCCAACTGAAGCTCCCTTCCGGCGGACGAATTGCGCACCAGCCGTCAGCTTCGTGGCGATAGACTTCCACGGCGAAGCCTTGTGAAAGCTGGCTAGTAGGATAGTAGCGCTGCCCTGGCCCGCTGCGCACATAGGTGTTTTCTTCCTGTACGTACGCCACGTACGGAAACGACTCCGCCGCGCCTGGTTGAATGCAGCTTGTCCCTACCAACAAAGCCAACGTCAACTGAAAATGAATTCGCGATGGGAAAAACTGATGAGCTTCGACAAGTCGGTCCATGGTACCGTTCTTTTGCTTAACGTGTGTTGGCGCAGCCACACAGGCTGACGCGGTGGACAGATGCAAAAAGGCGATCGACTTATAGAAAACTGCCAGAAATGCCTCAATACCTGCCTCGACCTTTGGCGTCTGCTAGCTGGCAATTGCCAGGGTTGCTAGGATAGAAAGTAGTCTCCGCACGAATTCACCGTCGAAATCCGCCAGTACTGCGGCCAGGCAAATCAGGCCTTCTGGGCAAGCCATGAAACTCGAACAACTTGGGCCGTATCGAATCGTCAAGCGGATTGGCAAGGGCGGGATGGGGGCCGTCTACGAAGCGGTCAGCGACAAAGCCGGCTCTGGCAGCCCCAAACGGGTCGCTATCAAGGCGCTAAGTCCGCAGCTAGCAATGACTGAAGGCTTTCGCGAGCGGTTCGAGGCGGAAATCGAGTCGCTCAAAAAGCTCAAGCACGACGGCATCGTCCGTCTGTTCGGCTATGGCGAGCAAGACGGCGTGCTGTTTTATTCCATGGAACTGGTTGATGGCCCGAGTCTGGAGGAAGAACTCAACGAAGGCCGCCGTTTTGACTGGCGGGAGACGTTGGAGATCGGCATTCAGATCTGCCGTGCCCTGAAGCACGCACATGATCACGGCGTCGTGCACCGCGACATCAAGCCTGCCAACCTGATGCTTACTTCCAACAATCGCATCAAGATCGCCGACTTCGGCATCGCGCGACTTTTTGGTGGCACGCAACTGACGGTCGCCGGCGGCGTGCTGGGAACCGCGGACTACATGTCCCCGGAACAAGCCGACGGGCAAGCAGTCACGGACAAGTGTGACCAATACAGCCTGGGCGGAGTGATGTATGCGCTGCTAGCGGGGCGCCCTCCGTTTGTGGCGAAAACGATGCCCGAGATGCTGCAACTGCAGCGATTCGCGGATCCCGAGCCGGTGCGCAGATACGCTAGCGACACCCCTGATCAACTCGACCGCCTGATCTCTCAGTTGCTGGCCAAGGATCCCAGCGATCGTTTTCCCAACGCTTTGGTGCTCAGCCGGCACATGGAAGCGATGCTCAAAGCGCTTTCGCGCCCGCCCAAACACCAACAGCACGACGGCGAAGTGACCACCACCGACTTTTCCCCTTCGAGCCCGGCCGCGACCGCGGCGATCGACGAACAGGCGACACGAGCACTCGACGCTCCGGTGGTCCTGCCCCACACAAGCACGAGCAAGTCTGACCACCCTAACGTCTACGACGCCCCGACCCTTGACCAGCCCACGGAATCGGAACCCGCCCGCTCCGAAGCTGCGAATTCGCTATTAGAGCAACAGCCAACGCTCGCGAAGACGGTAACAGCCGAGAAGCCGACGCACTTCACCACCGTCGACGAAGACGCCCGTCGTCAGCTCGAACAGAATCGCGGTAATCGTCTGGTTTTGTTCGGGCAATTGGGTGTCCTTCTAGCGGCACTGGGTGGAGTGCTTTGGGGTGGCTGGCGGCTGATGCAACCGCCAACTGCCGACCAACTGTTTGCCTCGATCAACGACACATTACAGACCGAGACCGTCGAGGACCTCTCGCGTGAATCCGCTAAGAGCTTGGCGGTTAATTTAGAGTCGTTCTTCGATCGGTTTCCCAACGATCCGAGAGCGGAGGAACTACAGCCTGTGCGTGAACAGCTTGAATTCCTCGAATACGAGCGTCAAGTGCGGGCCCGTCGGAGGTTCTCGCGCGGCGAGGGCGTGAAACCGATCGAGCGAATCTATTTCGAGGCGCTCGCGTTGGCAGAGAACGATCCCACGAAGTCGCTCAAAACGTTGCGGGCGTTGGTCGCACTCTACGATCCCCTCAACCTAATAACGAACATGGAAGCCGCACGCACCGCAAGCGAACCATTCCAGCAGCTTGGCGATCCGCGGCTGCTCGTCCTCGCCAGGCAGCGTATCGACAACCTAATCGAAGTCACCAAGCAAGATCAGACGGCACAGGTACCAGCATTGCGAGAGCGACTTGCCCAAGCGGCGAAACTCCGTCAAGTAAAGCCGGAGCAGGCAATGCGAATGTATCAGGCGATTGTCCAGCTCTATCAAGATCAACCTTGGGCGGCCGAAGCGGTCGCAAAAGCGAAACAAGCGATTACTGAGCAACAACTTCTTGAGTAGGGAGACCCATCATGCCTTCCATTGTCACGGACCGCAGTCTCAGCGAGACCGCCTTTGATCGCGCGCAGCAACTGATGCCCGGCGGCGTAAACAGCCCCGCACGCGCCTTTGGCGCGGTAGGCGGCACGCCGATTTTCATCGATCGCGCCGAGGAGGCCTACTTATTCGATCTGGATGGCAATCAGTATCTGGATTACATCGGCTCGTGGGGACCGATGATTCTGGGGCATCGCCACCCCAAGGTGATTCAAGCACTCGAAGCTGCGCTACAGCAAGGCACCAGCTTCGGAGCGCCAACCGCAGCGGAGAGCGAACTGGCCGAGCGGATCATCGACGCGGTGCCGTCGGTCGAAAAGGTGCGCCTCGTCAATTCCGGAACCGAAGCCACGATGAGCGCCGTGCGACTGGCGCGGGGTTTCACCGGGCGGGATGTCCTGGTGAAGTTTGCGGGCAATTATCATGGCCACGTCGACAGCCTGCTAGTGTCTGCAGGAAGTGCTGCCGCGACGCTCGGGGTGCCCAGTTCGCCGGGGGTGACCCAAGGCACCACGCAGGACACGATCGTCTTAGAGTACAACGACGTCGCCGCCCTCACCGCGACGTTCACCGAGCGCGGTTCCGAAATTGCCGGCGTGATTTTCGAGCCAGTGGTTGGCAACATGGGCGTGGTGCGACCCAGTCCAGAGTTTTGTACAGCGCTGCAGCAGCTCACTCGAGAACACGGCGCGCTGCTCATCTGTGACGAAGTGATGAGCGGCTTCCGCGTCGCCCTGGGGGGAGCCCAGCAGTTGTTTGATCTCAGTCCCGATCTGACGACCATGGGCAAGATCGTCGGTGGCGGTCTACCGGTTGGAGCGTACGGTGGCAGGGCGGAAGTGATGGACCACGTGTTGCCCGCTGGACCGGTATTCCAAGCCGGTACGCTCAGCGGCAATCCCCTCGCGACCGCGGCGGGGTCTGCCACGCTGAAACTACTCAAAGAAGATCCACCCTACGAGCGGCTCGAAACGCTCACCGGCGATCTTGAACGCGGCCTCCGCGAGGCTGCCGAGGCAGCGGGGCTGGCACATAGCTTGGCACGCGTGGGAAGCATGATCACGATCTTCTTTCACGTGGGCGAAGTGCCCGACTGGCAGACGGCCGCCGAGTGCGACACCAAACGTTACGCCCAATTCTTCTGGGGCATGATGGATCGGGGGTGCTACCTGCCATGCAGTCAGTACGAGGCGTGGTTTGTCTCGGCGGCTCACACCGAAGAGAACATCGCCCAGACGATCGAAGCAGCCCGGGAAGTGATGAAAGAAATTGCCTAGTGAGTTCGCACTGGGTTTGCAGTTGGCTCAGCGTCCGCACTCTCTTGCATCCACTTTCTCTTCCGCTGCGCTCTTGCGGTAGTACCGCGGCACCAGTTGCATGGGGTCGACCGTTTCGCCGCTGCGACACGCGGCGATGCCCAGACGCCCGACGTACTCGGCACGGGGACTCCACTGGTCGGGATCAGAGCACAGCACCCCGGTCGGCAGTCGGTCGCGGAGTTTTTCCAATGGTGGACCGCACACGAGGTCGCCTGGTCGGAGTTGGGCCAGCCACTCGTCAGTCGATAGGATACTCGTTGTCGGTGACGCGACCGAGTCAGCGGCCCCCGAAAATTGCGCCACAAAAAGTTCATTGCGCTGCGCGTCCAAGATCGTCCACAGTCGATCGTACGACGGCGGCACGCTCGCTGCGATGGCGGCCAGCGTGTGCACGCCCACGACCTGAGCATTCGTCGCGTAAGCAAGCGTCTTGGCGGTCGTCACTCCCAGCCGTGTGCCAGTGAAGGAACCTGGGCCGGTGGTCGCACAAATCAGAGCGAGGTCCGCTGGTTTCCAGCCGAGTGTCTTGAGAAGTCCGTCGATCGCTGGGACGAGTGATCTTGCTCCTCGCTGGTCGCTGGGTAACGTCACTTCCGCAACCAGCTGAGGAGGTTGCTCATCAGCGACGAATGCTGCCAGACTGCCGATGCGTTCGCTGGTTTCCAGGGCCAATACCTTCAAACTCAATCCTCAAATGGCGTTGATTGCCGCCGGTCATGCTCGCCCGCGCACACGGTCCGCAGCGGAATCTCGGATGACCGCCCGTGGCGATGGTAACCCTTGATGGCTTATGAACTTCGGTCGTCCTTGACCCCTTTCAGCATGGGACTTAGACTAGCAGTTTGGTGTCTCCAGCTGAGCAGTTCGCAATCGTGAATGGGGCCGCAACGCTGCGTCGAATTGCCAGTCGAGAACCATCGATTTGTCGAACTGCTTGTGAGAAACCCTGCAAATCGAACCGTTCCTAAGAAACTTACTGTCCTGCGAGCGATAGGTCAAACAACCAGGTGAAACGCGCAATCATCAGCGACATTCATGGCAACTTCGAAGCCCTTCAGGCGGTGCTTGCGCATATTGCTGACCAGCAGGTTGACGAGATCTTCTGCCTGGGCGACATCATCGGCTACGGACCCAATCCGTGCGAATGCCTCGACCTGGTGATGAGCAAGACTGCGATCTGCCTGCTTGGAAATCACGACCAGGGCGCGATGTTCGACCCGGAAGGATTCAACAGCGGTGCGGAGCGAGCCATCTTTTGGACTCGTGACCAATTGGAAAGTTCCAACGGCAATCGCCAGCAAATCGATAAGCGATGGGACTTTCTGGGCACGCTGCCACGAGTGCATCGCGACGATCCATGGCTGTACGTGCACGGCTCGCCGCGCAATCCGGTCAACGAGTATGTTTTCCCGGAAGATATCTACAACCAGAAGAAGATGGAAAAGCTCTTCGGACTGATCACCAAAGGTTGCTTCCAAGGCCATACGCATGTGCCCGGAGTCTTTTTGGAAAGCCTCGAGTTCATTACTCCTGAGCAAGCCAACAACATCTTTCAGCCGAAGGAAGAGAAATTCATGGTCAATGTTGGCTCCGTCGGCCAACCGCGCGACGGCGACCCTCGTTCGTGCTACATCGTGCAGGAAGATAACCAAATCACTTTCCACCGCGTGGAATACGATTTCAATGTGACGGCTAACAAAATCTATGACACTCCAGATTTGGACAATTTCTTAGGCGATCGTATCAAGGAAGGCCGTTGATTGACGAATACTGATCTGTGCCGCCGGTGATCTGAGCCGACGTTGAGCTAACTCCGCTCCGCGGCAGCCCGCCATTCGTTAGATTCGATATTTCCCTCCCCTCACTTTGTCCACCAAGCTAGCGTCTTCGCTGCGAAAAAGGATTTCCCCCCGTGGATCAACGCCGTCTGTTTCTTTTTCTGACGCTGTGCTTCCTGTTGTTGATCATGTTTGGGCCAAAACCCAAACCGGTCGAGAATCCAGACGCAAATGATGCCGCCGAGCAGGTAGTCGGAGACAATGACGATCAGGCCGGCGAGGCCGCGTTCGCCGACACGGACTCGCAAGCGAAAGAAGAGGCTCCTGCCGCAGACCAGGTCGAGGCGGTGACGCTAGATGAAACCAAGGCGGACCTGGAGTATGTGACGCTTGGTTCGGTTGATCCAGACTCTCCGTATCGAATGGCGGTGACGCTGACTAACCAAGGTGCCGCACTGCGGCGACTGGAACTGAGCAGTCCCCGCTTTCGCGACGTCCACGACCGGTCCGGCTATCTGGGGCACCTTGAGCTGACGCCAGTCGACGCCGGCGGTCTGCGCGTGCAGTCGTTGGTGGCGGGCACACCTGCGGCGCTCGCAGGAATCGAAGTCGGCGATCGGATCCTCTCCTTCACCGCTGGAGACGAACAGACTTCCTTGGAATCTGCCAAACAGCTGCGCGAGGCCACGAGCAAGCTGAAGCCCAAGCAAACCATCACTTTGCAGGTGGCACGTGGAGACGAGGCTCCCGTCGATCGAGAAATCACTCTCGCGCGACGTCCCCTCGAAGTGATCCGCCCCGAGATTGAAAACGTATTGATGCGGACCGACGAGCTACCGCAGCCAGTCGACAGTCCTCCGTCATTTCTGTTCACGTTCGAGCAACTCGGACAGGAACGACTTCCAACCGCGGAAGAACTCAAGCGTCGGGCCCAACAAGCGAGGGAGGATGGCGATGAGCCAGCCGCGGAACTGGCAGAACTCCCCGGCGTCGAGTTGACCACCAGTAACTGGGAAATCTCGCAGCGCGATGAAACCAGCGTCACCTTCGTGAAGCGGCTGCCCAAGTACGGCCTTGAGGTAGAAAAACGCTATCGCCTGCAGGCGGTGCCCCCAGAGGAACAAGGCAACAATAACTACCCCGGCTATGACCTCACGCTGGACACGGCTGTGCGGAATCTGGGCGAACAGGATATCAAACTGCGCTACCGCCTCGACGGACCCAACGGACTGCCGCTGGAGGGGTGGTGGTACGCCCACAAAGTGGGTCGAGAATGGACCGTCGGGATTCGCGACGTGATTTCACGCCACGTTTCCAAGTCGGTCCCGGAGCAGTTCGGCGCGAGCACCATTACCGAAGGCGAGACCGACGTCATCCAAGGCAACCCGCTGGCGTATGCGGGCATCGACGCGCAGTACTTCTCGGTCATGATGCTGCCCAAAAAAGCGCGCGTCGAAGATCTTTGGATCGATGAACTCCGTTGCGTGTCATTGACGCCCAAGCCCAAGGCCCGTTCCAACGACGGTCGGTTCGCGAATGTGACTTGCCGCTTGATCAGCCAGCCGCAGGAACTGGCGGCGGGCGAATCGCTGGAACATTCCTACGAGATCTTTGCTGGCCCGAAGCGGCCAGACCTGCTGGAGAATTACCACGCCAGCGAAAGCACGTCCTACGGCCTGAGCGATCTGATGTATTACGGTTGGTTTAGCTCGGTCTCTCGGTTGATGCTCTGGATTCTGCATGTGTTCTACGGCCTGGTGGGCAACTACGGCATCGCGATCATTATGCTCACTATGTTGGTGCGAGGTTGCCTATTTCCCTTGAGCCGCAAACAGGCGCAAAGTATGGCCAAGATGCAAGAGCTGCGGCCCGAGATGGAAAAGATCAAGGAAAAGTACAAGAACGACTTGCAGAAGCAATCGCAGGCCCAACAAGAACTGTATCGCAAACACCAAATCAATCCGCTGGCCGGCTGTTTGCCACTGTTCATTCAGATGCCAATCTTCCTGGGCCTGTACCGCGCACTAATGGTCGACGTCGAGCTACGTCAAGCGCCGCTGCTAGGCGACTCGATCCGTTGGTGTTCTAACCTGGCAGCACCAGACATGTTGTACGATTGGTCGTGGTTCATGCCCGACTGGGTGAACAGCGCTGAATCGTTCCTGGTCGGACTGGGTCCCTACCTCAACGTACTGCCACTGGTCACTGCCGGTCTGTTTCTGCTGCAGCAAAAAATGTTCATGACCGAGCCGGCCAACGAACAGATGGCGATGCAGCAGAACATCATGAAGTACATGATGCTGGTGATGGGCCTGTTGTTTTTCAAAGTCGCCGCAGGTCTGTGCATCTACTTTATTGCTTCCAGTGTGTGGGCAATCGTCGAGCGCAAGATGCTGCCTAAGCCGACACCTAGCACCTCGCTGGCAACCGCCTCGGGTCCAAGTCCCTCTACGTCCCCGGCGCGTAGTTCCAAACGTGAGTCGCCCCCACGCAAGCGGAACAAGAAAAAGAAGAAACGCTAAGGATCTAGCGGAACTTCGCCGTGCAGCGCCCCGCCCATGGTCTACGATCCCGACGATACGATTGTCGCAATTGGCACTGCCCCCGGCGGAAGTGTGCGCGGCATGGCTCGGCTGAGCGGACCGCAAGTGATCGCCTGCCTGGAGCAGTGCTTTCAGCCGTGTGAGGCGACGATCCAGCTGGCGGAGATCGCTGAGCCTAGCGTTGTCGCTGGCGAAATCGTCGTCGACCGGTCAATCAACTTGCCATGCGATCTGTTTCTGTGGCCAACGCGGCAAAGCTATACTCGGCAGCCGAGTGCAGAAGTGCATACGATCGGTGCGCCGCCGCTGTTGCAGCAACTGCTCATGCGGCTGTGCGAATGCGGCGCACGGCTGGCTGAGCCAGGAGAGTTCACCCTCCGCGCGTTTTTGGCCGGCCGACTCGATCTTACGCAGGCAGAGGCGGTGCTGGGTGTGATCGACGCGCAATCGGCCGGTGATCTCCAGACTTCCCTATCGCAGTTGGCGGGCGGGCTCTCCCAACCGCTACAACGGTTGCGCGAAGAATTGCTCCAGCTGCTCGCCGAACTGGAAGCGGGGCTCGACTTCGTGGAAGAGGATATCGAGTTCATCAGCAACGAACAGATGCACACGCAGCTCTCCTCGGCGCTAGCACTCGTTGCGGACGTCTCGAATCAGCTTTCCAATCGCGAAAGCGCCACTCACCTGCCCCGGGTCGTGCTCGGCGGCGCTCCCAACGCAGGCAAGAGCAGCCTGTTCAACGCGTTGGTCAGTCGCTACGGACTCAGTGACAGCGAGCAACGGGCGTTGGTCTCCGAGCAATCGGGCACCACGCGAGATTATGTCGCGACTGCCGTTCGCGTTGACGAGCTTACGTTTCAACTCGTCGATACAGCAGGGCTGGAGTCTGCCGCACCACGGAAATCGATCGATCAGATTGCCCAGCAGATGACCGAGTCACAGCGGCAGCAGGCGGCGCTCGTCGTGCATTGCATTGACGGCACCGACGAAACTGCTGCGTGCCCGTCGCTCGCGGCCGATGAATTGCTTGTCACGACCAAGTCTGACCTGATTGATTCGCTACCGCCAAACTCCGGTGCAGCTCTTGCCTGCAGCAGCTTGACCGGCAATGGTCTAGCGGAACTCGCAAGTCTCATCCACGCGCGACTCTCCAGCATATCGGCCGAGTCACCGACTTCGCTGCAACTCACGGCGAATCGCTGTAGTGAGTCACTGGCCAGTGCGCGCGCGTCGCTCGCGCGCGCGATCGAACTCGTCGAATGCGACGGTGGCGAGGAACTCGTTGCTGCGGAGGTACGTGAAGCGCTGCACGCACTGGGGCAAGTCGTGGGCGCCGTCTATACCGACGACATTCTCGATCGCGTTTTCAGTCAGTTCTGTATCGGGAAGTGAAGTGCGTTGAGGATCTTGAGAAAAAAACGAAAGTGACATCACCTGACGATTTTTCGCGTTGCGAATTGCCCCACCGGCAAATCCTCTCTCTTTCTGTCTTTTTTACGCCGACGCAGTGCGTTTCTGTCGGATACAGTTCGGTAGCAAGTTCTGCCCGCTCCCCACACGAGACGTTCTGCATGTTTCCGCGCCTCCCTGCCGTCGCCGCTGCGCTGGTACTTATTTGCATCGGCGGCGCGACCCTAGTCGACTGTCAGGCGTCCGAAAGCTTGTGGCTCGACGCGGCGCGGCTGTCGATCACCAATGGAGAGCTGCATGGCCACGTCAGCGTCCTCGCTGACGATGTGATGGAAGGTCGCGAAGGTGGCACTCGTGGCGGGCGGGCGGCGGCGAGGTACATCCTGCAACGTCTGGAAGAAGCTGGACTACGACCTGCCGGCGATGGTGAGACTTTCGAACAACATTTCATGCATAGCCATCAGAACCTGCTGGCCGTGCTCCCGGGTACCGATCCGCAGCTCCGGGATGAGTTCATCGTCGTCGGTGCCCACTACGACCACGTCGGTTACGGTTCGCGCCGCAACAGTTATGGTCCTTGGGGATACATCCACAACGGCGCCGACGACAACGCCAGCGGCGTGGCAGCCGTGCTTGAGGTGATCGACGCACTCACCCAACTCGGTCATCAGCCGCGACGGTCGATCTTGTTCGCCTTTTGGGACGGCGAAGAGCAAGGCCTGCTGGGCTCGAAGCATTGGAAGCATCACCCCACCGTACCGCTATCCTCGGTGCGATTGGCGATCAACCTCGACATGGTCGGGCGACTCACCGACGGCCGTATCGAAGTCGGCGGCACACGATCGGCCCTTGGCTCGCGTCGGTTGATGAGCAGCACTACGTTGAGCGATGACCTGTGGCTCGACTTCAACTGGGAATACAAGAACAACAGCGACCACTGGACGTTCTTCGAGGCCGGTATCCCCTCGCTCTACGTCCACACCGGCGTCCACGACGACTACCATCGACCTTCCGACGACGTGGAAAAGCTAAACGTCGACGGCATCCGCCTTGTCAGTGGTTACTTGCTCGAGCAGCTGTCGAAGTTGGCCGACACCGATTCATTACCCATGTATCGCAGCGACGCGACGCGCGAAACGCCTTCCACGCAGCGCCGACTGGAGCATCCGTTGCCAAAAATCGCCCCGCGACTCGATTTTGGTTGGACGTATGTCGGCAGCGTCCCCGCCTCGGTTGTCGTGCAGCATGTTCCCTGGGGATCCAATGCGAAGCATGCGGGGCTTTCCGTCGGTGATCGGATCGTCGCGGTGAATGACAAACCGATCCAAAGCGAATCAACCCTGCCAGCAATCGCCCTGCAAAGCGAACAGAATGTGCGTTTGGAAATACAGCGTCCCGGTGCTGAGCAAACTCAAAGCGTGAGTGTACCCCTCATCGGCGGTCCCACGCGACTGGGGCTCTCCTGGCGCGCCGACCCGGCCGAGCCCAACGCCGTGTACGTCACGCGCGTTGTGGAGCACTCACCCGCCGCCGCAGCCGGCATCCAACTCCACGACCGCATCTACGAACTTGAGGGACAGCCGATCTCCTCCCCCGACGCCCTGCTCCACCGCGTCCGCGAGATGCTCGCCGCCGGGCAAACGAGCCTCACCTGCCTCGTCGAATCCCGCGGAGCCATCCGCGAGGTGGAGATCCTGTTGGGAATGCCGGTCGAACCAGCAACGGACGCGACGCTGTAGGGTTCGTAGCTTTGGGCCTGCAACGCACTACCGGTCTCCCTCCGCCGCACCAACTGGGCGATTCGACGCCGGCGTTTAGCGCACGGGTGCTACGTTCTGCATGAGCCGACGTCCGTCCGGTTTTTTCGTGGAATCGGAGACGATTCTTATCTCTTGGAAGCCATGCTTTTCACAGAGATCGGTGAGCTCACGTAGATGACGAAAATCGGTACTCTTGGGGAGCTTGATCGACACAGCACCGGCGGAGCTTTCGTCTTCCGTATCCTTGATGGCGGCAAGGATCGGGCCTAACTTCTTCACCGGCACCTGCCTGCCAAGAATTAGTACCGTACCCTCACTCGTCAGGTCGAGTTCAAGGTCGCTTTGATGCTGTACTTCAGCGCCTCCGAATTCACCGCCTGCGCCGTACTCGCCGTAGCCGCCATACCCTCCTCCGTAGCCGCCATATCCTCCACCGTACTCTCCACCGCCATACCCGCTTGCGGGAGGCAATGCTCCTCGATTGCGAACAACCGGTTGGTTTGAATACCCGCCTGTTTCCTGCGTGCGAACTTGCACTACCGTCGAGCCATCATCGGACCCGGCTTCATGGGTAACGAGGCCGCCATCGGTGCGATTGAGCAGCGAGCGAAGTGTTTCGTCGTCGGTGCTCCCGGAGAGAAGCGAATTACTACCGTCAACGAAAGCGGCAAGGAATCCTTCCGTCTGTGCTCCGACAACTTTGCTCAGCAGCTTCTTGTCGGCGAAGCTCAGGTCGTCCGGCCTTGTCCAAACCGTTGCCGAAGCTCCATTCGCCTTCACGAAACTGATCGTATTCGACGTTCCATCAATGATCTCATGCAATCGGAGCCCGCGTTTGGGTGGAAAAATCGTACCGTCCCCGAAAACGGCCAAGAAACTGGTCATTCCCTTTGATGCGATTTGGGCATCTGATGCAAATGCATCGGGCATCTTCTTGATCAGGGCCCGATTGTGTGGGCTATCCCAGGGCTCGTCGAGATGAAATTGCTTGTACAGAGACAGACTTCCTTCGTCTTCGAGAAACGGCAAGATGTGGACACGCCAACTCAACAGCGGCTTGCCCTGCTTGTCGTAATTGGCACCAGCAGGCAGATGACCGCGTGCCGATTCATGGTTCAATATCGCCAACGAAATCGCCTTCATGCGATTTCGGTTGTTAACAAGCTCCTCGGCCGCAGACGAACTATTGCCGGTTGCTTTGTCGGATTGACCACTGGAGTCCCTGGTGGATAGCGGCAAGATAGCCAGTGCCGAAACCAATAGTGCGATGTGCACTGTTCGCGGGAGACGAGCAGGTAACTGTTCATTGACGATCATCTCGATTCTCCTTTTCATTTGGCCCGCGCCCCGCATCTCGCTGACGAGGATAGGACAGCGATAGGCAGCGTTTGACAAGAATTCATCGACCTTCAGCAGAGCTTCCCCGAAGTGATGCGTATGCCCGGAATAGGTCCGCATCACCAGCGCATCGCAGCACAACTCTTCCGCCTGTCTGATTTCCTTGCGTGCCAGCCACAGACATGGGTGCCACCAGTACAGCACCGTGCACAGAACCTCCAGCCAACGCACCCAGCAATCGCGACGAGCGACATGCGCATATTCGTGAGCCACAATCGTTCTCAACTGTTGCTGATCGAGATCTTCCACCAGGCCAATCGGCAAGACGACGGTCGCGGGTCGACCCAGGGGCCAGACCATGGGGCTGAGCCGGCCATCCGTCGTTCGCAAATCGGGATAGGACTTGATTCCAAGCTGATCGGCAACTGACTTCGCGACTCGCTGGATGGATTCACCAGCAGGGGCCGTCCGCTGTAACTCTCGATGGAACTGCCAGATTCGCACACAGGCCAACAGTCCGCATGCTAGACAGCCGCACAACCAGGCAGCGATCGCATAGCTTTGCCATGTGAGTGTCGACCGCTCGCCAGTCACCTGCCAACCGGATTCATTTCGCGCAGCTGATATCCCTAAGGGCATCGATTGAAGCACCGGCGCGACTTCCAGCTGCTCCGCCGGTTGCGTGTTAACACGGGTCGCCTCGGGCGATCGAGTCGGCATTAACGGGTTTGATACGCTTGGGGCAGACTCAGCAACCTCTCGTTCATACCAGCTAAAGCCAACTGATAGAGGCAAATTGAGGATCGGGGGCGTGACCAGTTTAAGCAGGACCAGTAGCCACAAGAAGTGGGCGAGATGGGGATTCTTCCAAACTCGTGTTACGCCAAACACAAAGAAGGCCAGCACGGCGGCCAAGAGGGCGTTAGTAATACCAATCTCGCATAGGAAACCCAACATAATCTCTGCTCCTGAGAGGTTCTATTTTCTGCCATCGAGGAGTTTGCGGATCTCTTGTCGCTCTTGTCGTGTCAGTTTCTTGTTGCCCACCGCGTGCATGATGAAGGGCACCAGCGATCCCTCACAGCTTTCGTCAACCGCGTTCAAGACGTCAACTCCTAAGCTGGGGTAAGTTCCGGGCATTGAAAAGTGCCGTCAAGATAATGGTTACGTACCTGGTACTCTGCCGTACTCGCCTACCCGCAACAGCCTGAGCACATCGCCGGGCTGCTGCATATAGTACTCGTTGTCAACCTTAAGGTGAGTTCCAACCGGGAAAATAGGGCGAAACTCCTTGTCATGAATTGGTTGCCCTAGTTCTGCATCGACTACCTTCCCGGCGATACTTAGCAGAGGAGCCCCGGAGGGGTCGACACTGTTCGACTTCCAACCAGACAATCGCCAGCCAAACTTCTCGTCTGAAACGTACCTCAGCGACACCTCATTGAACTTTACTCCTTTTCTCTCCTCAACCACGCCAAGAATTCGATGCCCGTTGTCGCGGCTTGCGTAGATGATTGCACGTCGTGTGTCTTCCTTACGTTTCGGGTCGCTCGCAACATCCAAGAGGTCCTTGAGTTCGTCGACTGACATACCATAAGTATGAGTCTTGTCCGCGTACCTTGGGTCGCTTGCTCTCGCAAACAGAGATTTCAAGGCAGTGAGGGTAAATGTTCCAGCTCCCGAGGTAATAGTCACAACCCCATTTGTTGGCAGAAGGATTTTGACAGCTTTGATTCCGTCGTAATCCGCTTCCACGTCCAGTATTTGTGCATCACGTGGAGAGTATCCCCAGTTCGGCACGAAAGAGTACGGCCTACACGCCAGAAAGAGAGGCCTAAGCTCAGGGTCCAGTGCAATCACAGCTGAAGGCACCGACCCAGTTCTAATACTGCCCAACGAGAGTGGTGCATCGTCATCCTTTACGTTCAAGACTCTCGTCTCATGTCCATCAAACCCTATTCGACGCTCCCGTGTCTTGAGTGGAGAAGTTCCACGCGCCCGATACTCAGAGTGCTTAGTACAAGCGATTTTGTTTCGGGACATGCTAAAGAGTATCTCGCTCTTTAGCGTCTCAGGAATCGGTGACTCTTCTTCCTCATCGTCAACTGCAACGAAAGGAGTGGGCGATGCGAACAGAGGAGACATAACTTTCAACAGCGAGCATTCAAAGGTGGCGGTTGACATGGAGTCTTCATATGCTTTCCAGCCTTCCAATATCTGCTCAACTCTCAGTTCTTGCGTTGGTTGCGTCGCCTTTGGCCTGACGATTCCAGTCGATACACTGTCCGCAACGTCCGCTCTACCCGATTTAGCACTACTTTCCGAGTTGCTAGGCTGAGACTCTTGGGCAGATAGTGGAAGGATTGCCAACGCGGCAATCACAAACGACAATTTCGTCGTGCGACCGAGGCGCGGAGGTAGCTGCTCGTTGACGATCATCTCGATTCTCGTTTTCATTTGGCCCGCACCCCGCATCTCGCTGGCAAGGATAGGGCTGCGATAGGCAGCGTTCGACAAGAATTCATCGACCTTCAGTAGAGCTTCCCCGAACTGATGCGTATGCCCGGAATAGGCCCGCATCACCAATGCATCGCAGCACAACTCTTCCGCCTGTCTGATTTCCCTCCGCGCCAGCCACAAACAGGGGTGCCACCAATACAGCACCGTGCACAGAACCTCCAGCCAGCGGACCAAGCAGTCTCGTCGGGCTACATGGGCGTATTCGTGAGCGACGATCGTCCTTAGTTGATCCTCTTCAAGCTCTTCGATGAGGCCGCTCGGTAGAACTACTATGGGTGGTCGGCCTATTGGCCAAACCATTGGGCCAAGGCGACTGTTGGTAATTCTCAATTCTGGGCAGAGCTTAAGTCCGAGCTCGTGTGCAACTGCTCTGCCAATGCGTCGAAGAGTCTCTCCTGCTAGGCAAGTCTCTTTGAGGTTGTGGTGAAACTGTCCGATCCGTATGCCAGCGAGGAGCGCGCACACCAAGGAACCAGCCAACCAGGTCACTCCCAGATAGATTGGCCACGACGGTCGTCTCCCTTCAGATATCGTCGTCACCATTGCTGATGGTGTTTGAGTCTCAGCCAGAGTCAACGACTTTCGTTGTATTGAGGCCGACACATCGATATGCTCCTGACTGCCGTCGGTGTACTCGGAAGACTGTACGTGTGCTGCTGCCTCAAATCCTCGCATGGGTGACGGTTCAACTTCACTCCCATTCCACTCAAATCGAAACGGTATCGACACATTCAATAGCGGCGGTGTTACCATTTTCAACAGGACGATCAACCATAAGAGATGTGCGAGATGGGGATTCTTCCAGGTTCGCGTTACGAGAACTACGACGACGGCGAGGAGGGCAGTCAGAACGGCATTAGTCACGCCAACATCAAACAAGAAACCCATCATGATTTTTGCCCCTTAGGCGACTTGTTGCGATCTAGCAGCTGGCGGATTTCTTTTCGCTCTTGTGGGGTCAACTTCCTGCTACCTACCGCGTGCATGATGAAGGGCACCAGCGATCCTTCGGTGAGCTTCTCGGCCAGCGTCTCAAGCTGTTGCCCTGCCATCTCGCTCTGGCTGACTTTGGCGCGGAAGACATGGACGAACGAGCTGTTATCGCGAGAAATAAGGCCCTTCTGTTCCAAGCGTTGCAGCAACTTCTGCACGGTGCCGTGGTCAGACGACGTTCCGCTTGGGTAGAGCACTTCGCGAATCTCTCTAGCCGTGAGTGATTCTTCTTTCCACAGCAGTCTCAATACCGCCAATTCGGCGTCGGAGGCGGTGTGCTTCTTCCTTGGCATAACTTCAGGCCCTAAACCCACTTGAAGACAACATGTCTTCACAATCTAAGACAAACCGTCTACAAATGCAAGCCGATTTTTCGAAACACGAATCGCCGAGAGAAGGAACAGCACGTGGCTATAAAACACGGGGCAGATTCCGGTCAGACCTAACGCCCTATTGGTCGTTCCAAGGATCAATTCGCTACAAGATTCGTTAATGAAAATGGGCCACCACTTCGGGTAGGATTGCGCTCGTGGCCGACGACGGCAACTGCTCTTTGACATCTTGAACGACGTTTCTTCCCGTGGGCCAGCTCTTTGCAGCTCGGCGGAGGGGGTAGGCTGCGCGATCGTTCGATGCAGGAGGCCTGCATCGGTCGTGCGAGGGGAACTTCAGGAGAAAACCCGCAAACGGCAAAAGTCGTCTCTTTTTGCGTGGCGTGAAACGCCTAGAAGCCTAGGTGAGAGGCGCATGCCTGATTTACACGGCGCAAAACTCAGGACTTTTGCGTTAAAAAATCGGTCTTCGTTGACACTGCGATAACGCAAAAACCGGCAAAAAGATGGAAGACCGATGATCGCATGATCTTCACTCGGCGGCACGGTCGACGCCGCTGCTGAGTTCGCGCAGACGTTGCCAGGTGTAGAGGCCGGAATTGTGGCCGTCGGACCAGTGGATCCGCAACGCGTAGCTGCCGACCAGTTCCATGTTGTTGACGCTCAGATCGGCGGGAATGGTGGCGGGGTCGAGGATTTTCTCGCCCGTCCATTCGTTGACGCACTGGGCGCAGGTGCACTGGCCGCGAAGGAATACGAACGGAAAGTCGGCATTTCGGTCGGGCCACGTGACGGCGAGCACCCGCTCGCCGCTGAGGGCCTGGATATCGGTCGGTACGTCGGCCATCGATCCCCTATGGAGCTGAACCCAATGCGAAACCAAGTGTCTGAAACCGTGGGACGAGTGGTGCCGAACACACCTAGGCTGGCAAAAACTCTCACTAGTCCACGACTTACAAGACGACTATACTGCTACACAACGCGAAGAGTAAGGTCCCACCCAACGGTTGGGTCCGTAGGGGGATGTGGCGGAACTGGCAGACGCGCTGGATTTAGGTTCCAGTTCCTTCGGGAGTGCAGGTTCGACTCCTGTCATCCCTACTCTTGCCAGCACGACTGGCTTCGCACTTCGCAGCAAGGACTTGGGGCGGCCTGCCCTGAGTCCTTGTCGCTTTCTGCCCTACGTGTTTTGGGGCTGGCTGACGTGTGTCCGGAACGGCCGGAAGTACCAATCGCGCATCGCGACCAGAGCACGCCGGCAGTCGTCGGCGAATACCATCGAGCACGGCACCAGGAACAGAGTGACGATGGTTGCGAACATGACGCCAAACGACAGCGACACGGCCATCGGGATCAAGAACTGAGCCTGCAGCGAGTCGTCCATCAGCAGTGGCGTCAATCCGACGAAGGTGGTGACCGAAGTCAGCATAATCGGCCTGAATCGCCGTCCGCCCGCCTCGAGTGCGGCCTGATAAAGCGAAACGCCCTGTTTGCGACGGCGGTTCACGTAGTCAACCATCACCAACGTGTCATTCACCGAGACGCCCGCCAACGCCAACATGCCGAAAATCGACAGGTACGAAGGCGTAATGTCCATGATGATGTGCCCCAGCAACGCACCGATGATCGCGAACGGCACAGCAATCATGACGAAGAACGGCTGCCACAACGACTTCAGCGCGATGGAAATCAATCCATAGAGAGCGAACGCCAACAGGGCGGCACCGATCAGGGTGTTCTTGCGTGCTTCCTCGGCCTCTGCCACGTAGCCGACGTATTGATACGTCAGATTATAAGGGGCACACAGCTCGTCAAACCGCGGCTCGATCTCCCGAGCGATTCCCATCACGTCGACGGCTTGATCCTTTGGCTGTGCGCCGACACGCAGAATCTCTGCTCCGTCTTTGCGTTGAACATACGACGGGGCCTTCTTGAACGAGATCTCCGCCACCGTCGACAGCGGCACGTTGGCTCCCCGCGGCGTACGAATTCTCAGGCGATCCAACGTATGCAACGACTCGCGATTCTCGCGCGGCAGACGCACCATGACTCGGATGTCGTCAACACCGCGTTGCACGCGTTGGGCTTCCTCACCGAAGAAGGCTTGGCGAATCTGTTGCGCCAGCAGTTGCTGGGTCAGTCCCAACTCGGCCGCCAGCGGCTTCAGCGAGAGTTCAAGCTCGTCTTGCCCCTGATTGATACTCGCCCAGGTATTGGCGAAGCCATCATACTCGTCGAGGATTTCCTTCATCTTGCGGGCGACTTCGATCTTCTCCGGCGACATCGGACCGCGCAGTTCCAGGTTGAGATTCTCCGAGTCGTAGTCGCGATCGTGGCGAATGCTCGAATCAGCCCGGACTCGAAACTCGGTGGCCTCGGGAATCGGCCCGACGATTTCGGACCAGCGAGCGACCAGGTCGCTGTTCTTGGGTCCCGGCGCGGTGCGCAGCGAGGGTTGGAGGACTTCGAAGCGAATCGAACCACGCGACTTGTCGTAGTCGCGATGGAGCCGAGAAGCGCCGACGAGCTTGGAGATGTTTTGTACGATCGGCTCGCCATTGCCGGGGTCGACGTACTCGGTCTTCATCTGCTCGACCGCCGCTTCGATGCGGTCCATGTACGCCTGGGTCGTTTCCAACGTCGTATCGTTGGGCATGTCCAAGTCGCACGAGATGCGCTGCGTATCGACTTGGGGAAACTGAATGAACTTCATCTTCCCACTCAGACAATAACCCGTCATCAGCAAACCGGCCGTGACGAAGGCGGCAAGCACCGAAGCGCGGTGATGCATCGCGAATTCCAACACCGGCTGATAGACACGCAGGATGAAACTCTCCAATCCGCCAGCAATCTTCGTTTGAACTCTGGCAAACAGGTTCCTGCGAGGTTCGTGTCGCAGGTGTTTCAGGTGTGCGGGCAATATGAGTTTCGACTCGATCAGCGAGAACAAAAGCACAGGCGCCACAATCGGCGGGACCTGCTTGGCGTAGTTACCCCAAGATCCGTCGAAAAACAGCAAAGGAATGAATGCCACGACGGTCGTCAACGCTCCGAACGTCACGGGTGTGGCCACCTCGTGGGTCCCTTCGACGGCAGCTTCCAGCGGCGGCACACCTTCCTTAATTTTCTGATAGACATTTTCACCGGTGACGATGGCATCGTCGACAACAATGCCGACCACAATGATGAAGCCGAACAGACTCATCAAATTGGCGGTAATGCCGAACCACGGCATGAGAATCAGCCCACCGGCAAACCCAACGGGAATGCCGATCACGATCCAAAACGCGATCGCTGGTCTCAAGAACAAGCCCAGCAACAGAATCACGAGGACGCTACCTTGCAACAACGATTGGATCAACGTGCTGAGCCGTCCGCGAATGGCGATCGATTCGTCGTCCCACACGAACAGTTCGATGCCCTCGGGGAATCTGGACTTCGAGTTCTCGATATATTCACGTACTTGGTTGGAAATCTCGATCGCACTTTCCCGACCGGCCCGCAGCACTTCGACGAACAGAGCAGGCTTGCCGTTAAAGGTGACGCGTTTCTCGCCTTCCTCAAATCCATCGATAATGGTCGCGACTTCACCCAACAGCAGTTCGGCTCCGTTTGCTGCACGAATCGGCAGTTGCCCAAAGTCGACTTGGTTATAGGCCTGGCCACGTGTACGAATCACAAAAGTCCCGCTCTCGCTATCAATAGCGCCCGCTGGCAGATCGATCGAGAAATCGCGAATTGCAGTCGCCAAATCTTGAAAACTCAGTCCGTAGGAGAGCAGCTTCTCGGGCTTCACTTCCACCGAGATTTCATAGCGGCGATCTCCAGTGACTTGAGCACGACTCACCCCTGGCAGAGCGAGCACGTCTTCCTCCACACGACGAGCCACCTCACGCAGCTCCTGTGGGCTAAGCTTGCCGGTGACCGCGATGTTGAGCACTTCCCACCACTTCGAACTATCGGGGATGTAAATGCGTGGCCGTTCGGTTTCGTCGGGGAATGTGGTGATCG
This sequence comes from Bythopirellula sp., assembly GCA_028285205.1. Taxonomy (GTDB): domain Bacteria; phylum Planctomycetota; class Planctomycetia; order Pirellulales; family Lacipirellulaceae; genus Bythopirellula. The sequence goes on along the minus strand of JANQQA010000017.1, from coordinate 2,865 downwards.
TGTTAATTTGTGCTGTGATGTCGTCCATCATTGCACGCAAATCGGTTCCGGGTTCCGCTTCCAGCCAAAACCAGGCGTTGCCGCGACTCCCATTGGAATTGAGTGTCCTGATACCCTCGATCGATTGAAGTGCTTCTTCGACCGGGATCAGGATCGCTCGCTCGACATCTTTGGCAGTACCGCCTCGATACTGCATCTGAACCATCACCGATTCGAAGTCGCGCTCTGGCGAGACCTCCAGCGGAATGCGGAAGAAGAGTGTGTAGGCCCCGGCAATCAAGATTGCCAACATCAAAAAGTTCGCGGCGATTCCGTTTTGTGTAAACCAGCGAATCATGATGGGCGCGGACTATTGCGTGGCGGAGTTGTCAGAATCACCCACCGAGGTATCTGCCACAGCGGCGGTCGTCATAGCATCGGGAATGATCTCAACTGTGGCACCTTCGGGCGTGAACACCATCGGAGTGGTCGCCAGCAACATGCCTTCGGGAATTTCAGAGTGATTGACGACCACATGCTGCGAGTTCGACCAGAGGGCCGTGACATTCACCGGCAGCAGCGTCAATTCTTCTGGATGCACCAGGATAACTTTGTCGAGCTGACGCACGGCGTTCCGCGGCAATGCGATTACGTCGTACAGCGTGATGCCTTCGATCGAAGCGACCACCGGTTGACCGATTCTGAGGGGTCGCTGCTCAGAATGTTGGCCAAAAGGATCGTTGATGCGGGCGATCGCGTACAGGTCTCGAGAGTCCGTGTCGAGCACGCCTTCGGTGCGAACGATTTCTGCTTTCCAGACGGCGGTAGACGCCTTGTTGATTGCGTCACGCAACTCCACTTCGACGGGCGGATCGTCGGCAAATTCCGGAAGCGTGAGATACTCGCGCTGACTGGCCGAGATGGGCAAGCGAACTTCCGCATAGTCGATCGCGAAGATCTGCCCAAGTGTGGTGTTGGGGCCAGCAATCTGTCCGAGCCCGATTTCTTTGGTCTGCATGCGACCATCGAATGGAGCCAACACCTTGGTTCGTTGCAGGTCGATTTTCGCACGCTCCAATTCGGAGGCGGCCAACTCGACGTCGGCTTCCGCTTGTTCACGAGTCGCGGACGCCGCGTCGACCTCCGCACGCGAAACCGCGTTCGATTCGATCAGTCGCAGCTTGCGGTCCTCATTCAACTCAGCGAGCTTCAAAGCCGACTTTGCGGCCAGCAGCCGCGAATCGGCCATCGACACGGCCGCCACATAGTTGCGATCGTCAATCTCGACCAAAACTTCGCCGGCGGTGAAGTAGGCACCGACCTCGAAGGATGGGCTAATTTTGGTCACAGCGCCGGATATCTCGGCCGCCAACGTCACCGGATCATGGGCTTGAACAATGCCATACGTCTGAATCCTGATCGGATAGTCCGATACGGTCAGTTGCTGCACCCGAGTTCTCGGAATCCGTTTCTTCGCGGGTGGTCGGGGCTCCTCTTCCACTTCCACCGAGATTTTCGAAAACCCAAACCATCCCAGCCCCAAAATCAGCATTGGCATCGCCAAGCGGAGGAGCAGTCCCCCGTGGGGTCGAGATTTGTGGATTTCTGATGCCATGAAAGTACTTAAACAGAGGAATAGTGCCTGCCTAACCGAAAGCTGCATAGCAACTTCACGCGCTGGCTCGACCGCCTTGATTATAACTTCACGGGAAAGACGCTGCCTGCGTGGAAGGTGGGTCCGCGATGCGGGAATCTTTGGTGGGAACGATCCGCGATTTCGCTTGATCGTAGCCGCATTTCGCCAGCGATATAAGCCCGAAAGGCCAGCGGGTCAGCGGGTAGCGACCATTCTATGCTAATTCACCACGAAAATCTAACGGTTATGGCAATTATGCCTACTCCCAGGGCGGCTGAGCCTGCTGGCGAGTTAAGCTATTCCGGTCGTTGGAGGCAGGTTGCACCGCTAGTACTGGGAAATACGAACAATCTGGATATAGCGAGCTTAATCGTCCTCCAGGGTAGCGTTCGGACTGACGCCAGCATCAATGCCATTTTCCAGCGGCTATTTGAACCATTCACGTCACCGAGGGTCCGGAAAACCGTGGTTTGCACTCGTCTTCTCATTGGTCGCGCTGGCCGGCTGTACGAGTCCGAAACAATGGATCGCCAATGGTTTCAAGGTTGGACCGAACTATTGCAAGCCTTCCGTTCCGATCTCCAACGACTGGATCGACGCCGACGATCGGCGGGTACTGAGCGACCCCGTCGATCACGCCGCTTGGTGGGCAACCCTCAACGATCCGGTGCTCAATCAGCTCGTTTCGCAAGCCTACCGACAGAACCTCACGGTCCGCGAAGCCGGCGCGCGGATTTTGGAAGCGCGCGCCCTGCGCAGATTCGCCGTGGGCAGTATCTTCCCGCAGCGGCAAGACATTTCTGCCGACTATTCGCACAGCCTGCTCACAGGCATCAATTCCTGGAGCGGGCAGTTTAACATCTCGTGGGAAGCCGACTTTTGGGGCCGGTTTCGTCGCGCCATCGAGGCGGCCGACGCAGATCTCGATGCCTCCGTGTTTGACTACGGCGATATTGTCGTCACGCTGGTTGCTGACGTGGCGGCCACCTACGTCGACATTCGCACTTTGCAAACACGATTGGAACTGGTCAAACGCAATGTCGACAATCAGCGGAAGACCTACGTTCTCACAGAGACCCGACTGCAAGAAGGCGAATCCAGCGATGTCGACGTGCAGCAAGCGAAGTCCAGTCTCGCGCAGACGGAAGGGTTTGTCCCCCAACTCGAAACTCTGCTACGACAATCGCAAAACCAACTTTGCGTGCTGCTGGGTATCCCTCCGTCCGATCTCACGGAGCGGTTAGGCGACG
>JANQQA010000006.1 GCA_028285205.1 Bythopirellula sp. | reverse complement strand
GGTAACCGCCCATGGGCACCATGTGCGTTTTCTGGCTTGCCGACTCATTCTGGTTTCATCTGAGTCATTCGATTCAGCCGTCGCTGGAGGCGTTTGCGGTCTCGGCGGGCGGCCTGTTCCTGGCGTTCCTTCTGGCGGTAAGTGCGGATCGAATCCGGATGAGACTTCGCCCACACGTCGGGACGCAGCGAGTCATAGTCGGTACTGCCGGCGATCAGTTGATCGAGCACGTCTTTCACGTAGTCCCACACGTCAAGATCATTGCGGTGAGCACTGCTCACCAGAGTCATCAGATCTGCCGCGCGATAACCCGCCGGGACGCTCCCCACGAACATCCATCTTCCTGCCCAGCGCCACCTGCCGCATTAATTGTTCGCTCAGATTGTTGTCGATCGGTACGTTCCCGTCGTCCAGGTAACGCACGAGCCCCTGCCACTGGTTCCGCAGATAACTTCTCGCTTCGCCGATTTTCTCCTTCACCGAAACGTTCGTCATCTGTGTGTCCACGTAGTTCCCGAGCGCATCCCAGATTGGTTTGCTGCGACGACGGCGAAGGTCGAGGCGATCGGCCTCGTTCAGGTCTTTGGCCTGGTCTTCGATATCGTACAGGGCCATGTATGTTTCCAGAACGTATTTCGCATGACGTTCATGATTGTCCAGCGCCGCTTCAAACTTCCGCCGCGCATGAGCATTGCAGGCCGCGTGACCAACCGAACCGCACGAACGCATGGAAATGCCCGTGTTCGCGCCGTAACAGTCGCCGATCAGAGTGCCTTCGTAGTCATTGTCGATCAGAAACAGATCCGGACCGTCGCGGTGACGACTCACCGTGAAGTCGAAGATGTTCAGTGGAACACTCAGCCCGCGATAAACCCACATCTTCGCTCGGATGCTCTTCTTCTGTTCAGCGAACGCATCACGAATCACCTCGTGAACTCGTTTGCTCTTCGGATCTTCCGGATCAATACCGGGAATGGTATCCGGCAGCATCAGACACACTCCGGTGTCATCCGTACCCAGACACGGGTCTGTGCGGACAGCGTTGCGAAGGTGCTCGATGAACGGCTGAATCAGTGCCGCGGAAGCCGTCAGAATGTTCAGCAGTGTGCTCCGCGGCAGATGAACCCCGCTGCCGGCGAACATGTCTTCCTGACGGTAGACGGGAAGGTGGTAAGCGTATTTTGCCGTGATCAGCTCCGTCGCGACCGACGTGTCATAGCGGTCGCCGGAGATCAGCGACGGTGGTCGCTGAGCCTGAAAAACACCGGCCTGGGGTTCGCCGGGCCGGATGTACTTCGGGTAAATCCGTCGCACCACATGCAGCACCGGGCGACGGAAGTGCAGAGTTTCGGTGGTGTCCTCGCCAATGCGTTTCAGCCCGTCTTTCTCGTCTTCATTCAGATCAATGATGATCTCATGGCGAGGCAGATGATCGGGAAACAGCTCGCTCGTGCCCCGGCGACGTCGCTTCTGCTTTTTCTTCTGCTCCTGTTCCCGGTGTTCTTCCAGGGCCTGAAGAATGCCGGCCCGAGCATCTTCGATGTCGCTGTCGGAATCGAAGGCAAAGCGAAGCTGGCCCGAGGCGTCACCCGTGTATCGTTCGCTGATGCGACCGAAGATTTTCCGGATCAACGCCGTCAGTTCATCACGGCTTTGCTGCAGCTGAACCTGCAGATCTTCATTGTCCTTTCGCAGGCCATCCGTCTTCGCCTGAAGCTGCTCGTTGTCACGAGTCAATTGTGCATTCTGCTGCTGCAGTTGCTCGCAAAGTCGACGAAGTTGCTCCAGTTCGCTCATGCGAACAACGTAGCGACCATGGACGATCGCGCAAGAGCAGTTCCGGGTGTTTTCAAAAAAGCAGAGCACGTTCTTCCGTCGATGATCGACGTCAGAACCTGCTCGCGTGCTGAACTGTTCACGGCACACGTGCAGCGATCAGTTCCGATCCCGTTTCTGAAATCTCTTCCTTCTTCGAGCCGACCGGATGTCGATCCCGGAAAGCAGCATCGCCAGTTCGGCCGAATCGATCTTCACAGCCGGCCGGTCCGTCGTTCCGGTGTTCTCGAAGGTCCCGCTCTCCAGGCGTTTGATTCAGTCATCAGGATATCCGTGTTCTGGTCCCGTAAGAGAAGTTGAAGAAACTGGAATCGGAGTGCTCATGAATCAGGATCGGCCGGGCGTTCTTTGGGCATGACCAGGACTGGGTGCTTTTTTGCGATGTAGGAGCCATGCAGTTTTTTGAGCTTTCGAAGTCTGCGAAGTTCGTCTCGATCCGCCCAGACAATCCAGTGTTTTCCTGTGGGCGTCCGCCGTGAATGACCCCAGCCCTGTTTGGCCCAGTAATGTACTTTCTGCTGAATGACTCCAAGCTTCTGAGCCAGATCAGGTATCCACCATTCATCTTTGCCGAGCATGCCGTCGCGAAACAATTCGCCACGCAGGTTCAGGCGGCGGATAAGGTCTCCGACATTCTGATACGTGAACCTGCCGCGTGTTCGAGCTGTGCGGAAGCCGTCCTGATTAAGCTGAGCAGCAATCTCTCGATGATGGAGCCCCTGCCGATGAAGTTCCTCAACTCGTGCGCAAAGTTGTTTGTAGTCGCTCAGTTGAGTGTAGGAGCCAACCGCTTTGCAGATCGCATGCTGGCTTCGAAAACCACCTTGCCACAGGATGGTGACATCGACGTTCTCGGTGCCGTCATCGATGGTCAGGACGACCTGATCGACGAGACAACGAATGATGGTTTTACGATGTTCGTTCGTTGTGCTGTCGGCCGCCCAGATTTCAGGAAGAGATGTCGACAACGACTGAATCTTCAATTTCTCCTGATCGCTGAGTTCAGTTGGCGCATCTGACTTGAAACGCTCGTAGTCTTCCTCAATGTTCTGCAGATCGATCAGTGCAGCCTCCCATTCCGATTCCAGCGTTCGTGCGACCAGTCGATTCTCAGGCTCGACCGCCTGGTACTGTCGCCTCGCCCGATCACATTCCTGCCGTGAGCGTTCGATTTTTAAGCTCCACTGTCGATGCAATTCCTGTCTCTCGATTTCTATCTCCGTCATCGCGGCCTCGCTCAGTTTGAGTGCGGCCGGCGCAACGGCTCGGAGTACTTGCGATGAAACGAGATCGTCGACCCACTTCGCAGCGAGGCGGCCACAGTATCCTTCAAGAGTCTGATTCCGCATGAACTCGTCACAACGATACGATGGCAGCTTGTCAGTCTTGTAGGACGTGGTCATTTGTCTCCGGCAGCTTCCACAGCGTACCAACCCGGCAAGTAATGCGTGTCCTCGCCGCGGAACCCCTTTGCTCGTCCGTGACGACCGATTTTCCTGAAGCTTCCTTTGGTTGGCGAGAAACTGGTCCCAGGTGATGTATGCCGGCATTCTGTCTTTGAGACACACGCCTATATCTTCCGGCGATAAGAACCAACCCTTTTCACTAAGACGGTCGAGGTTGCGATGCATCTTGCAGTTGCGCCGCATGCCGTAGCCGTACGCGCCCGCGTAGATCGGGTGCTTCAGGATGTTGAGCAAACGAGCCAGCGTCGGCAGACGAAATTCCAGCTCGCCTCGATGCGGACCTTTGTGCAGGCGAAAACCCAACTTCAACTGGTTGTCGGCAAGATATCGAAATACGCCGTAAGCAGATCCGAGATCTTCAAACTTTGCGAATACAAGTTCGACCATCGATCGAGCCTGCTCATCGGGATCTTTCTCGACTTCGCCGTTGGGCAATTTAACGTATCCAATCGGCACCGAAAGAATGAGTTCACCGCGCGCAGCCTTATTCCGGACACCTCGGATCAGCCGATTCTTGATTGTCACCAATTCAAACTCACTCATGGCTCCCTTCATTCCGAGAAGGAGTCGATCGTTGCAATCCAGAGGGTCGTAAATGGCGTCCTCATCGCCAAGCAACGTACCAAACAGACCGCAGACCTCGATGAGGTGATGCCAGTCTTTGCATGATCGCGACAGGCGACTGAGTTCCAGCCCGAGCACCATTCCGACATGCCTGAGGGAAACTTCAGTCATCAGCCGCTGAAAGCCAGGTCGGTTGTCCGCAGAACTTCCACTGATACCCTGGTCGTCGTCAATGACAAGGATTCGGTCCTGAACCCATCCAAGTTGTTTCGCACGTTGAACCAGAGCGTATTGACGCTCGCGTGATTCGCGGTTCTCAAGGACCTGACGCTGCGTGGACTGTCGGACATAAACGATCGCGAGTTTGCAGAGGTGACCGTCCTGCACCTTTGAAGTGTGCATGCCGAACGGTGAAGAAACGTTCTTCTGGTTGTCGCTGCGATCGCGATTCGGCGTGGTCTTAATCGCGTTCATGATCGGCCTCCTTTTCCAGTTGAGGCGTCAGCGCGCTGGCCACGATCTGTACAAGTACCTTTGTTGCCTTTCTCTTTTGTTCCTCCGGCAGCGCTTCCCAAAGCTCGGTCAGACGCAGTGTCTCCGGCGGCCGCCGGACTGCTGTTGCTGACGCTTCGTTCCCCTTTTTTGCCTTGCTCGCATTTCACTCCTCCTTGACCTTCTGGAAATGTTTGCTCGATCCATGTCACAAGCCGTAGCAACGAAAACGCTGAAACTACTGGCTCCTGAAACTTCTGTAAAGGAGTTGAAACGGGGGCATTGTCACGTTTGGTTCTTGTAAAA
>JANQQA010000369.1 GCA_028285205.1 Bythopirellula sp. | reverse complement strand
CGCTGCCGTTCGGGCAACCCTTCCAAGATTGCCACGATCTGTTTCTTCCGTTCCTCCACCGCCAGCGCTGCTGACGGGTCTTCGGGACCATCTCGTCGCTCGTGCTCCACAGCAACCCGCGACAGGTGATCCTTGACGCGGTAAGTGCGACGGTGATGATCGGCAACCTTATGTCGCACGACTGAGCGTAACCACGCAGAGATCTTGGGAGCTTCGTCGTCGATCTGGTCGATGTTTCTCAATAACGCCAACATGGTTTCGCTAACGACATCTTCCGCGCCATGAACATCATCCAACAGCGCATATGCATAGCGCCACACCAAGGGCAGATAGCGCCTCGACAGCGTTTTCCACGCTGCCGAACTGCTTTCCGCGGCCTCGGAGTTTCGTTCGCGGGCCCGGCGAATTAGCTCGGCATCAGTCAATCATTAACCTCGTTGCAACTAGAGGCTGCCAGCTGGAAGAATCGACAGCGCCAAGGCGACGATCTGCGGCAGTTTGACTCATTCGTTGAGCAACTACCAATCTAGTCGTTTGCGTAACCAAAATCACTCGAAAAAGGCCCTATCCGCGTCCAACTGACAGCCGAAATCCGATTAACGAGTGAAAACGCACGGATTCTAGGGTATCTGCGTCGCGCGAATCGAGTTCGCGGTAGCCACTGCCAGCAGCGAAACAAGCGGATAGAATGGGCAGCTATGGCAGATACCATCTTGGAAAAAATTGTGGTCGCGAAGCGCGCCGAAATCGAACAAGCCAGGCGGCGAGTGACCGAATCAGAGCTGCGGGAGGCGCTCGGCACTGCGCCTCCGGTCCGTTCGTTTTTCGATCCATTGGCGCAACCTGGCCCGATCCGTCTGATCGCTGAAGTCAAGAAGGCCAGTCCATCAGCGGGCCTGATCCGCAGCGACTTTGATCCTGTCGCGATTGCTAAGACCTACGAAGCGCACGGCGCTACGTGTCTGAGTGTGCTGACAGACGAACAGTTTTTCCAAGGCAGCATCGACTACCTGCGCGCAGTGCGCTCTGAGGTGGATCTACCTGTGCTACGCAAGGACTTTATTCTCGACACCCACCAACTGCTCGAAGCGCGCGTAGCCGGCGCCGATGCCGTGCTGCTAATCGCCGAGTGCCTCGACGATTGCCAGCTGCGGAAGTTGCACAATGAGGCGGTCGAACTGGGAATGACCCCGTTGGTCGAACTCTACAAGCCGTCGAATCTCTCACGGGTCCTGGAGGCGGGCGCCACGTTGATCGGCGTCAACAATCGCAACCTACACACGTTTGAGGTCGACTTGCAGCATACGCTGCGATTGAAAGAGCAGATGCCTGACGAGTGCGTACTCGTGGGCGAGAGCGGAATCAAGACACGCGCCGATGCGGTCATGTTGGAAAAGGCAGGCGTTGACGCGATGTTAGTTGGCGAATCGTTGATGCGGCAACCAGATATCGGCAGCGCGACCCGCGTGTTGCTCGGACGCTGACCAGCTCCTACACGCCGGCGAAGAAGAGAAGGTCCTTACGGACTGGCAAGAATGCCAAACAACGAAAGCAACTCCCGCGGATTTGCATCCCGGGAGTTGCTTCGGATTTAGTCAAACTGCCTGGTCTCTGTAACCCAGCTCAGTGTTCTCAGAATTCGCGTCGACCTGCAGCGATTCCGAGGACGGCTAGAGCGATAAGACTCAACGTGGCGGGTTCAGGAATCTGAACCTGCGAGAACGTTTGAGCGATGGACGTTGCACGAGCGGACTGATTGGTGTCGCCAGCGTCTGCCAGGATGTCTTTGGTGACACGCAGGCTCGTGTACAGCTCGTCGAAGTAGACCCAATCGGAAAGTTGTGTTTCCAGTGGACCACCAAGCGTCGTCGCGAACGCGTTGAGCGTGTCATTGTTTTGCAGGAAGGACTCGTCAACAAAGAACTCGGAGTCCTCACCCAAGCCAACGCCGCCAACGAACAGGTGAGCATCGGAGATGCGGTATCCCTGTGCTTGCGCTTCGGGAGTTACCTCGACGGTGAACTCAAGAAGTGCATCAGAGACGCCGCCGCCGGGACGATCCCGGAATGCACCGTGAAACCGAACACCGTAGTTGCCATCCAGATCGGTGAAACCGAAGACGTTGATGTCCTCTGGTGCAGGCATATCATCGCCAGGTAGCGTGGAATAGAAGAACTCGCTAAAGGACTTATCGCCTACGATAACGCCTTCGACCTGACCATTGAGCAGGTCGGCGAGGATGACCGGGTCGCCACTGCTACCGGGATCAAGCTCGATGAATGCTGCTTGTGTCACTTGGGTTAGATAAGTAAGTGCTGCGAAGCAGGCAATCGCAGCCAACAGTTGACTAAATCGTTTCTCAATCATCAATTTTGCCTTTCTTAGGAAGCAATAAAATAGGTCGACTCTCGTTGTTGTGTGCCCGAACTATTGTTTAGGCGAATGAAATCCGTAACACGCGCAAGTTCCACAGGTGTGCTGAAATAACTTCATGCATACATATGACGCTCACTTCGAGTGCGATCGTCGCACAAGAAAAACCTCTTAGTATTCACCTCAAATCAATCTCACCTTAATACTCTCTTATCCCCACGCTGGTGCATGCCACCAGTCGTGTTCCCCTTTCGCCGTGCCGCCTTCGAGCGCTTACGTTTGCTGCTACTATGCGACGCGGACTTTCTTTTGGTACCGCTGTTCCTTGCTGGACGCGCGGAACCACTGTTCACCACTTCACCGTCGAGATCTTGTTCGATCTCTTCTTGTTTCTTCATTGCAATGTCCCTGCTCACCTGCGGGCGTGCGTCTTGATGTCTTTATGCGTCTCCGTTCTTGGGATTCACTACACTCAACACGCTACCTCGCGCACTCTTGTAGCAAGCTTCTTGCACCCGCCATTTCTCTGTTCAATAGTTGCTGCTTCTGTATTTCTGTGAGTTGGGTCCGTCACTTAAAGCTATTTGTCTCGACGTAAGTCGATGATTTCTTTGCTAATGCTTTCCTTGCTTCCGCGAACACCATCCTGAGGCCTTTTGCCTTTGTGGCACCTGGTAAGTACGCCCATACGCCAAGTTGCCGCGCCCATTGCTCCTCTTCTCTGTCGTCCTCCGCCCCGCACACGACCATCAGTGAGCTGTTGATTCCACAAGTCTGCGTCGCAATTTCCCTCAATGACTCATAGGTCGCTGATCCTCGAGGAGGCAGATCAACGATGGCTAACGGCACATCCAGTTGAAAAACGCTCCGCAAAAACTCTTTTACGTCGTCACAAACTTTCGCTTGCCAAGTTTCATCCTGAGCTACCGATTGCAGTAGTTGAGTACGCTCACTGGAACATGAAAGTACTATGCAACTCAGGAGATCCGGGATGACAAATGCATCCGACGGGACCTGACTCGGTATGCTTCGCAGACCGGGATGAGTTGTATGAGTGAAGGCTGACGCCACGGTGTAAACTTCCCAATAAACTCGCTCCGTAGAGCATGGACTCGACACATACGCCTAAGCGAAGCACGGAGGTTCCTGCCAACCGACATGATCACTTCGTGCGAGCCCGCTACTCGCAGCCTTAACCAACGCATCAAGCTTTCTCCCCAGCAACCTGCGCACAGCTAAAGCGCGTGCGACTGACATCCCGCCGAGACTTGCACAGCCATGAAACCTGGGCGTAACCCACGCTCGTTGGCCCAAACGCCTGCTTACTCTTGTGCTACCAAGCCATCTTTCGCTTGCGCCGACGGTGAATGCCGTTCACCGACTGTGGCGACTTTCCGCGCTTACGACCGTGTGCTGGCCGGTTTTGCTTGGAAGACTTGACGCCTTTCGTGCGACGAAAGGTATCCAATCCGTAGTCGGCTTCCAACGCTTCGTAACTTTGTGCATTACTCATTTGCTTTCTCCTCGATCTTCAAGACCAATCCCTAGAACTCCCAGGTGCTGCCGACGGGCAGAGTTTCCGTCAACACAGAACCCCCTCCATACAGCCCGAGCGGGCGTACATGAATGTCTGCTTCTTAAGCGATTGCCGTGCCGGACCCCCTCGCCAGTCCTATAGGCAACGAAAGCTGTTGGTATTTAGGCACTTACGTGAATGTGGTGCCTTTTGACCAAAGCTAAGCCGATTCACCAGAATGGTGAGAAGAAATGAGCTAGCATGCATTGGGGTCAGCGAAAAAGGGATTTGATCAGATTTCACCAACTTGGTGATGCCTCACTGAAATGGTGAAAACAATCCAATGGCGTGAAAACGCCAACGGGCACATTGCGTGGGGGCGAGAGATCGCGACGGAGAGCGCGCGACAGCAAGAGACGCGCCGACTGCAATTCAGTGGGCACGTTCTTCGAGAAGAAGAGATAGCGATGTCGATTTGCTTATGCTTCGTCTTCGCGGGGTGTAAGCATTCGCGTGAGCGTGTTGGGGTGGACGCCCAGCATCTCGGCCGCTTGTCCTTTGTGACCGCCCGTGATGCGCAGCGCTTGCTCGACAGCTGCAGAGCGAAGTCTCCCCAGATTGGTGAACGGTAGTTTCGTGGACCGACGTTCCTCGAAGTGGGCCTCGCCCGGAAGACGTGGCTCGCACTGCAGGACGTAGCTCTGCTCGATCACAAAGCTCAGCTGACGGACGTTGCCCGGCCACCGATACTCGCAGAAACTCCGCAGCGTCTCCGCGTCGGGCTTCCAGACCGGCAGATCGTAGCGGGCGGCGTATTTGCGGGAGAAGTACTCGATAAACATCGGGATATCCTCGACCCGCTCACGCAACGCCGGCATCTGCAATTCGACCAGGTTGAGCCGATAATACAGGTCTTCACGGAAGCGACCCTCTTCGACGTCACGCAACAGGTTGCGATTGGTCGCGGCAGCGATCTGCACGTCGATTTTCACCGGATGCGAGGCACCCACGGGTGTGACTTCGCCTTCCTGCAGCACGCGGAGCAGCTTGGGCTGCAGGTCCAGTGGCATATCGCCAACCTCGTCGAGGAACACGACGCCACCCTGAGCCGAGCGGAAAACGCCCAGACTCTCACCGGCGGCACCGGTAAATGCCCCTTTTTCGTGCCCAAACAGCTGACTTTCGGCCAATGTGGGCGTCAGCGCGGCGCAGTTCACGGGGATAAACGGCTTCTCGTGACGGGGTCCCAGGCGGTGCAGCAGACGGGCCCAGACCTCTTTACCGGTACCGGTTTCGCCAGTGATCAGAACGGTACATTCCACCTGAGCAGCACGCTCGGTGTGATGGGCAATCTGATTGATTGCCGAATCCTGCCCTATCAGCAGGCTGTTGGGATCTTCGGGGGCTAGAGAAGCGACCGAATCCAACGACAAAGTAGAAGTTGCCATACCTCAGCTCCAAAACAGGCTGCGTTACAGCCTGTCGAAATCGCTTCCACATACCGCCAATCCTTGGAAATGCAGTAGAAGCTGTGTGTCAAATCACTAGCGTCCCAACCTCGGGTCAAAAGGAGACGAACAAATAAGTGTCAAAATAGCGCGAGCGCATCTGCAACTCGCCTGTTCCGGAACATGCATTCTAATCGCATTTCTCAAAGTCTCAAAGAATGCGGACTACAGAAAGAGAACTTTTTATGCAAATTCTAACTCCCGCCGTTACAATCGGTACACTTCCGTAAGGCATTTGTGAAAAACAAGTTACGTCAATTGTCACGGCTGCCCGTTGCGGCCTCACGCACGTCTGCGGGTGCGTCGGATTCCGTTGGGCGCGATTGGTCCGGATCCCATGGCACCAGTTCCTTTGCTGGGAGCGGCGAATCCTCTCGCGCGAACATCAACACGTGCTGCCAAGGCAACTCGTCGAACTGACCGACGAGCTTGAACCGGTTGGCGGTGATCTCCTTGAGCACCTGGGCCTGACTCATCTTGTGCAGCGGTAGGATCGGCACGTCGGGGTCCTCCTCGCGAAACTCCACCAATACCAGCCGGCCGGTGGGATTCAAACTCGCATGAATCGCCCGCAAGATCACTTCCGGCTCGAACAATTCGTGATACACATCGACCATCAGCAGCAGGTCGAGTTTGCCCTGCGGCAGTTTCGGGTCCGTCGACGTTGCCAGGACTGGCTGGATGTTGGTGAATCCGCGCGGCTCGGCCCGTGCCTGGAGCAAATCGAGCATCTCCTGCTGGATGTCCACTGCGTACACGGTTCCGCGCGGCCCCACTTTGCTCGCCAGTTGCAATGTGTGATACCCGTTGCCGCAGCCGAAGTCGCAAACCTGCTGGCCCGGCTTGACCTCGAGCGACCGCAACATCTTTTGTGGTTCTTCTTCGCGCTCCCGCGACTGGCGAGTCAGCCACGGGGCGCCGCTGGCCGACATCGTCGGGGCGATCTGCCGGCCCATATACCAACCGGGGCGCGGGCGGCGCGGAGCTGGCTCCTCCTGTGACTCGTCCGCCCTCACTGCTGCTTGGCTCAGCCACTGCATGCAGACCAGGAGCACCAGTAGCCGAGAAAATTTTTGCTCAAAGCAGGTCATGTCTTCGTTCGCTCCCATTTGGCAGTTTTGCTACCGGCACCGAATTCATTTTCGTCGAGCAAAACTCCGCCACTGACCGTCTCGCCAACACCGATTGCGTGCGATTATAGCAGCGTTTCTCCAGCCATCGCGATGGGCGACGAGTGCGTATTATGCCAAGCAAAACCCAGCGAGTTAAAGCACCAGCGCCGCTCCACAGCCACCATGTGGCAACCTCATTGTGCAGATGGCGCGGCCAATTGCGAGCGCGATTTTTAGCCGTTGATTCACCTCTGGACGAAGCGCTGCGAGGAAATAGCCACGGCTGGACGCCGATGAACGCAGATGGGGTTGTCACTTAATCCGTGTTGATCGGTGTTCATCCGTGGCTATTTATTTCTCAGAACCGTCTGAGAATCGGCGGGAACGGAGAGCTGATGGGTTTATGGAATGACCGCCGGGCTGCCAGAGTACTTCTCCCACCGTTGTCCTTCTCCGTTCCTTCTGTTACTTCCTGTTCGATATTCCGCGAGTGAATCAGTGCAGCTGGATGTCATCAGCGTTGATCGGTGTTCATCTGTGGCTAGTCTTTTTGAGAATCGCCGCCAGGCATGAGCAATAGAAGCCAACTGGTGTCTAGCCACCAATCGCTCGTAGTCGGCCACCGGATCATTTACAATGAGAGGATTAGAGTCGATCTTCTCCGGGAGGGAGCACCTTGTCGCGTCGCGAGCTATCGAACCACCGCCATCCGTGGATCAAATCTTCCCACGCCCGCCGCCTGCGTGTCGAGCAACTGGAAGACCGCCGGATGCTGGCCGTCCTTACGGTGCAAAACAACCTTGACGACACCCTCGCCAATCTGGCCGGCGATGGCGAACTCAGCCTCCGCGAGGCGATTGAGATCGCGAATAACCCGGGGACGGTGATTGATGGGTTTGTGAGTAATGACGAAGCGGATGAGATCGACTTCGCCAGTCATTTTTTTGACACGAGCAATACCATCATTCTCGCAGGAGAAGAACTTGAAATCCACGAAACGCTTACAATCAACGGCCCTGGACGGGAACTGCTCGAGATTGACGCAAACCACAGCTCTCGAGTGATCAATTTTGAAGCCCCCGTTGGTGAACTAACTCTACGTGGTCTGACAGCTACTGGTGGGCGAGCGCCAATTGGCGGCGGAATCCGCTTCTACACCATTGGGGGATTTTCTGGCCAAATTACAGGCTTGCTCACCATCGAAGCGAGTAGCGTCAGCGGAAACGTGAGTACTTTTCATGGCGGCGGAATCTATTCGCGTTTCAGTAGCATTAGCATAAGTAGTAGTGTTATTGGAGGAAACATTAGCAGGGACGAGGGCGGAGGTGTTAGCGCGTCTCGCGGTTCGGTGAGCTTGACCAATACCACGATCGATCGAAACAGCAGCGGAGCCAATGGTGGCGCCATCAGTACTGATCACGCTTCGGTGACCTTGACCAACAGCACGATCAGTGGAAACAGCAGCCGACATTTTGGTGGCGGCATTTATTCAGGCGCTGGCTCCGTATACCTGACCAATAGCACTGTTACAAGGAATGTGGCCGGTTCACATGGGGGTGGAATCCAGGTTGGCCGAAGTCGTAGCACCACTCCCAAGGTCATGATTGAGAACTCGATTGTCGCGGGCAATATCGACCTCGGCTACGCACCTGACCTGCACACCGCTGCTACGATCGCACTTTCCATCAACCATAGTCTCATTGGAGATCCTAGAGTAGGGCTTTCTTCCCGCCAAATTGAAGCGATCAACGACGGTGTCGGTAACTTGCAGAACGTTGATCCATTGCTTGGCGTGCTCTCCCACAACGGCGGACCAACCAAAACTCACGCTCTATTACCCGGAAGCCCAGCAATCGACTCGGGACATACAACACTGACTACTGATCAGCGCGGTGAAACCCGCCCGTTCGATTTGCCAGCTGCAATCAACGGCGCTGGGAACACTAGTGACATGGGTGCGGTCGAGATGCACACGAATGCGGACGCACCCAGCTTAGTGGTTACGACAGTGTCAGATGCCGGTGACTCATTCGACGGCGTCACAACGCTCCGCGAAGCGATCCAGTTTGCCAATAATGGGCACTCCAGTGGCGGTGACATCACCTTTGACCCAACTGTATTCACAGATGAAGCTGCGAACCTGATCCGACTCACCGAAGGAGAGTTGTTCGTTGCCGATACGCTTAGTATCGACGGCACGTCGGTTGGCGGTGTGACGATTACCGGTGACGCCTTGGGCAACGACATTCTGCTTGCAGAAACGTACATTACGAATGTCGCTGCTAGCCTCGCTGTGAGCGCCGAGTCACTAGACGACAATGCGCGCGTGATCAATTTCGTGTCAAGTACGGGGGACCTTACGCTTAACGGGCTGACGATCTCTGGAGGACGAACGACAGAACAGAATTCGGACACCGACGATTCGACTTTTAGCGGCGGTGGAATTCGCTTTGACTCTGTCGGTACTCTAGCTTTGAACAGTAGTTCCGTTAGCGGCAATGCCAGCCGTGAAGATGGAGGTGGATTCTGGTCACGAGGGGCAGTTGCACTCTCAGACAGTATCATTAGCGGGAACCATTCCACGATGGACAGTGGTGGCGGGCTCTATGCCGTTCGCTCTGTCACTCTCACTGATACCATGGTCCGCGGAAATCGCGCGCGTAGAGCTGGCGGCGGTATCTTCACTCGTTCTGGCGCAGTAACGCTCGTTGACAGTCACGTCAATGAAAACACGACCTCCAATAGTGGCGCTGCTGGCGGGGGGATCACTACGATTGACGGGCCGATAACGCTTACCAACAGCACGGTGATCGGAAATACCGCAATTGCTCGAGGTGGTGGAATCTCCACTTCCACGGGACCGGTACTACTTATCGGGAGCAGTGTCTCAGGAAACACCTCTGAAACCGATAGAGGTGGTGGGATCGCAACCTCTTCTGCAGATATCACTCTGATCTCAAGCTCAGTTGACGACAACACGAGCGGTGAAGGAGGGGGCATATCGACGATATCTGGCGAAGTGCATATTAGTGAGAACAGCAGTGTGAACAGGAACTCGTCGCTCGCAAGTGGCGGTGGGATCAGAACGGAAAGCGGGACACTTACCCTTGTCGATAGTTCCGTGAACGATAACATCGCACTTGGGTTTGGTGCAAGCGGAGGTGGGATCCGCTCGGGCAGTGCTCCGATTTCGCTAACTCGGAGTACCGTGAACGGTAATAGAACCGTTGGACCTACCGGACGTGGAGGAGGCATTTGGACCCTGTCGGGATCGGTTACACTGAGTCATAGTTCTGTGAGTGGTAACAGCACCGAAACTGCTGGCGGCGGCATATACACATTTCGTGGAGGGCTTTCATTAACTAACAGCACGATTAGCAACAATGCTAGTAGATTTAATGGTTCAGCGATATTCGCATTGAGTTCATTGTCGCTCATTCATAGCACCGTCAGTGGCAATCGAAAGCTTGGAACAGGTCTCAGTGGAAGTGCTATTCACGTATTAGGACAGGATATCGATGAGAGGATAGAGATAACTCTTATCAATAGTACGATTAGTGGAAATGTTGGCGGTGGTAGAGGCGGTGGATTGCAAATCAACAACACAAGCGGTCCAGTATTGCTCATCAACAGTACGATTACTGGAAATACTGCTGGTGACGAGGGTGGGGGTATTCTTGCCACAGGCACAACGGCTCTTCCGGAGATCGTACTCAAGAACTCGATCGTCGCTAGCAACACGGCAGGCGAGTCTGGTAATGACCTGATGCTCGACCCGACTACTGTAATCACGAGTAACCATAGCTTGATAGGCGATACCACAAGTGGACTGGCAATCGCACAGTTAGAATCGCTCGACGCCGGTGTTGGCAACCTCCTCAACACCGACCCACTCCTTGGCCCACTAGCCGACAACGGCGGACCAGCACAAACACACCTGCCTCTTTCCGGCAGTCCCGTAATCGACATGGGTGATCCAAGTTTCGCGCACCCACCGTTTTACGACCAGCGTGGATTTAGCTTTGCACGCGTGGTTGGTGGACGGATTGACATCGGTGCCGTGGAGGCGGGTGCCATGTCCGCGGATTTCGACTTGGATCGCGACGTTGATGGTGCAGACTTTCTAGCTTGGCAGCGAGGATACGGCGCTGACTCAGCCAGTCAAAGTGGTGGCGATGCGAATGTGGATGGTGTCGTGGATGCCAACGATCTCGCGATCTGGACGCAGACATACGCGGATCGTCCCGCCACGTTGGCTGATTTCGACCTCGATGGCGATTTTGACGGAATCGATTTCTTGACCTGGCAGCGTGGACATGGGTCGATTGGTGCGTCGCACTCCGATGGTGATGCCAACCTCGATGGTGTGGTCGATGCCAGTGACTTGGCGGCGTGGAGGGTGACCTACGGTCAGGCTGCGCCGGGAGCCAGTGGTCAGTGGTCAGGGGTCAGTGAAGGGGTGCTGGCGGTGGTGGGAGCTTGGGCGTTGCTGGATGAGGCTGTGGATGAAGATATCGCGACAGTAGGCGACGCGCCCACCCAGGAAGTTGGTTCGCTGCGAAGGGTAAATCTTAGTGAGCGACCGGTGGTGGGCAGTTCGCGGCGGGCGGAGTATCGCGCGATTGATTGGCCCGGCGAAGAGGCGGCGACCGACCAGCCCTGGCTCTCCGACGAGTTGCTGGAGCGGGTGTTTGGGTGAGGCAGCTTCGCGGGGCGATCAATGCGCCGTTACGCTGCGGCTTGCGCTGCCGCTCCGCTGAAGGCGACGACGGTGATTTTGCGGAGGGCGGCTTCGCGGCGGAATTTTTCGCGTTCGAGCAGGATCGTGCGGTCTGCTTCGATTGCCAACACCGAACCCCCGGCGGCAGACATTGTTTCGAGCGTCTTGGTGCCGACGGTGGGGACGTCGAAACGCATGTCTTGTTGTGGTTTGGCGACCTTCACGAGGGTGAAGCCACCGCCTTTGCAAAGTTGGCCGGCGCGTTGGATGCACAGGTCGGTACCTTCGATCGCCTCGACGGCGATCACAGTTTGGTCCTTGATGCAGACGCTCTGCCCGATGTCCAGACCGCCCATCGACTTGGCGATCTTCCAACCGAATTCAACGTCGGACTGTTGTTTGCTGGTGAGTCGTTTGCCGGCGATGTGACCTGCTTCCACGAGTAGCTCCGGAGCGAAATCGGTGGCGGGTTCGAAGGTGATGCCATCGCGGGCGAACGCCTGCACGACGGTGTGCAACAAAGTATCGTCGCGACGATCGCCGGAACCAAAAATCAGTTGGGGCGAAAACGCACGAATCGTCTTCCAGTCGGGGCGGTGCTTGAGCCACCAGCCGGGTTGATACAGCAACACCTTGTGCACCTTGCCCGCCATCGTGGCTTGCTGGACTCCCCAGCGACGAAAGTGACGAATTGCCTTGCCAATGCCACCGATGCCGATCCAATCAAAGTGGTCGCAGAGCTGGGCCAGGCTGGGGTCGGCATGGTCGTAAATGCCCACGCCAGCGACGCGATGCCCGGCGTCGCGCAGCGCCTCAGCAACGGCAAACGGGAACTTCCCCCAGCCGGCGAGCAGGCCGATGGGTTGTTGTTTGTTTGCGTCACTTGGGCGATGGATTTTGAACATGGCCGCGTACCGCTAATCGTGCCTGAGTTGCCGTCCCTTGCGGGAGTCAATTGCTTGAGGGAAAGGTTGGTGGTCTACCCTCCCCTAGCCCCACCCTGCACGGGAGGGGGACTTCTGGCCTATGCTGCTTGGTCGGTTGTTTCGGTGACTTCACCCAACTGCGACTGCAGTTTTGCTATCTCGCGTTGCATCGCCTTAAACTGTTTGCGCATCTCGGGCAACTTGGCGATCGCCGCCATCTGGAGTTTTTGCTGACGGATGGGTGTGGCCGGCTGGCCGAGGACCATTTCTCCTTCGGCAATGTTGTTGGGCACTCCGGCTTTGGAGCACAGCACCGCGCGCGTGCCGATGTGCACATGGTCGCGAACGCCGACCTGCCCGGCCATCACGACGTAGTCGCCGGTGGTCGTGCTGCCCGCGATGCCTACCTGGCCGCAGATGAGATTGTGTTTGCCGATCCGGCAGTTATGGGCAATTTGCACCAGGTCGTCAATTTTCGATCCGTCGCCGACGATGGTGGGGCCGTAGGTGCCGCGATCGACGGTTGTGCAGGCACCGATTTCGACGTCGGCGCCGATTTCGACGTTGCCCAATTGGGCCGAGAGTTCGTGTTGCCCGTCAATTTCCTTATAGCCAAAACCGTAGGCACCCAGCACGGCGCCGGCGTGGATGATGGCGCGATCGCCGACCAGTGTGTCTTCGTACAAGACGGCATTCGGAAACACGGTTACTGACTCGCCGATTCGGCAGCCGGCCATGATCCGCGCGCCGGCGTGGATGATCGAACCTGCGCCGATGGTGGCGTCTTCGCCGATTGACGCTCCCGGATGCACGTCGACGTCTGCGGCGATTAGTGCTGAGGGGTGAATCAGCGCCTGCGGACTGATGCCGATGGACTTGCGGGCGCGTTGCGGTCGGAAGTGTGCGACCACTTTGGCGAACGCGGCGTGCACATCGTCGACGAGGATCGTCGGTTTCTCGTGGACTTCGACTTCGGCGCTGACGATCGCTGCTGCGGCCGGCGACGTCACGAGTTCCGCCGCGCGGTCGGCGTGGTCGGCCAGTGTAATTTGATCGGGCTGCACCACGTCGAGGGTGGCGGCGCCGGTGATCGGCAGTTCCCCATCGCCGGTGAGGCGACCATCAATGAGTTCGGCAAGCTGGGCCAGCGTGGTCGGCATCCAGAGTCCTTTCTGGTTCTCTCTTGTTCGAGGCGATCAGCCTTCGAAGATCAGCGCTTCGCATCCATGCGGCTGTCGACTGCGGGTGTTGCGAGCTAAATCGTACCGCTATCGCTTACGCGGCAGCAAGAGCAGATCGAGTGCTAGCTAGAGCGAACCACGTCCGAGCTTTCGGCGAGTTCGGCTTCTTGGCGTACCAGCTGCAATGCTTGCTCGAAGTACCGCTGCAGGCGGAGGAAATCGTCTAGCTTGCCACCGCGGTCGGGGTGCATTTGCTTGGCTTTCTCCCGGTAGGCGAGCATCACGTCGGCTTCGGTGCAGGGGAGCGTCAGCTCGAAGATCTTTAGGCATTCGGGCCGCGCGCGAAGTGCCCAGTAGGGCGTGATTGGCACCGCGTTCGCGACGACCACCAACGCCCGACGGAGCGAGCGCAGGTATCGCCGAAAATCGAGATACATGAACACGTATCCCGCCGCCGGCAAACCAATGATAAGCGCGAGATAGAGAATCGTCAGCGTACGGTCGATGTCATCTGGCCAAGGTTCGACGGTGTTGGCCGTAACTGCGGCGAGGGGAAAGATGTCGTGCATGTTGATGCTTCAGACAACCCAAAGAAATGACCTACACAGTTCCCCGCCGCGTCGATTATACCAAGAAGCGTGCCGCTCGATAGCCAGCGAACACCGCAGGTGGCTGCGACCGACCACTGCAACGACAACAACCAAGAGACTCGCATGCCCAAATTGCCTAAACCGAACACGGCCGAGCGGTCGCCCGATCAACAGCGAGCCGACCTGGCCGCCACCCACACACCTGAGCAGATACGGCAGCGGCTGCTCGCGCAGATGCAGCACAGCTACCTACGCGACTTCGTCTACGGTGCGATCGACGGCACGGTGACAACGTTCGCCGTCGTGTCGGGGGTCGCTGGTGCTGGGCTGTCGACGGGCGTGATCATTATTCTTGGGATTGCGAACTTAGTTGGCGATGGCTTCAGTATGGCCGCGAGCAACTTTCTGGGGACGAAGACCGAGGAAGAACTGCGACGCAAAGCGCGACGCACCGAGGAGGAGCACATCGCGGAGTATCCCGAAGGCGAGCGCGAAGAAATCCGGCAGATCTTTGCCAGCAAAGGATTTGAAGACGAACAGCTGGAGCACGTCGTCGACGTGATCACCGCTGACAAGAAACGCTGGGTCGATACGATGCTGGTAGAAGAACTCGGCCTGCCGTTAGAAGGCCCTTCGGCGCTAACTGCGGCAGTGACGACATTGGTTGCATTTGTTGTGGTGGGGTTCATCCCATTGGCAGCTTTTGTGATCGACTATGCTTTTCCAGGTTCGATTGCTCAGCCCTATGTGGCGAGTACACTGCTGACCGGTTTCGCCTTCTTCCTCGTCGGCACTGCCAAATCGTGGTTCGTCGATGAGTCGTGGATTCGCGCCGGCGTTGAAACCTTGCTGGTTGGCGGTTGCGCAGCCGCGCTGGCCTACCTCGCCGGTGTCCTGCTAGGCGATGTGATGCCGCCCGACTGATCTAGCGCGAGTGAAACGGTTCTGCGGTAGATAGAAGTTTCACATCTGCGGCGTCGTGGAAGCACGGCGTGTCTCAGCGCTCACTTTTCCTAGTCGAAGAAACTCACACTATGTAGAACCTTATGAGTTTACCGTTTGAGGAGTAACGGTCCGTCCTTTGCTTCGTCTCTCTCCTTGGCTAGTGGGATCTATTGGAGATTCGGCATCACTCACCTGCGTGATCCGTTGTCATGCTGACGACCTCGCATGCTCCAGAATGCCCACCACGGCGGGATGCTTCAGCTTGTTTCCAACGGTCACGGCGTAGAAGTACTCTTTGATCCCTGCTGCTACTCCCACTTCTTGGAGTCCATAAATTGCAAGAACATCCCTCTTGATGGTTGCCGGAACCGCGAACAATCCGACGTCATGCCGACCGGCGATTTTCATCATTGCACTATCGGCGAACTCACCTTTAATGACGGGTGTCAAGTTGAGATCGTAGAACCATTGATCCATGACGCGTCGCAATACACTGTTCGTCGTCGGCAGCAAGAAAGGAGCACCATCGAGCGAAGCCGGAAAGCCCTTCTTGTATTTTCTCGCCAGGCGTTTACTACCGACGATGGCAACGTCCGACTCACCCAGTCGGTGAGAGTGTGCCTGAACATTGTAGAGTGGGTCGAGTGCCGTATCCGTGAGTATTAAGTCAAGTTTGTGGACAGCGAGGTCGGCGACAAGGTGCGACATATCACCTTCCTGACAGATTAGCTTAACGGGATTTTCCAAATCTAGCGCTGGCTGTAATAGCTGGAATGCCATCAGCTTCGGCATGACGTCGCGGATCCCGACTCGTAACTCTGTAGGCCTGCCTGCTGGCTGCCCCTTCACCATCTCGATCAGCTCACGCCCTGTTGCAAAGATCTCGCTGGCGTAAGTCGACACTTGCTCGCCCATCTCCGTTAGCACGAGCCCGCGACCCTGCTTTTCGACCAGTTTTACTCCGAGGGATTGCTCAAGCTGTTTTACTTGAACACTGACGCTGGCTGGAGTGACGTGCAAAGCTTCACTCGCCCGCTGCACGCTACCCTCACGTGCAACCATCCAAAAATTCAGTAGTTGGTGGTAATTCAGCCAATCCATCCGCGATCCAATTGTTAACAATTTTCAAAGTATCAATGGAATATATTTAAGCATATCTAAATGTTTGGATTGCGTATAGTTCGATAGGCCCCAAGGAAGTTCTACCAACTAAGACCCCCAAGAGGATTGCAATGCGATTAGACGTTCGATTTAGCGGCACCCAGCAACAGAGTCACTGGAGTGACAGTCTAGAAGCGATTCTGCTTGATGCCCTGGAACGGTTTCAAAGGAGAGTGAGGTACGTCTGCCTCTATTTCGAGGATGTCAACGGGCCAAAAGGCGGAGTTGATAAGCAGTGCCGATGCGTTGTGCACCTGCGTCGCATGCCGCCGATCGTTATCCAGGATGAGGACGCCAACTTCGTTGCCTTGGTCCGTCGCATCGCGAACAGAGCTGCTTACCGATTGAGCGAACGAACGAAACGAAGAACGCAAAAGGGAACTAGAAGACGGGGTGGCCCTGAAGATATGAGCAATCTGGATTACGGTACCTATAACTCTGAGGCGACACAAGATTTGGCCGCCAGCAACTAGCCGCAACACGTGTTGCCTAGTGGAAATAGCATAGAAAAGGAGGTCGCGTGACCACAATCAGTTGATGCGATTGATTGTGTACGCGTGAACAGAGATGAAAGTCTGCCATGAGCATATCTAAAGGTAATGGTCGCATACATACTGAGGTCTTGGGATCTTCCGCAAATCAAATCGCATCGGATGATCAATCTAGCCTGAATGTCGTGGCGCTTGGTGCTTCTGCAGGAGGGCTCGAAGCGCTGGAAAAGTTCTTTGACAAGGTGCCATCCAACAGCGACCTGGCATTCGTCGTTGTCCAGCACTTGTCCCCAGACTTCAAAAGTTTGATGAATGAGCTACTTGCTCGTCATACGAAACTAAAAATCCATCGTGTCGAAGACGGCATGTCTGTAGAGCGGAATGCAATCTATCTGATTCCCCCAAAAAAAGAGATGATCATTGCCGATGGTAGATTGCTTTTGACCGACAAAGATCCGTCGCAAGGATTGTGCCTACCGATCGACACATTCATGCGGTCGCTGGCGCAGGACCTTGGCGAGCGAGCGATCGGCGTGATCCTTTCCGGAACAGGTAGCGATGGTTCACGCGGCATCAAGGCGATTCATGAAGCTGGTGGCTTTGTCATGGTTCAGGACGAGGAGTCGGCAAACTTTGACGGAATGCCCCGCAGTGCAGTGGAAACGGGAATTGTCGATGCTGTTCTACCCCCACACCAGATGGCTGACGCAATCCTTCAATACACTTATCACGGTGCTCTGCCGAGCGATAACGAACAGAGTAGTGCACTCGCGGACGTTGGAATAAGTGAGTTAGTAGGCGCACTTAGGGAAGCCTATGGGATCGATTTCTCTTACTACAAGCCGAGCACAGTAACACGACGAGTCGAGAGGCGGCTCCAACTTAGTGGGTGCACCGAATTGAGCGAGTACGTACAGAGCGTGCTTGACGACAAAAACGAACTAAATGCACTGTATCGAGATCTTCTCATCGGAGTCACTAAATTCTTCCGCGACGCTGATGCCTTTCGGTACTTGGAAGCCGAGATCATTCCACAGTTGTTGAACCGTGTCTCTGCCGACGAAGAAGTAAGGATCTGGGTGGCTGGATGCGCCACTGGAGAGGAAGCATATTCTGTTGCCATTCTGCTCCACGAAGCGTTCATCTCTCGATCTCAACCTGTGAACGTCAAGATCTTTGCCACCGATGTGCACCGTGCTTCTTTGGAATTCGCCAGCACAGGAGTCTATAGCAAAGAAGCGCTCTCTGAGGTTTCGCCAGGTCGTCTGCAAAGGTACTTCGTATCACATGGAGCGGGACACCAAGTCATCCAAGAACTACGCAAAATGATCGTCTTCGCTCCACACAATGTGGTCAAAGACGCGCCATTTACGAAGTTGGACCTTACGTGCTGTCGCAATCTATTGATTTACTTGCAGCCAGAAGCTCAGAACAAAGCGCTCTCTCTATTCCACTTTGGCTTAAGAGCAGGCGGATTCTTGTTCCTGGGTCCAAGTGAGAGCGCTGGCGACCTTGATGACGAGTTCGAGGCTGAAGATCGGCACTGGAAGGTATTTCGCAAGCGGCGCGACGTGCGTCTGCCTGCGAACCTCCGTCTACCGTTATCGCCAGGATTGGAGCGCCTTCGCAGTGTGCCGACCAGCTCACAGGCGGTATCACGCGCGATCCCCGAGGTCCATTTGCTAAAGGCTTACGATGCGTTGCTCGAGGATCACGTACCGGCCAGCTTAATGGTCGACGAACGTCGAAAGCTGGTCCACTCTTTCACCGGAGCAGGGAAGTTTCTCGCAATCCCTGATGGCCGGCCATCCGACGACATATTGGACTATGTTGACCCGGACCTCAAGCTTGCGTTGGCGGGAGCATTACAGCGCGCGATGAAGGATAAGCTTCCAGTCGTCTACGGCAGGGTGAATTGTCGCTTAGTGGAAGATGGTGAGGAGCTAAAGCTCTGCATCAAACCGATTTCGATCCAGAG
Organism: Bythopirellula sp.; assembly: GCA_028285205.1. Lineage (GTDB taxonomy): Bacteria > Planctomycetota > Planctomycetia > Pirellulales > Lacipirellulaceae > Bythopirellula. Next base: position 10,301 of record JANQQA010000369.1, on the reverse strand, counting down.
CACAGGGGAGGACTATTATCTGATCTCCTTTGATGCTCGAAAAAAACAAGCGGTCACTTCGGACCCGTCGAACGAAATCGATCTGGACGAGGCGTCCCTCGACCGAATCAACGAGCTTGAAGAGGAACTCCGCTACACAAAAGAAAATCTGCAAGCCACCGTTGAGGAAATGGAAACGACAAATGAGGAACTTCAAGCGACCAACGAGGAATTGGTCGCGTCCAATGAAGAGCTACAGAGCACGAACGAGGAACTGCATTCCGTCAACGAGGAACTGTATACCGTCAATGCCGAACATCAACGCAAGATAACTGAGTTAACCGAACTCACGGATGACATGGACAACCTGTTGCGAAGCACGGACATCGGCACCATCTTTCTTGACAATGACCTGAACATCAGGAAATCTACCCCTCAGATCTCGCGGATTTTTCAGATACTTCCCCAGGATGTTGGTAGACCTCTCGATGCGTTTTCTCACAATATTCAGCACGACACGCTGATCGATGATGTGCGAAATGTCTTAAAGTCACAGCAACCTTTTGAACGCAACGTCGAAGATCGCAATGGAGTATGGTACTTGCTAAGAATCTTGCCGTATCGGTCGAACGATAAAATGGACGGCGCCGTGTTGACTTTGATCGACGTCGACACACTCAAACGGTCTGAGGAAGACCTGCGGCGCATGTCCAAGGTCTTCATGGATGGTACGGACCCCATTATCATCGAAGATCTAGATGGCCGAATCGTTGAACTCAATAAAGAAGCGGAGCTCGCTTACGGTTGGACGCGCGGAGAGTTGCTCGGCAAAGACATAACGTCAGCACTTGTCCCTGAGTGTGTCCTCGATCAGTCGAGCGAACTACGTCGCCGATGCCGTGACAAGCAACGAGTCCGCAACATTGAGACCTGGCGGCAATCCAAGTCAGGAGAAGCTCGACCAGTACTACTGACTCTATCGTTGCTATCTGGTGAAGACGGTGAACCCGCTGGGATCGCAACTATCGCCAAAGACATCACCGCGCGTAAGGCAGCTGAAGATGAAGCGCATCGCGAGGTGAAACGTCGTGACGAGTTTCTCGCCATGCTCTCGCACGAACTTCGAAACCCACTCGGAGCGGTAACCAACGCTGCAAGGATTCTTGATCACAAAGAGGTGGCAAGATCAGTTATTGAGGAGTCCATTGATGTAATTCGGCGCCAAACGAACCAAATGGCCCGCCTGCTTGATGACCTTCTCGACGTTTCACGTGTCACCCAAGGTAAGATTGATATTCGAACAGAAGTCGTTGATCTGGTGAGCCTGTCGGAACAGGCCGTTCAAGCGGTCAGCGCTGAAATCAAGAAGCGAAATCACACTTTGGAAGTTTCTGCCCCGAAAGATTCAGTCTGGGTCGAAGGTGACCCATCACGGCTGCTACAAATTCAAGAAAACCTCTTAACCAACGCTGCCAAATACACGCCGAGTGGCGGAAAGATTTCACTGTCTGTATCCCATCAAGCAAATCACGCTCTCATAAAGGTCTGCGACAATGGAGAGGGCATCCTTGCGGAGTTGCTGCCGAATATCTTTGATCTTTTTGTACAAGCAGATAAACCTCTTGACCGCTCCGATGGTGGCATGGGCGTAGGCCTGAGCCTCGTCCGAATGCTTGTGGAACTGCACGGAGGAACCGTTTCTGCTCACAGTGATGGCAAGAACGAGGGCAGTGAATTTACCGTTAAGCTGCCACTTACTACCAAGAAACCGACCTCAACGATCCTCCCCGCAGGAATCAAAGGCGACGGAACTACGCGCGTACTTGTGATTGAGGACAACGACGACAGCCGCCGCATGCTTGAGCAGCTGTTGGAGCTGGAAGGGCATCAAGTGACGGTAGCTGCAGACGGAGAAACAGGTTATCAGGCAATCAAGAGCGAAGCAGTTGATGTGGCGTTTGTTGATATTGGCTTGCCGAAAATGGATGGCTACCAGCTCGCGCGCAAGGTACGGAATGAGTTGCCAAGACAACCTGTTAGGCTCGTTGCGCTCACTGGCTATGGTCGTGCCGAGGACCACGAGAAAGTCCTCGAAGCAGGCTTTGACGAACATCTCGTTAAGCCTGTCGGGCCCGACGACTTAGCTCGCGCCTTACGAAAGCCTCAATAACGTAAGTTGATGTGCCGTAGCGGCACGGCGGATCACATTCCGTACGGTCATGCATCCAGATCATCCAGAAGTGCGTGTCGCCCGGCTCACACCATTTTATAGCGATGTAGACTCGGCCGCAGCCAAATTAATTGGATACGCATTCGGTTGACAGTTCTTCGTGAATCGCAGTCACTAGCTCTTGCGGATTCAATGGCTTTGAGAACCATCGGTGGATCCCGTTATTACCAAGCGGAATATTGAGTCTCGCTCGTTGCTCACCACTTACCGCGAAAACCTTCAGGTCACGGTAGTCCGGGTTACTTCGAATTGCCGAGACCGTCTGTTTTCCGTCGAATCTAGGCATCTTCATATCGAGCAAGACCACATCTGGTCGAACTTCGTTCGTCAGTTTCACCATTGCTTGCATACCGTCCATAGCCGTATCGACTTGAAAGCCACTCATACGCAGGTAGCCAGACAACAGTTCCCGTTCATTGGCATCATCTTCTACAACCAGTGCCCGATGGCTCTCGCACTCGGATTCGCGCGAACGTGCGTTTGATCCACCCTGGACCTCACCCTCAATGGCCTTAAGCTCATTGAAGATCGTGAAGATGTCGGATTCTGCACCCTCAGTCTGTCCGGCTTCGAGCTTGCGATGCAGGACGTGCAGTCCGAGTGCTGCAGTATTTAGTCGATTCCGAATCGAGTGACTCAACTCGGCAACTACCGTGTCTACAGGGACCGCTTCTTCGCCAGATTCTTCCATTCGCGCAACAATCTCGTGCCGGTGGACCGGAATCTCTCGAGGAGCTTCGATACCAAGTCGAACCTTGTTCCCCTCTATGCGAAAAATGTCTACCGTGATTCCAAGCGTGGGAAAAACTACTTTGTCGTTGACACCTCTAGAAAGAACAAGCATTTTGGGTCTCCTTTCCTAACGCGCCGAAAGCCAAACCATTGGCCCACTTGTTCGGACGCAGTACCTGGCGGTAAATACTCAAATGCTGCACTGAGTGGCGAGACAAGCCCTCCTCCACGGGGCTTTGCCCCGTGCAGCATTACGAGTCAGCGATCGCCTTCCATGCCAGATGTCGAGATACGACCCGTGGAAATCCTTTCCACAAGCGCTTTGACTTGTTTACTGTTCTAATCCGAAAGCGGATTCTGCGCCAACCTCGATGTTTCCGACATCTACACGCTAGCAGTCATTGGCATGCGGGTTGTACGCAAAAAGCGTCGTTCATAGTCGTCGAAACCGTTGCCATAGTGTTTTCGAACAGTCGAATCCATTTGATTGGCAGCCGAAACAGTACCTGCGCGCGTGGGGCGATCACCTCTGACGATGAAACCGCAGTCCAATCGATTGTCACTCTGTAGAGTGCTTATCAATTTGACCCGGCAGGATTCAGTGCCAGTTCAGCAGCACTCCCTTGGCTTCATTCTGACCCAATAGTGCATCACTTGAGAAATGCCACTCTTCGTAAATCGAATGTTCGTTGCCATGAATCCGGAGGTGACGGCTACGGAGCTGTGGCGAGCTGCAGGTAACATTCCAGTCAAACAATGGCCCAATTCAGGCCGCTGAAACCACTCCCGTTTTTGACGCAAGTCATTATACTGATTAGACAAGCGCCCGTAGCTCAGCTGGATAGAGCAACGGACTTCTAATCCGTAGGTCCCAGGTTCGAATCCTGGCGGGCGTGCCTTACTATCAAAGGACTTACGACGAGAGGCAAACGGCGAGGTCACCAGAAGATACAGAATGTGATACAGAATTCACTTTCTGTCGCCGCGTGCCTAATATTCAGAAGCCCCTGGGCGGCGGCCACCGCCCAAGGGAGCGCAGCAAACCTTCAGGCTTGCTGGGAGTGGATTTTTCACCCCGAGCTTGGAGGTTACTATGCCCCGTACCCCGAAACCCTGGTACTGGAAGAAAAGAAGATCGTATTTCGTCACCATTGACGGCAAACGCCACTGCCTGGGTAGAGACAAAGAGGCTGCCTTCGTCCTTTTCCATCAGCTGATGGCAGAGCCTCAGCAGCAGGTTATTCACTCCGGTTCGCTGATTGACATCTTTGAGCGATTTCTCGACTGGACTGATAAGCACCGCACGCCCGACACCTATGAGTGGTATCGTTTCCGGTTGGAGCGGTTTCTGAAAAAATACCCCAACCTGCAAGTCCATCAGCTCAAACCGTATCACGTCCAGGAATGGATTGATGAAATGGAAGGGCTGGCAAGTGGTTCTCGTAAGAACTACTGCCGAGCTGTGAAGCGTTGCCTGCGATGGTGTAAGCAACAGGGGTATATCAGCGAGAATCCCATTTCCGATATGGCGGTTCCGCGAGGCGGCCAACGAAATACTGTGATCAGTCAGGAAGAGTTTCAAAAGTTGCTGACGGCGATTAACTCCTCTGAGTTCCAGGATTTGCTGACAGTTACCTGGGAAACGGGATGTAGACCACAAGAATCTCTCATAGTCGAAGCCAGACATGTCCAGCTTCAGCAACGTCGCTGGGTTTTCGCGGGCAACGAAGCCAAGGGCGATTTTGGCAGGGCGATTTACCTTACTGACGAAGCACTGGCGATAACCAAGAAGCTGATGACCAAACACCCGAAGGGCACGCTGTTTCGCAACACGCAAGGAGATTTCTGGACTCCGGAAGCGGTGAATTGCCATTTTGTCAGGCTGCAGCAGAAGCTCGGCATGGCGAAGGCGAAAGAGCAGGGACTTGAGCCAAGCGATAGGGAGATAAAGAAATTTGCAAAGACACTTGCTCCAACGAGAAAAACCAAGGGCGTAGAAATCAAGAAAACGGAGCGGGAGCTGTACGTCGAGTCCCGGCGGAAACTGCGAGCGAAACAGGCAGTAAAACTTGTTCCCAAATACTGTCTTTACACACTTCGTCACTCCTGGGCGACCCATGCCTTGGAACGGGGTGTAGACTCTCTCACTGTATCGGTATTGATGGGGCACAAGGACCCCAGCACATTGGCCAAAGTTTATCAGCATCTGACACATAATCCGGATTACCTGCTTGAGCAGGTACGCAAAGCAGCGGGCTAAATCTTGAAGTGCTTCGACTTGAATCGGCATGTCTTTTTCCTATCGATGGGGCTTCCACTGGTTTCTGTGTTTGCTGCGACATAGTCTTCGATGGCACTGGTCGCGATACGGAAACCTTTGGAACAGCCCACTCGCACGTACTGCAATTGACCTGACCTCATCAATCCACGGACGTTGCTAGGTGAGCACGAAAGCCGATTTGCTGCTTCCGAAACGGAAGGCCCTGATGGCCCCGAGAGCCGCCCATACTAGAACGGGTACCGCAAAAACGTCGTTCGTTTGCGGGCGGGCCGGGTTTTTTGTGTTGCGGACTTAGTTCCAACCATCGTCCGGCCGACCGCTCTTTCGTTTTTCGGCTGGCGTGAGCGTCTCGTCCGGCGTGGTGATGCCGTACCACATGGCTAGGCGTGCCACCAGCACGGCCTTATCCGTGCCCAGAATTTCCATGGCTCGTGCTCTGTGATTATCCACGGTCGAGGGAGCCAGACCCAACAGCTTGGCGATTTCCTTCACGCTGCAACCGAGACTGATCAGACGCACAATTTCCACCTGACGCGGCGTGAGACCGTGTTCCTCAGACATATCATCCCCTCCGCAAAATCATCTCCATAGAACCTAAGGGAGATTATAGACGGTGCTGGAGTGAATTGCCCTATTTGGGCCTAGGTTTCTTAATATTCCGGCTTTGGTTGTCACTGTTGAGCCCCTCCCGGATGCGTCTGAATTGTCACGTCAGATCCATCGTGCCTCAGCGTTTCACTCCGAGGCACTTTGGCAGCCAAGGACGACGCCTCATGTGTTAGTTAGCGGTCGCTAGAAAGTTGCCTCGGTTTTGGGCCACCGCTGAATGTTTACGATCACCGGGTCGCCGCAGTGATCGATCCATTCAAGACACGCGCTGTCGGCGGCTCCGCGTGCCTCGTGTTGTTAGGCAGATTCATTGTGCGCCAAGACTATTCTACTTCAGCAACTCGTTTAGCTTCCAGTTCTCGCTGACGAAGTCCGCTATAGATGTCCTTGCGAGTTCTATTTGTTCTTTAAGGGTTTGGATAATTGCAGACGCCCTTTCGATGTCTTCGGGCGTGTCGAGCGAAACAATTGTTGTACCTGCAAGATCGTCCGAGAATGAAGCCGCCTTTTCGAATTCTGGGGAGATGTCCCTGACCACCTTCAGTTCATCCGGCGAAAAGGTTGTTAAGGATACTTTGATCTGGTTCGCAGGGGCATCGAATGCAAACGCCGGTGCTTTGTCAAAGACCCAGTACGCGAATCTCGCGTCACCTTGAGCGAGTGCGCCTAGCGTTGTGAGTAATTCAGGATCCGTGACGGACAAGATTTCCTCGGAAATCAAATTGAGATTCTGACGAAGGCAGATGGCAGCGCGTTGCATTGACCGATACGCGTCCCTTATCACATGTTCTGTGAATTTGGGCAGAAATTCTTCGTATGTCAGCGCAGAGTCTTCGTCATCAGTTCGCATGAACGTGGGAGCGAAGTTTTCAGTGCCTTCAATTCGTGTCCACCCGCGGTGACGTAGATCCATTCCGGCGAGTACATCATCATTCTCAAAGAAGTAGTAGTCCCTCTCAACAAAGGGGTTGAGTTGATCAATAGGGATCGTCGGCAGTTCGTCGTCGATTCCAAGGCGTGTGGCGGCTAGGGCTACAAGAACACGATCAAGCGATTCAATGAGATCGCTGAGCCGCGAGTGCGACTTAATCAAAGCCTTCCCAACCGCCTTGGGCTTGTCACGAAGATTCTTGATAGCGTCGCCGATAAGCGCGTCACCAATCTTCGTCGCGATGTAAGTGAAGACTTCGATCATTCGTCTGCCTAACGATAAATGGACAGAAACCAGTCTGCCTAAGCCATTATTCTAGCGAACGTATTCTCGCCTTAAGATCAATACTCAGCAAGGTTTGCCGCTTGACGTGCCGGTAAGCCCAGTGACTATGCAGAAAGGCTCACAGCACAGTCCGCTAGGTTCACAGGTGTGACTCACCTGTGCATCTTGGGTTTCCAGTCTAACCTACCTCAGCTTCATCGGCTTGGGTAGTTTTCTCGCAACCGTGATTCCACACGAGGAGGTTCACTCCTCGTGTGGATTCGATTCCAGAAATCCAGTCGCTTGGATTCACCGCACGCACGCACAAAATCGCAGTTTTGAGCGTGCCTCAGCATCTCACTACCGGTTCAAATGGCCAATGAAAGAACCGCCGCAGTCGTAATCGACTAGCTAGTAGTCTGCGTGCGTCGAGATAACATTCATTTAAGTGACTCAGTAACGCGGCTGAAATTGTCGATTGCCGCAGACCATCCCTTCTTGTGTCCGGCAATCATGTCGTCGCCGACTAACGAGGCAATCTGAATCGTGAGCGTAAGCTTAGTGAGTCCATCCAAGTCTTCAATCTCAACAGTAACTAAGGACGCCGAAAGTGTTGATTCGTCATGAGAGACACGCTCTGAAAACACCAGCCGAGCGGGTGAACATATGTCGTGATAAAGAGTTTCCACACGGTAGTCTAGATGGCCTTTCTCACCACAACGGCTAACATCCATTCCACCCACGCGAAAATCAGTTTCGAGGTATTCTATCGCCTCACTATCTGATGGCGGTCCCCATTGAACTCGTGCCTCAGGGTTTGACCATGCCGTGAACACAGTTGCTTTAGATGCGTCAATATTGCGTTGTATGGTAATCGTGTCATGTGTTACTTGAACTTGCTTCTTGTTCTCAGTCATTTGGCTCCCTTTTCTGTTCGCTCTGAGTACTCGACAAGTCGCTTGGCTCGTCCTTCCCATAGGCAACGCTGCTGCGAAATCCATTTCTCAGCAGTCGAGAGTTTCTTGGTAACCAGATGGCAGGTACGTATGCGTCCCTGCTTACTAGACCTAACCAAGCCACATTGCTCCAAGACACCTAGGTGCTTCATAAAGGAAGGTAGAGCCATATCGTGCGGCTTCGCTAGTTCGCTCACGCTAGCCTGGCCACTGCCCAATTGACGTACAACTGCACGTCTTGTGGGGTCTGACAGAGCATGGAAAACGCCGTCGAGTGAGGATAATTGGTTAGCCATCTAGCTAAGTATAGCGGTTGGAAAAGTTAGGTCAATGGCTAAGTATTCCCAAGAGCCCAGAGAGCATGCCGGGAATAAATGAAAGACCTTGAGTGTACGCCAGTGCACCATATATGCGGCGAGTAACAATGCAGTCGGTGAGATTGGCAGCCCATGCTTCCGCAACTCGATTCCACACGAGGTGGGACTCGCCGCCGCTGGAATCCGATATCTACCAGATAGAAGTAGCAGCTTGTGAACTTTACTCGCCACTGGTAACTGCCACCAAGCGTCTGAAGTGATATCTTGATCTGGTACTTGGTGTCTTTTTCTCCGTCTCGGCTGTCGATGAGCAGCACCAACTCGTTTGCGCCGGTGCGAAAGACCATCGCGTTATCGAAGACACAGAACACTCGGAGCACCAGGTTCGCGAGACATACCTTCGCCGTTCTTTCGATAGCGTCACTGGAAAACACTCCGGAGAAATCGTTCCGGAACTCGCCATAGAAGACACACCCGCGTTCCCATCCAGAGGGAATCGCTTTGTAGAGGTCGACTAGAAGCTTCTGCTGGATCTCGACTGCGTACTCTAAGTCTTCCCCGCGAAGCCTTTCTTGTTTGGCGAGCTTTGAGATCTGATCAATCGATTGCTTTGTTTCAGCGACTTGCTCAGCCAGTGCTTGATTAGGGATGCCCTGAATCTCCACGTCCTGGGCTGTGTCGTTTCTCAGATTGCTATCGGTATTGTCGAGGAATCGAAAGATGATTTCCTCGTTGACGCCAGAGGGAGACACGACATTCTCGTCACCGTGGTTATAGTTACTACGCCAACTCGGATCGGAGTCGATTGTGGCCATTGCCAGTTCCACTCCACTCTGAGCCAGCTGACGAGCATAAGCGCGATCGTTCTGTGCAATGGCCGATTTGAGGTCCAATCGCGACAGATGAATCGATGTCAAACCAATCAGGGAAATGATGACAGCCGTGCCAAGGACTGCGACATATACTGAGCCATGTCGACGACGGACTTTGAAAGTACTTTCGGCCATTGGGCAAGTCCCGTACTAACTTGCGTAATCGACTGCCACGTCGTCAGTCTGTTTAGCGTTACCAGTTGTCTTTCGCGAATAGTTGCTCTCAAAAGGTGAATGGCGATTACGCACCTCTACTGGTTCTTTGCATGTCGGGCATTTCACGGTATTAACTGTTCCATGATCAAGCACAGTAAATTCCCATCCACAGACCCCGCATTTGACTTCTGTAATCATGCTGTGCCCCTGATAGAAAACGGAGGAATCGTATGCGTAAAGCTAGGTCGGAAAATCGGGCTGTCCGTGCTGGCTTGGGTGTCTTCCCACCCATTGGAGACGCGATTGACCTCAGCCACGCGCAGGACAATCGATACAGTGTGTCGGGTTGACGCGGCAGCACGATGGCTGCTGTGCTCAGGTGCCCTATTGGGGGGTGCGCCAGTGTGGTGCTTTCTTCCCAATTCCGATGTTCCTAGATCTCCAGATAAAGCCTCGATACATCTAATGCCGATAGTCCGATTCAGACGGATACTCATGTTTAGGTGCTGCCAATGACCATAATTCCCGGCGAACTATACACTGTCGGGCGTGATGGGGAAGTCATTGGGGTGCAAACACTCTATTCTCCTGATGATGGCGAAAGCTGGTACTGCTCAAGATTGGACTCATCGCCGGCAGAAACAGCGATGCTCGTCTCGTCGCCTGAGCTTAGCCGAGGATGCCCAGGTGGGGACTAGTGATCAATTTCGCTCTCCCACTTCCGTAAACTATTGCGTAGCAGAGGCATTTACCCTAATCTGAAAGCTGTTAGGGATGATAGGAGAATAGCGGCCCCCTCCCAGTGCCGCTTTCTTTGTGCGCTGGCCACAACGTTCTGTATTGATTGTCCTGCTAGGTGCCGCAGAAATCGTGCCGTGAGTGGGGGTCAACACCCCTAATCCAACAGGGGCAGGCCAAGTTCGTAAAGTAGCTTTATCCGGGCGATTCGATGTGCTTCTAATTGGGGCGGCAGG
>JANQQA010000359.1 GCA_028285205.1 Bythopirellula sp. | reverse complement strand
GGGCCACCAGCTCTTTGCCGGTACCGCGTTCGCCGACGACGAGCACGTGGCGCGGGACGCGGGCGAGTTTCTTGATCCGCTGGATGACTGCCAAGATCTCGGGCGACTCGCCGATCATCCGGTAACGCGCTTGAATCGTCCGCTGCAAATCGGTGTTGCGCTCATCGAGCACATCCGCACGGTCGAGTGCCTGAAAGAACACACGAAGTTTGCCCAGCACCGTCGCGGCGCGATCGCGAAGCTGCGGACCGCGCACGAGAAAATCGTTCGCCCCCGCGTCGATCGCCCGCGCCGCCGCGTCGACATCGCCGTGATCAGCCACCGCGACGATCGGAGACGTCGGGGCGGTCGAGCGGAGCTCGGCAATCAGTTCCAAGCCATCCCGAATGCCGTCGCCTCGCTCGACGTGCACGATCGCCAGCTGGTTGTGCGGGCCATCGCGCATGTGTCCGACGATTTCCAGCCCACTCGCGAGGCACTCGACAGAACACTCCGGCGGTGCCAAGCCGGCCAATTCCCGCGCAAGGTCGTCCACCGAGTGGTCGGGCGGGTCGAGGATCAAAATAGCATGCAGCATGCATCCAGCTTAGCCGCGCATATGACAATTTCCACCACATGTGAGAAATTTCACTAGGCCACCTGCCGTTATCGCGCTCAAAAATGCCGGTTTTCGCCGTTTTCTGACGTTCTGGCGTCCGGCATTTAGTTTGCATATTCACGTGATAAGCAAACAACGAATAACGCCAAGGAGGCAAAGAGATTGAACGAACATCAGCAGGATCAGGTCGACAGCAAGCAACCACAACAGGTAACCGGAGGTCGCACTCGAGCGTGGAAGACCAACAGCATCTTGCACAAATCGCCAAGTGAGCTCGCCATCGAAACCAAGCCTCACGAACCGAACGCCATCGAGCTCAAGACCAGCTTGCTAGAGCAACGAAAGGCCTCGTAACAGCGGCGCACCCAGTGTCGCACTCCCCCATTTCTCCCCGTATTTGCAAGGACCCTACGCAATTGAAACCCGAGTATACCGCACGTTTGAGTATGCTAAGCACTCTGATCATCGGCGCTTGCGCGATGTTCTACATTCACGTCCATCGCGACGACCAACCCCCACCGGCGAGGTACATCGGCGCCAGTCCGATCGCCACCGCCCCACACGCAAACGCCTCTGCGAACACCGGCAGTGTGAAACTAGCGAGCCATCAAGTCGACGCCGACGCGTCGAACAGTCACGTCCTGATCATTCTCGACAACTCACGACCGTCGAGCGATCCAATCGTCCTGCGCTTCCAGGACTCCGAGTCTGGTGAAGATCCTCAAATCTACACACTGCAGGTCGTTGATTCCCACGAGGCAGAATTGGCGGTGCGTCGGTAATGCCGCAGCCACTTGTCCGCTGCGATTCGCTGATTTGACGTTTTCCCGCCGTGATCGCCAGTCGGTCACGGCCCGCAGCTCATTTCTCTTTTCCCGCGCATCGCGGGCTGGTACTATGAATTAGGTCCCAAGCACCTGCGGCAATGCGGCTCGCGGTGCGGTTTAGAGAACTTTTCTATGACTGTCGATCCCGAAGGCTCCGTAACCCAATGGATCGCTGAATTGCAGGTCGGCGAGGCCAATCAGGCCGAGCTTGAGCTGTGGGAACGCTACTTTCGTCGCTTAGTGGGACTGGCACGCGCAAAGCTCGGCGACGCGCCGCGGGGTGCAGAAGACGAAGAAGACGTTGCGGTGAGCGCATTGCGTAGCTTTTACTCAGGGGTCGCGGCGGGCCGCTATCCGAAACTGGAGGACCGTCACAACCTGTGGGCGATCCTAGCCAAAATTACCGCCTGCAAAGCGATCAACCAACGCAATCGTCAGCTGGCCCAGAAGCGGGGCGGCGGCCGTGTGCTGTCGGAGGGCCAGATCGCCAATCCTAATTCGATGAACGAGCGCCAACTGGCGGAATTCGTCGAAGACGGACTCACACCCGATTTCATTGCGGCCGTAAACGAGCAGTGCGAGGAGCTTATGAAGCAGCTGCCTGACGACCGTCTGCGACTGATTGCCCATCGCAAGCTGGAAGGTCACACAAATGACGAAATCGCCCAAGAACTCGGCGTTGTCGAGCGCACGATCGAACGCAAACTCAGTCTGATCCGCTGCACTTGGCTGCCGGACCTGGCCGAAGGTGCCCCAGCCTAAAAAACTCGTCGGCGGCTGTCGGGCTGCGGCAACGGAACTTGATTAGCTGGAAGATCTCACCCGACCCGAGAGATTTCCAAGGCACAACAGAGCGACTGACAACAAACCGAGCGTCGATGGCTCAGGGACCGTGTCGAGAGCGCTAAGCGGAGCTGTGATCGTGATCGTGGCATCAGGATCGTCCGTCAGAAGAGTGACTTCCTGATCAGATGCCGCATTGTACGTTGGTTCGCCGTCGTTGCTGCTGTCAGCACCGAATACGACGGACGTGAGCGAGGAGACTTCAAACTCCGAGACTGAACCGAGATTATCCTGCCAGATCGTGAAGTCGGCCGCGTCAACGATGCCGTTATCGTTTCCGTCGGCCCACAGATCGGTCGTCGAGCCAAAACTGTTTTCTACTTCCGTGAAATCATCCATGTCAACGACGCCGTTGTAGTCGTAATCGCCTGGGACTAACGACTCATGATTCATGCCGTTATCGCCAATCTGCAGGTGCAAGTCCGTCACGGGGCCACCAATCACGGCGTTGTAATCAACCGACGCGATCAGCCACGCGGGGTGACCGTCGCTGGCGGTGACGCAGCCCGTTTCCGCTCCAACGCAGACACCACCGACGCCGCGAATACTGGCCGCAGCAGCGGAGATCGAAAAACCTTGCAGCGCCTCGATCGCATCGGTCTGCGAATTAAAGCGTACATCGAACAACGACTCCTCGGAATCAACCGCTGGCGAAGACGAAGAATCGCTAGTGTATTCGTACCGCTGCCGTCCTCCGCCCGCGTCGTTGTGCATGGTGAACGAGCCGTCAATGAAATCGACGCCCGCCTGCATCGCTACCAAGTTCAGCGAGATATTGCGAAGCTTTTTGTTGGTTTCGGCGCGCGCCCAAACGTAGAGTGTGCCGACCTGGCCCTCCTCGATGCTGATGCTCGTCACGGTATCGGGGCCGTCGGGCGTGACGTTGTCGTCGGTAATCCAAAAATGAGCGGGAGCGGCTGGGGCGATGCGTAACAACAAAACCAAACAGGCGCTTAGCGAAAGGGCAAGCACGAACACCGATCGCGAATTTCGCATGAGTTTGGTTCCCCAGAAAGCCCCTCGCCAGACAGAGGTTTAGACTACCCCAAATCCGCGAGAAGTCCAACGAATTGCAATCATTTCGGCTTCGGCTCTCGTGTGTTGTCAAAAAGTTACTTGACCTCGACTTGTGGTCGGGGTCAGCTAAAGTGGAAGAATAGCTGCGTGCCAGCCGGGGCCCCGACTGGGGGATAATCGTATGAAAACTATCTGCCATGCATTGCTTGCCGCGATGATGCTGTCGCTCGTTGGCAGTTCCGCCTTGGCACAAGTAACGGCGATTCCGTTTCAGGAGAACTTCAACGATCTGCCGCTGCGCCCGCCAGTCGACGAAGACCCAATCGGCAGCTTTCCCAACGCATTTACGCACGAGCCACCCGAAAATTGGTTCAATCAGCGCAGCATGGTACCGGGCATTGGCAATCCGATCGTCGGTGTTGAGGAGTGGGAAGGCTGGTCGTTCGCAAATAAGAACTTCTGGATCGACGTCTCGCAAGACGAAGGACGCAGCCTGTTCACGCGCGGGCAGGGAGTAGTGGCCGTCGCGGATCCGGACGAATGGAATGACCTGGGCGACCCGGCAAATACCATTGGCTTCTACAATACGATTCTCGAAACGCCGTTCTTCGATATCGGTGAACTTCTTTCCAAAGGCAGTCGTTTGCAGTTGAAATTCGACAGTAGTTGGCGTCCGGGACCTCCGCAGCAGCAATGCTGCGACGATGGCGAGGGCTTCGACCCCAATGGCAACAACCAGAAAGTCAGAATTGTTGCGAGATACGAAGACGGCACGCAGTCTGAGTTGCTACGCTGGGATGCTGCTCCCTTTATCAACCCTCTCAACGATCGACCGAGTCTTGATCCAGCCGACGACCCCAACCCGTTCTTTAAAAGTGCCAACTTCAACGAGTTGGTGTATGTTGACCTGACCGAGTTGCTGGTCACAACTCAAAATAGGTTCCAAATTCTATTCGGCATGGAGGACGCCGGCGACGACGGGTGGTTTGCCTTTGATAACATGCAAATGATCTCGCTCGACGTAGTTCCTGGCGACATGGATCTCAGTGGGTTCGTCGATACCGACGACATCGCCGACTTCGCTCAGGCAATACACAATCCGCTTGATTACGTCCTGACACACTTTGGCGAGTCGCCCGCGACGCGCGGCAGTGCCGATAACGACTTCAACTTCGACGACATCGATTGGTTTGTAAATATCCTCAACGGAGGTGGAGTCGCTGCTTCACGAGATACAATTGTCGCTGCTATCCAAGCCCAGAGCGTTCCCGAGCCGTCCACAGCTTGCCTGGCGGCGCTGGTGTTTGGAGTGGCGCTGGTACAGTCTCGCGGACGCAGGTAGCCGTAAACCCTGGATCCGACTGTCGTTCTGATTCCCTCGTCGAGCTTCGCCGTGAAAACACTCCGCAGCAATCGTGGCTTCACGCTCGTTGAGCTGCTCGTGGTGATCACGATCATCTCGGTACTGATCGGGCTGTTGCTGCCAGCGGTTCAAGCGGCACGCGAGGCTAGTCGAAGAACCCGCTGTCAGAATAATCTTAAGCAGCAAATGCTGGCTGTTCTCAGTTTCGAATCACAAAAACGCCATCTTCCGGCAGGTTCATTCATTACAAACGAACAGTTCACACTTGGCACTAGCTGGCGTGTACTAATACTGCCACAAATCGAGCAAGATGCCTTGTTGGAACGAATATCTCTCAACAAGGAAGGTGGTTTCGACAACCAGCTTGCAGCGCAAACGATACCTGACTTGTACCAATGTCCGAGTGCAGAATTCGAATTGCAGGACGGTTTGCTTCGTTCGCACTACGATGCGGTCTCTGGTTCAGGGTACAGCACAGAGTCGCGGTGGGACCTTGAAGACTCCCTCTGCGGCGACATCTTTACCGACGGAGTGTTTTATCCCAACAGCGCTATCCGGTTGGGCCAGATCACCGATGGCACATCCAACACATTCGCGATCGGCGAGCGGGCCTACCTCGTCGATAAAGAATGGTTGAGTGGCTCCGTTTGGTATGAGGAACCCGATGAATTCATGTGTATGTACTCGACGAAGAATGTGCGTTACCCGATCAACGCCGACCACGAACAATTCGGATACAGTATGACCGATCGCTCGGCGCCCGCGACGCAGCGCAAGATCTTAGGCAACGACATTTTCTTCGGCAGCCATCACGCGGGTGGCGCGCACTTTGCCATGGTGGATGGCAGCGTGCACTTTCTGGACGAATCAATCGACTTTGTTCTCTTCGGGAATATGGCCAGTCGTGACGGTGGAGAGGTCAGTCGGTAAGAGCGCTCTGTGCTGTGTCAAATAGCAGGCCAAAGAGTAGAAATCTTCGGCATCAACCGTCAACTTCTTACTCAATTCGTTCTTGAACGCTTGCCAATCTTGTAATGCCGATTTACGCGTGTCGATATCTGACACGGTTTTGATCAACCCCAAATGCATACCAGACGTACGCAATTGATCGAGTTGGTATTCAAGGACATCAGGATGCTGCTGCACTAGGGAATTGCGCATCTCGAGTGCGGTCGCCAACGATTCTCTCGCCTTGTCCTTCTCGCCCAACGCCAGTTGTGACTCGTACAGTTCGGCAAGGCACTCGGCCAATTGCAATTGTAGCAGAACAGAATCGGGGCTCCGCTGAACCAGTTTGTTGAGCAATTCGCGTGACGCTTTCGCGTGGGTGATGGCTTCCTGATGTTCATCGACCGCGTTCAACAGGTACGTCCAGCCAAGGTGTGCCCTAGCCTGACGCAGGAGCTGTGATTCGTCGGTAGTCGGCGGTTGCTGCAACAGCCGCGTCCTGGAGGATTGGTTCGACTCAACGAACTCTAACAACACCCGCCTGTACCAGTAGGATAGGTCTTCGATCCCAGGATGAGCCTCCAGGATGCTGGCCAGTTTTTCTTGAGTCTTACCAAGGTCGACACGCAATTCGTTATTTCGCTGGGTCTGCTCGTCGATCACCCCGTTCAATTCGATCTGTTTTGCCGTAATCGTCCGATTGTCGCGAAGCATCTTCAGCGCCGACAGCGGTCCGCCGATTGCGAGTACGACGGTCAAAGCGCTTGCTGCTGCGAGCGCAGGGTTTCGTTTCGCCCAGCGGAACGCGCGGTTGACGGTGGAGATCGGACGCGAGCGGATTGGCTCGCCCGCCAGGTAACGACGCAGCTCGTCGGCGACGGCTTCCGCATTTGCGAAGCGCTTGGTTGCTTCGCGTTCCAGGCATTTCAGGGAGATGGTCGCCAGGTCGGCAGGCGCGTGTGGATTGAGCTTCCGCGGGTCCGGTGCATCGTCGACGATTCGTTGCTGAATCTGCTGCTGTGCGGTGCCACGATACGGCAACTCGCCGGTCAGCATCTGAAATAGCATCACACCCAGCGAGTAGATATCGGTGCGGCGGTCGATCCAGTGCAGCTTGCCTTGCGCCTGTTCGGGCGACATGTACGCTGGCGTGCCAAGCACTGTGCCGTCAACGGTCATGGTGATCTCGCCCAGCTCACGCTTGGCGAGCCCAAAGTCCATGATGTAGGGTTGGTGCTGCTCGTCGAGCATCACGTTGGAAGGCTTCAGGTCGCGGTGGATTACACCGCGTGAGTGTGCGTAGGCCAGCGCCTCGGCAATCGTTGCACACAGCTCGGCTGTCTCGCGCGCCGATGGCCGAACCTGCTTCAACCAGTCAGACATCGTCGTACCGCGAATCAGATCGGTGACGATGAAAATCGTGCCGTCCTCTTTCCCAACTTCGTGCACCGGCACAATATGGGGATGCTTTAGCTGTGCGGCGGTGCGCGCTTCGCGGAAAAACTGCTCTGCCTCGTGCGCCAACAGTTGGCTCTTGCGCGGCAGCTTCAATGCGACCAGTCGATCGAGCTCGGTATCACGTGCCTCCCACACCGATCCGAAGCCGCCTGTACCGAGACGCTCCAGCAACTCAAAATGCCCCACGCGACGTGGACCGCTATCGACAAGGGTCACATCCTCTTCGTCAATCAAGCTGAAGGTATCGCCACACGAGTTGCAGGTGATTTCCTCGAGCTTTGCCTCGGGCAGTAGTTCCACATCATTCTGACAGTGCGGGCAGCGTAGATGCAGCCCCTCGGTATCGTGTCCGACGCGCGTCCTTTGGTAGGCCATTTCGATCGCCGCCAGTTCGCGGCGGAGAGCCAACTGCCCCTCCGGAGGGATGCCGTCGAGGAACTCGCCAATCTCAGGTTTCTGTCCGTTCAGCAACGCTGACTCGAACCGATCACAGCACGCGTCGATTTGCTGCTGCAAGGCGAGTGGAAGCTGCTCGGACTGAACGGTGGTGCTTCGCATGACGAGTCGGTTGAATGGCGCCGGGCTAGATTCGCGATTATAAGCTGTTTTGGCTAGCAACCCCAGCGGGCCGCGCAGCGGTTCTCGCTGAATGCGTTGAAATCGGGCACGGAACGAGCGTTCAGCCTATAATGAGGTTGCTAATCGAGTGCGGTTGCGCACGCTTTGTCACATGGCAGTTATTTGACACCGAAACGCCGCCGCCTTTAAGCTGAAGCTCACAACGTCGGACGCCAATTGGGGACGCTTCCTGATGCGAACACTCATCTGCCTCGGACTCACGCTCGTGCTCTTGGGGACAAAGTCCGCGCTCGCTCAGCCAACACTCACGGTGACTAACAACGGACAAAATGGCAACGGCAACTTGGAATGGCTAGTCGAGATCGCGCCCGACCCGGCGTTGTTTACCAGCACCGATCTAGGCCTGGGAGGTTCTTTAGCCGTCGAGTGGGCCGTCGAGATTGCCAACACCGATTTGCTCGCCGTGACCGTTAACAACACTGACTGGCCGTTGGACATTCCTGGTAACAATCCATTTACGGGAACCGCTACCACCGGCGTAGACCTCGACTTGGTCAACGACACGTTGTTTGCCTCGCTGCTGAGTAATTTCTTCACATCTGGCAACCCCGTCGAGCTGATGACGATCGAAACTTCTGGCATCGGTTGCACCACGCTGTTGTGGGGTGGGCACACGGTGCTGGGCGGTACTCCTGACGAATACGAGAGTTCGCTCATTGCTCAAGCGGGCCAGAATTTCACTGGCTACGTCGGCACGGCCGGCGAGCCCGCCGGTGATTTCGATGCTGATTGCGACGTCGATGGTGCCGACTTTCTGGAGTGGCAGGAGCAATTCGGAACGCCCTACGACGCCAGCGATCTCACTGATTGGGAGAACAACTACGGTAGTAGCCTTCCGCTGCGGGCAGTCGTTGGTGCCGTACCGGAACCGACTTCGCTACTTCTGCTGTTGTCGTCTTCGGCCATTCTTTGCGCACGCGAAGGAGTGAGATCAACTCACTTTCTAAGGACGTAAGCCACGTCAAATCGACGCGCGGGAATCATTTCCGCACCGGAGAGCGTCCACCAAGCGTCCGGCGATTTGTTGGGTTGGAATCCGGATAGTCTGAACGCCCTACGTACGTACTATCTTCCGAAAACAGCGCACTTTCGCTCGCTTGCGCCCTAAAGTTTCGCTAACTGAATCATCAGCTACGAAGTAGCATTTCTATTTCGATATTCAAGGCAAATTGACCTTGCCTCGTCGGCATTAGAGTACAAGAATTCAGTACACGGGGGGGATTGCGGAAGGATCTCGCAACCTCACACTGACGAGGTGCGCGATCGTAGACTACCAGAAATGACCTCTGGAGGTTGTGCGATGGATGACGCGACCAACTACAACCTGGATCACCGAAATCTAGAACAGTGGGACATGGAAGAGTGGCTGGAGATTTCGACCACTGACGAGCAATCAAAGCAAGACCGCAAGCCCAAGAAACGCCGCAGACCGTTACGTAAGAACCGAAAACCCTCTCGACCCGCCAACTACATCGGTCAACGGTCCAACAATCACCTGCTAAAGATCTTCAACAGCGGCGATCCTGCACCTCAAGAACCAGAAGAGTAAGTCGCTGCGGCGACCTGTCTGTTGCTCACTTCTGGGAACTAGATTGTGGGGTCTTTTGCTGCTTCGCACTCGTGTCTGCGGAATCGGTTCGCTGATCGGCCTGCTTGCGCCCGAGATCCACATCGACTACGAAGTCTCCCTGCAGGAAGTTCCGACCTAGCAGCATCGGATACGTCATGTGCGAACGATCGTTCAGTGAGACGAGCACGCGTTTCTTCACGTCCTTACAGCTGAGCGTCACGGGCACTTTGTAGCGAAGTTCCTCACGCTCGGAAGTCTTGATGGTGCTAATCTCGGCGATCTCGCGTTTGAGCCATTCTGATTCGCCACTGGGATTCTTGATCTTGAAGTGAATCGTCTTGCCCAGATTCTCATCCATCTTGCCAGCAGCGTCCTCGACTTTGCACTCTTCAACATGGATCGAAGAGGTAGTAGCTCCCGTGTCAACTCGCGCGGCGAACGTAAAAGTACTCTCGGCCTCTTCGACCTTAGCGATCGGACCGATCACTTTCTTTTCACCGGTAGAGAGCTTGACCACGTCACTCGCAGACGCGAGCGTCGGCGCAGTCGCGGCTACTACAATCAAGAATTGCAAATTCAACTTGAAAATCTGTGTCTCAAACATTTTCTCAATCTGCGCAGACGAATTCTGATAAACTGGGGTCCCGACTCCAAATTCGAGTGAGGATTGAAGCCATTTTTTGGCCGCCTCGCAATGTCAATTTACGCAATCCGACGTTGCATTGATAGCACAACAACAGGTTAGGCGATGCGTATCACCACACGACTATTCATGGCATTACTGATGACGACACCAATTCCACAGATCGCTGAGGCGCGCGAACAACCTTTGTACATTGGTACAGGTCAAGCCGGGGCCGGCATCTATGCTAGCACACTCGACCTGGAAACTGGAAAGTTCAGCACGCCGCGAGAAGTGGGCGAAGCACCCCGGCCAGGCTTCTTAGCATTGCACCCTGAGCTGCCTATTCTGTATTCCGTTACCAAGGAATCCGGCACACCATCAGGTGGCGTAAGGGCGTTTCGGATTGACCACGAGACCCAGAACCTCAGCCCACTCGGCATGCAATCGTCGGGTGACGAAAACGCTACCCACCTGGTTGTCGATCCAAACGGACGAGCGATCGTCGTCGCCAACTACGGGGGCGGAAGTACCTCGGCGATTCCGCTTACCAACACGGGTGAACTCAAGCCGCTGACGGCTCTCGCCAAACACGAGGGCTCCAGCGTCAACAAGCAACGACAGGGCGAACCCCATGCGCATGGCGTTGCGCTCGACGCGGCGGGCAAGTTCGCCTGCGTGGCCGACTTGGGAACCGACGAGGTGATTGTCTATCGAATCGTCGACGGGCTCAAACTGGAAAGAGTCTCAGCATGGAATGCGAAACCGGGAGCTGGACCTCGCCATGTCGCGCTGCACACCAACGGACGCTGGCTCTACTGCATCAACGAATTGGATTCCACGATGTCGGTGTTGTCGTTCGATGATCAAGCAGGCACCCTCGCAGAGATTCAAACCGTTAGCACCTTACCCGCCGAGTACGATCAACCAAGCTTCACCGCGGAAGTCGTGGTTCATCCCAGCGGCAAGTTCGTCTACGGCTCTAACCGCGGACACGACAGTACTGCAGCTTTTGCCATCGATCAAGAAACGGGCAAGCTCAGCTTGATCGAAATCGAACCGACACAAGGTGGTCATCCGCGCTTTATCGGCATCGAACCCAGCGGCAAGTACCTCATCGCCGCCAATCGCGATGCCAACAACCTGGTCAGTTTCGCCATTGATCCGCAGACAGGCACCCTAGAACCGACGGGGCACCAAATCGAATCCCCGAAGCCAATCTGCGTCGTCTTCCCGACGGAGTAGTCATCAGAAGCTTCCGCGGCCTACGCCAAAGCTGGCTGCCTGGTGGCGACTTCGGCTTGGAATCCGGCTCCCGCAATCTCGGCCTCGCTGAGCGGATTGGTGAATTTCACCACGTTGATCACTTCGAAGCTGAGTAGCACAAACCGCGCACCCATCGCGTCGGGGGTCTGACGCTCGATCAACAGCATTTCGTCTTTGAGCCAAAAATTGCGGAACGGCATCGTTTCGTTGAGCGAGGTTACCAGTACACCTGCGCGCGGCAATCCCGCCGGCCATGCACAGAAAAACGAGTACCAATCTTGCGGAGCTGCCATGATCGAACCTGCTTGATAGATGGATTTGAACGGAAGTCCCTCTGAGGACCCATCCAAACATAGCTCGCAGATTCGCGACGGGTCGAAATCGGCTGCCAGACGCCGATTTCAACGATTGTAGGTACGAAAAAGGCGTCTTCAGCCCGTGTTGCCCATCAGTCCGACAGGATGGCTCCCGTCCGACCGGCTTGCCGCCGCTGGTCGGGGTCGAGTTTGGCATCCCGAAGGTCGACCAAGTAGAAATCGACGTGTTCGATGTTGGCGTCGCGGAGGTCGGCGCCACGGAGATTCGCTTTTCTCACCTCTTCAGGCGATTTGAAGTAGAGTTCCTCCAAATCGTCCGTATAGAACCCGGTGCGGCTGCCTTCGCTGGCGATGGGGCTGTTGACCATCCCACTTCGCGATGAGCCCATGTGAAAGGTTGCGCCTGACAGATTCGCACCTCGCAAGTTGGCGTTTTCCCAATCGATTTCGCCAAGCCCAGCACCGCTGAGATCGGTCGCGCGCAGGTCAGCGTTTGAAAAGCGAGATCCCGTCAGATGTGCGCGACAAAGTCTCGCATGGTGAACCGCCGCATCATGCCAGACGACATCTTCGAAATTCGCACCATTGAGGGACGCTTGCTCCATTCTGGCATTAGCTAGATTCACCGTGCGAAAGTCGAGATGCCGGGCATCGACCTTTTGCAGGTTGCTTCCGCTGAAGTCCGCGTTCTCAATGGTCGCACCAACCAAGTTCGCTTCCGACAACTCCGCTCCTCGCAAACATGCATCAGAAAGGTCGGCTCGGCATAGCTTCGCCTTCCGCACATTGCAACCTTGCAAATCGGCACCACGCAGGCTCGCGCTCTCCAGGGAAATCTGGTAGAGGTTCGCGTTATGCAGGTTTGCCCCCTCGAATGAAGCCCCCACGGCAAGAGCTTTTTCGAACGAGGAGTCTGGCAGATTCGCCGCAACAAAGTCGGCCTCGACGACGATGGCATGATCAAAGCACGCTCCTGGCAGGTTGGCTCGATAGAACTCTGTGAGTTCCAATCGAGCCCGCTGAAAGTCGATGTGTGGCCAATCAACGTCCGAAAAGTACGCACCTGAAAAGTCCGGCGCATCTTTGTTCTTTGCCGGACACCAATTCGGGTCAGCGTGTTTCAAGATGCTCGCCGCCATGGCGTGATTTTTTCCACGGAGGGAACCGTTCAAGATTCCCTCCAATGCGAGGCGCATTTCGCTACTCCCCGCACACATTTCGGCGACCGACTCGACCAGCGCCAAGGAAAGTTGGCTTTCTATCGCCTTCGATGATCTACGACCTTGCAGATCACTGGCGAGTTGCTCGGCGGCTAGCGGTACCTGGACGATTTTATGCCGCAACAAACTCTTGATTCGAGCGGGCAAACTTGAGAACTTCTTCTGCAGCCGCCAGGACGCCTTTGTTCGACCCTTGGCAGATTCGAGACAGTACTCTCGCGCGGTCGACAATTTGCGTGTGTCTGGCAGTGCATGTCGAATGTGGGACAGCAATGCCGATAGAGCGTCAGGCAATTCGGCATCGCGCGCGAGTTCGTCCAGCATCACACGCGCGATTTCAGGATCCCACAGGTCTGCGGCTTCCTCAGCAAGTCGCTGCATCACGTCTCCGCATTCTGCCTTGTGCGTAGCCAACAGATACTCCAAAATCTCATCGGTACTCCACGGCTGCAAATGAAGTTGCGGGTGCCCATTCGTCGCGTGACGCGTAGCGACCATCAGAGTGTTCTCTCCGAGCCTCTGAAAGTTCTCACGGACAGTCGTACGATCGAGTTCGTCTGTATCGTCCAGAAAAACGATCTGCGAATTCCCTTGGAATACTGCCGCCAGATGACGCAGGGCGGTCGTCTTTCCGGTTCCGTTACCGCCTACTAGCCAAACAATTCCATCGGCCAATTCCTCCGCGTACTCCGCGACAACTTCTTCGAGCAGGCGGGAGCCTTCAATCCCGTCGCCTCGGACGCGGGGGCGGACCGTCGCGGCTTCGGGAACGAGCATCGTCATACGGAAGTGCCCTCACTTGCTTGAAATCAATCGGATCGGTGAACCGAAGGCCAATCTCATCCTATCCGTCTTCGCCTGCAGAACGCAAACATCACGGATTAAACACGCCTTTTCGATGGAAATAGATAATGCCGGCAGCTGCACGCATGGGTCGTGTGCCGAGCATCAGGTTGAACAGCAAGTCGCTCTGGAATGTATCGTAGAGCTGTCGCAGTAGCCGTTTCGTGCGGAAGGTCGGATAGGAGCGCACGAACCAGCCACTAGGGTCTTCGCACTTTCCGTGCAGAAAGTCGCTGATCGCGTGCCCTGCTGCCAGACCGTGCTTCAGCGCTGTGTGAATGCCGCCTGCAGTCACAGGCGAGACCATGCCGGCGGCATCGCCAACCAACAGCACGCGATCGCTCGCAACTGGCTGAACCACCCCACCGCAGGGGATCATGCCCGCGCGGACGGCGGTTGGCGCCGTCGACCGCAGATCATGGACGGGTGCGATCTTCGCCAGCAAGTCGTCGATCGCCCCTTTGACGGCCGTCTTGTCGCCTCGTGATCGACGAGCCAACCCTACCTGCAACATGTCCACGCCGGCAACCATCCAGGCGAGGTAGCCAGGTGCCAAGCGTCGATCCAGAAAGCAATGCAGTCGGTCGGGGTGCTCGATGTCGACGTTGGCGTACTCGTATTCCATACCGAATAGAAACTGCGTGTTCTGTCCGAGGCCTAACTGCGTGGCAACGAGCGAATTCGGTCCATCGGCACCCACCAAGAACCGCGTCGTGCCGAGGCCGCCGAGATCAAATCCGCTTTGCACACGCGTGGCAGATCGAAACGGCGTTCCCAAAGCCACCTGCGCGCCGGCAGCTGTGGCCTGGTCGGCAAGCCACCGCATCAGTTGGGGCGTGTCGGTCGCGAGAAAATAGTACCCCGGTGCCTGCAAATCGATGAATCGCATGTTCGGTGCGTAAAGGCGCACGCCATCAATGCGACGAACCAACTCGCTGGGCATCGCATCTAGCAGCGCAACCTGATCGATTGCATCTTTGACGATGATGCCCGTGGTGTGGAGCTTCTCGCCTGGATCGTGCTTTTTCTCTAAGACGGTCACACGCAAGCCAGCTCGAGCGAGCGTCGTCGCGCAGGCCAATCCGGCGAAGCTCGCTCCAACGATCACGC
>JANQQA010000035.1 GCA_028285205.1 Bythopirellula sp. | reverse complement strand
GCGTCGCACCCGGCGAGCGAGAGGAACGTCAGCTGGAGCAGGAGCCGGCGCACGTCGGCATCGTCGATGTGCATCCACCCCTGGAAGAAGGCGTAGGCCGACATGCGATGGCTGCCGAGCCACATCGTGTCGCCACCGGCGGTCTTGCCGTACTTCGAGCCGTCGGCCCGCACGAGCAGCGGCCACGTGAACCCGTGGACGTGACGACCCAGGCGCTTGCGGGTGAGCTCCACGCCGAGGGAGATGTTGCCCCACTGGTCTGCGCCGCCGATCTGCAGCTCGCAGTCCTCGTGCTCGGCGAGGTGGGCGAAGTCGTTCGCCTGGAGGAGCATGTAGGAGAACTCGGTGTAGGACAGGCCCTGCTCGGACCCGAGCCGGGCCCGCACGGACTCCTTGCCCGTCATCTGCTGCACGGTGATGTGCTTGCCAGGGTCGCGGAGGAAGTCGAGGACCGACAGCTGGGTGGTCCAGTCCCGGTTGTCGACCAGGACCGCCGGCGGATCGGCGTCGAAGTCGATGAATCGGGCCATCTGCTCCCGGATCTGGGCGACGTTCGCGGTGAGCTCTGCGGCGTCGAGCAGGTTGCGCTCCGCGGACTTGCCGCCCGGGTCGCCGATCATGCCGGTCGCCCCGCCGGCGAGACCGATCACCCGGTGCCCGGCGAGCTGGAACCGGCGCAGGACGGCGAGACCGATCAGGTTGCCGACGTGCAGGCTGTCGGCCGAGGGATCGCAGCCGTAGTAGACGGTGATCGGCCCCTCGGCCAGGCGGGCGCGCAGGGCGTCGCGGTCGGTCGAGTCCTGGATGAGCCCGCGTGCGAGCAGGTCGTCGAACAAGTCCACGTCGGCCAGCATGGCACCGGCCGCGGCCCGCCACGCGCCCCGTTCGCGGGGCGCCGCCACTCTGCGGCGCGGTCGCGACACCATGGATCGCGTGTTCCGCCGGATCGCCGCCCCCGCAGCCGTCGGGCTGCTCGCGCTCGCCGGCTGCTCGTACGAGATCCCGGAGCTGTCCGCGCCCATCCCCGAGGACGCGGAGTCGTCGGTCGCCCTCGACGCCGACGGCGACGAGCTCTTCGTCTTCCACGGCGTCGAGAACCGGGACAGCGTCCCGCTGTCGCAGATGCCGCAGGTGTTGCAGGACGCCGTGCTCGCCATCGAGGACCACCGCTTCCACGAGCACCGCGGCGTCGACGTCCGGGCGACCATGCGGGCGCTGCGGGCCAACGTGGAGGAGGGCGAGGTCGTCGAGGGCGGCTCGACCATCACCCAGCAGTACGTGAAGAACGCCCTCGTCGGCAGCGACCGCACGCTCGACCGCAAGGTGCGGGAGGCGGCGGTCGCCTTCCAGTTGGAGCAGAAGCTCTCGAAGGACGAGATCCTCGAGCTTTACCTCAACACGATCTACTTCGGTGCCGGTGCGTACGGGGTGCAGGCTGCGGCCCAGGAGTTCTTCGGCATCGACGTCGCCGACCTCGACCTCGCCCAGTCCGCGTTGCTCGCCGGTCTCATCCGGGCGCCGTCGACCTACGACCCCTTCCGCGAGCCGGAGCTGGCGACCGAGCGGCGCGACCTCGTGATCGGCCGCATGCAGGAGCTGGGCTGGATCGACGAGGCGACGGCGACGGCGGTGACGTCGGCGCCGATCGAGCTGCGGGAGCGCACGATCGAGGAGCGCTACGACGCGCCCTACTTCGTCGAGGAGGTCCGGCGCTTCCTGCTCACCGACGAGCGCTTCGGGGAGACCTTCGAGGAGCGGCGGGACCTGCTGTTCGCCGGCGGTCTGCGGATCGAGACCTCCCTCGACGCGACGCTCCAGGCCCAGGCCGAGCTCGCGGTGCGACGGGTGCTCCCGGAGCCCGGCTCGGACCCCGACGTCGCGGTCGTGGTGATCGACCCGAGCACCGGCTGGGTGCGCGCCGTCGTCGGCGGCCACGACTTCTTCGATCCCGACGCCGACGAGGCCAAGCTCAACCTCGCCACGCAGGGGCGGCGACCCACCGGCTCGGCCTTCAAGCCGATCGTGTTGGCGGCGGCGCTCGAGGAGGGCATCCGCCTCGAGCAGACCTACTCGGCACCGCCGCTGATGGAGTTCGACCTGCCCGACGGCGTGTGGGAGGTCGAGAACTACGGCGGGTCCGGCGGCGGCGAGGTCGACCTCGTCGGAGATCACGCATGGTGCCGTCGCGATCGCGGCGATCACCAGCTGCACCAACACCAGCAACCCCTCGGTGATGGTCGCCGCCGGACTGGTCGCCAAGAAGGCCGTGGAAAAAGGCCTCACGGTGCCGCCACACGTGAAGACGAGCCTCGCCCCAGGCTCGCGCGTGGTGACAGACTACCTGGAGAAGGCAGGCCTCGACGACGATCTCGATGCGATCGGTTTCCAGACGGTCGGCTATGGCTGCACGACCTGCATCGGCAACAGCGGTCCACTGCCGGAACCGGTGGCCAACGCGGTGGTCGAAGGTAATCTCATCGTGTCGGGTGTGCTGTCGGGCAACCGAAACTTTGAAGGCCGCATCAATCCGCATGTGAAGGCGAACTATCTGGCCAGCCCGCCGTTGGTGGTGGCCTACGCGCTGGCCGGCACGACCGACATTGATCTCACGTCCGAGCCGATCGGCGAAACGGCCAGCGGCGACCAGGTCATGCTCTCGGACATCTGGCCCTCGCACGAAGAAGTAACCAGCGTCGTTGAAAGCTGTGTGCTGCCTGAAATGTTCCGAAAGCAATACGACAACGTCTGGCAGAAGAACGAGAAGTGGAACGCCATCGACGTCAGCGGCGGCGAACTCTACGATTGGAACGACCAGAGCACTTACATCCAAGAGCCGCCGTTCCTGGTCGGCTTGAAGCGTGAGGTAGACCCGATTACACCGATCACCGGAGCACGCTGCATGGCGGTGCTTGGCGATTCGACGACCACCGACCATATCTCGCCCGCCGGTGCCATCGCCGCCGATAGTCCTGCAGGACTGTTCCTGCAAGACGCAGGTGTCGAGCCACGCGACTTCAACAGCTACGGTAGCCGCCGCGGCAACGACCGCGTCATGACGCGCGGCACGTTCGCCAACATTCGCATTCGCAACCAACTGGCACCGGGGACTGAAGGCGGGATCACTCGTTACTTACCCACTGGCGAGACGATGCCAATCTACGACGCGGCAATGAAGTACAAAGAGGACGGCACGCCGCTGGTCGTCTTGGCCGGCGCGGAATACGGCACCGGCAGCAGCCGCGACTGGGCCGCCAAGGGCACCTTCCTACTCGGCGTGAGAGCCGTGATCGCCGCCAGCTACGAGCGGATTCACCGTAGCAACCTTGTCATGATGGGAGTTTTACCGCTCGAGTTTGAGAGTGGGGCCACGTGGCAATCGTTGGGCCTCACAGGCGAGGAAGTCTTCGATATCGCCGACCTGGGCGACGACTTGCAACCGCGGCAGCAGCTGAAGGTCGTCGCGAAACCGGCGAGCGGCGATCCCATCGAGTTCACCACCACGGTGCGCATCGACACTCCAGTGGAACTCGACTACTACCGCAACGGCGGCATCCTGCAAACGGTGCTGCGGAAGCTGCTGGATGGCTAATGGATGCGGGATTCGTCCCTCAGCCGAACCCGAACGCGCTGCCACCCGCGGCTAGCGCTGTTCGGCTCACGTATGCTGCTTCCTATCGCCGGACACGACCCTGCGTCCGAGCACTCTTGATGTCGGTGGCTGGCTCGTCGATTGCCAACGATTCAAAAGTGCGGGTGCCATCGTGGACCAGCTGCTTGGTCAGCTTACCATTCTGGGCCCACCAGCGCCATTGATCGATTAGCATGCCATCTTCAAAGCTACCGGTGACCGACTTCTGGCCATTTTGATGCCACCAGACCCAGGTGCCGTCATGCTTGCCGGCCTCATAGTATCCCTCCGTGGCCTTTTGGCCATTGGAGTGCCAATAAGTGAATTGGCCGACCTTCTTGTCGCGATCGTATTGCCCACTCATTTTGAGTTGGCCGTTAGAGTACCACTCTTGCCACTTCCCGTGGCGGAGTTCCTCGCCTTGGGGCTCGTACTTGGCAAAAGTGAGCGTCCAGAAATCGTCTTTCACCGTTTGCATGGAAGGAGGTGCCAAGTAGTTGCCTTCAAACTTCTGCTTCCCGCGACGGTGCGTCGTCTTCCTGGTGATGCGCTGGCGACCGTCCAGATAGTTCTTGGCTTGAGCCAACTTGCCGGACCGCGCATCCAATTGCAGCACATCGCCCGTCGGTACGCCTTGGTCGAAAGTCGCCTGCTGGAGTACCGTGCCATCCGGCAGCCAGAACAGGGTGGTGCCATGGCGTTTGCCGCGGTACAGGGAAATCTGACAGCAACGTCGTTGCTGCGAGTCGAAGATGGACCACTCGCCGTCCATCACACCCTGGTCGAAGTTCACTTGGGAAATGAAGGGGGTACTAAATCGGTTGAAGGGTGCCTGGCTCAACAGCTTGGAATCGTTGCGATCGTGCCACCGCGTCCAAATGCTGCTCCGACTCCCATATTCGAAACTCCCTTCTGCAACCAGCTTGCCGGCCTGGTTCCACATCCGCCATGGGCCGTGGTTTACGTAGTTCCCTTCGTCATCGAGCGTGACTTCGCGTTCCACCTTGATGGTGCCGTCGGGGTACCGCTCGACGAAAACTTCGGTTCCGACGATCGGCTGACTGGGTTCCAAGTCCGTGGGCCGCGTCGGTCGGACCAGATTCAGTTTCTTGGGAGCAGCCAGCGTAGGTTCCGCTCGTTTCAGATTGCCCTGACGAGGTGCTGCTAGTGCGGCCTGCGACGCTAGCACCATGACCATCAGGCCAGCGACGGTGGAGGGAAGGTGATTTTTCTTCGACAACGAAATTCGCGAGATCATCATCATGTTCCTACAGTTTGAGCCTACGGTGGCAGCGCACAGCTACTCATGATTGGACCAGAACTAACTATCGGAAGGGTTTGACTACCAACGCGAAGAAGTAAAATCCGGCCGATCCTGTCAACCGTACTGCATCAAACTTCGTGTTCCGCGGACTCGATTCAAACCGTACATCTTGCCAGCGGTTCGTTTGTTGCAAGAACTCGGTCGGGAGACCAGAACGCCCCGAAGGACGGATTAGGTCCAATCGATTTGTTCATGGCGGTATTCAGGTACCGAGATGATGTTCGAATGCACCTCAGCCGATGTATTGGACGCGTAGAAGCAACTGCGTTCCGTGCCATGGGAGGGCGTTTTTTTGTGCGCCACGAAATGCAGCTACGCAACATCTGGGAATCGGCGAACTCGGAGAAAGAGAAGCTGCCGTCGGCACGTCTCCACATGGAGCACATGTTGCTCTATTTGATACGTTTCAGGAAAATGTCTTTGAAGTCGGCACGAGCGCCGTGATCGTGAATCTGTAGCCCGATTAGTCCCCGATCGAGACGAGCCTGTTTGGCATTGTCGGTCAGCCGCGAGGCAAGCCTGCCATTGATGTAGAATTTGAAGTCCGTACCTTTGGCAACAACTCGGACGTCGTTCCAGTCACGGTCGCGGATTTGGCTCACCTGGAGCGGGCTGGGCAAATCGCGAACGTCTGTGGTGCCGTCAGGATGGATCGTCAAATGTTTGCCACGGTGGGCCCCAGGCTCCGGGCGCTCTGCGAAATGTAAGTCCCAGGCTCCCAGCACGTTGCTGCCAATGCCAATATGACCAAGATCGGCATGGTAGCCAACGAGGGGTCTTTTCCCACTCGGATCCACTTGGGCGCGAATCTCGACACCCGTGTTTCCATTTCCCGGCAACCGGTAACTCAGCCGCAACTCAAAGTCGGTCAGCTCCTGATCGAACACCAGGTACGCAAGGCCCGTCTTGCTCCCCACACTGATCAGTACGCCTTGTTCTACCTTCCAGTCACTTGCCCGATCCGCTGGGATTGAGCGCCAACCCGCGAGGGTCTTGCCGTCGAAGATCGACTCGAAACCCTTGCGCTGGAAATATGTCGACTGACTGGGATGCGATTCTGGTGAGCCTTCGCGGGGACCCTTTGCAGCACTCACCGCAGTTAGTGCCATCCATGAGGCTATGGCGAGTAGCAATTTAGAGGAACGGTCCTTAGAGGATTGTCTGTGCATGGCATCGCAGCTCGGTTAATGGCAATCTTCAATTGATATACCAGTAGCAGTAGTTCAACCGATATCGCCAAACTGGACAAGCACAAAAGAGCCAATCGTTTCGGCGTGGCGACGTGAGATGGGTATGACGATTCAGGCTCTCAAGAATCACTATTCGAGGACGAATCGGCAGTCGGTCGTTCTTAGCATGTATTTGCCTGCCATTGCAACACTCCAGCGACGTTTCCATACGGAGGACGTTCGCTGGAGTGTCGGCGAGTCACTGAACCTCACGCTTGTTATCCGATCAGACAACGAGTCCTCGTATCCATGCTGGCGAGGCACTCGTGAGCTGCTCGATCGCGAGATCCCATTCCTCGAAGTCACGCGTTACCGTCGAGCGTTCAGTCGTCGCTCGGGAATCCGCGACCCAGTTGACATCGCTATCGGCTGGAGCGTGTTGAGCTGCAGGTGAGTCGACCACTGCGGACGTCGCGCCCACAAAACCATCATGGTCTAGTGTCGCGGAATCATCTCGAAGCGATCGCTGGGGATAAACAAGGTCGATCTGACTCTCGCCATAGGCAGCGCGACGACTGAAGTCACGTTCCAAGCTGTGGGTGTACCGATCGACCAGTTCGCTGTGGTGTTGATCGGAATCTGCCCAGCTTTGCTCGGCCATGATCGTGGGCTGAGTCGCGAAACTCGCACTTACAGGCACCGGTTGAGGCGTCGCTGCTCGCTGCCAATTCAGAAAATCGGTGCCACTGACGATCCCGTCGTCGTCGGAGTCCGCAATCACCGGGTCCGTAAGCGTCAAGTTGCCGTAACCGAGTCGCCAGCCGTCCAGATCGATACCATCAACACTTCCGTCGGCGTTGACGTCGGTGCCCGGGGCGGCAGCGGAGAGATTCTGCCGCCAGATGGCATAGTCGCTCAAATCGACCACACCGTCAGCGTTGCCATCGGCCTGGCTCCCCGGCGAGACGACCTGCCCCAGCGATTCGCGCCAGAACGCGTAGTCCATCGCGTCCACGAAGCCGTCTCCGTTGTAGTCGCCCGCATCGACGACTGACTCAGACCGCGAGAAGGTGAGACTGTCAATCACGATCGGACTGACGGGGCTTGGCGGATCGGTGTCCGTCCGGTTGCGAATGACGCTTACCTTGCCGATGCTCTCGGTGGTCCCGGGTGGGAGTCCGACGTAGGTGTAGAATCCCTCGCGACTGTCACCGTCATCCCATTGCTTGAGACCGACGTTTTCAACGTGCAAGATGTTGCCGTTGATGTCCTCCACTCGCAGGGTGTAGGGGCTGAACTCGTCGCTAGCCGGCACGTCGGTATCATTTGCTAGGAACAACCCAAACGTCTGAACCGGAATGTCAAACAGGAAACTTACTTCATCGGCATCCGTAGCCAAGACCTGCGAGCCATCCGATTGATATTGGCCGTCGTACCCTTCGAGTTCGCCAATCGGCGACGTGCCTTCAGCGACGGACACGAGGTCTACGTCCGCTTCGATGACTACACCATGCGAAGCTTGGTAGTGATCTCCGGGCACGAATCCCGCCACATCTTCGAAATCAATGACCTCGACCGCTCCTGCCGATTGCGCTAACTCGTCCTGGAAGTCTGCCGCGTCGCCAGTGAACGATGGCAATGGCTCGAACGCATGCCATTGCAGATCGTCGACGATCAGGGCATTTCCAAAGTCGGTGGGGTTATCGTTCATAATGGTGACCTTGGAGATCCCAATCTCGCCGCTTTGCAGCGTCCAATAACCTTCGCGGTTGTCGGCGTCGTCGAACGCGTACAGGGTCGGTTGATAGGAGGCGATCAGGTTGTCGCTTGCGTCAAATGCTTCGATGGTCAGCGTATCGATCGCCCCTTCTTTGCCCATCGCCACAAAGCTGCCGACAGCCCCCACTGGCTCATCGAACAGGATCGTCAGGGGATCCACGTGATTGGGATAAACGCTCAACACAGTGGCCCCGTCGGGGTAGAACGTACCGTCAAACGCATCCAGATTCTCGATCACGGGACCACCTTCGACGTTCGCCTGCAGCGGTTGAGAATGCTCGAATTGCACGCCGTGGCTGACAGCAAACTGATCGCCGGGGATCGTCCCCTCAAGCCCATCGAAGCTCAGCTGGGTCGAACCAGTGGCATCCCAGAGATTCGACTCGAAGAACTCCAACTGCGTCGCGAGGTTTGCCGTGTCGTTCGGATCGCATCCGAATCCACTGGTGTACGGGCCGAAGATCGTTTGGCAGTCGCAACCCAGCTCCAGCAGATAGTCTTCCACTTCGCCGCCGATCGCGTGACCTTGAGGACCCAACCCGCCAGTCGTGCTCACGCGGAATCGTGCATACGTCGGACCCAATCGCGAACCGGCGTACGGTACGCTGAAGGTAAGAAAATTGACACCCGGCGTGACCGGTTGGCTGGCAAAGATCTGATTGTTTCCGTTGAAGCTTCCATCGCCGTCGAAATCGACCCAGCCATCGATGAATGCCGTTTCGCCGGGTAGCAAGTTTTGGATGTCGACGAGAATCTCTTTCACGGTGCCGGCACCGAGTATTGGCCCGCCAACAAAGGTGACGCCGTCTTCGTCATCTCGCACCGCCAGATCATCTTCGTCAGCGTTAACACTTGGCTGACCATCGCCTTCCGCGTCGACAAACATGCCCATCCGCGGACCGGTCGAAGTGATGTGGTGGCTAGCACCGTTGTTACTGAACGTCGTGCCGTAGGTATCCGGGGCATCGCCAAAATCAACCTCACAATCATATCCGCCACCATCACCATCGCACGGGCATGCTAAGTCGCTCGTTCCTTCAATGAGGTTATCTCGCCACGGCCCGCGTTTGCGGACGTCGCTGAGGTCGTCAGATCCATCGTGGAAGATGGTGTCTCTGTTGCCATCGCCTTTGGATACGATCTTGTCACTGCCCGCACCACCGTCGATGACAGAATCTTGGCCATCGCCTCCGATGATGTGATCATCCCCTTCGTTCCCCAGCAGTTCGTCCTTGCCTGCGTCTCCATCGATGTAGTCGCCACCGGTGCCCCCGCAGATTGTGTCATCTCCCCATCCACCTTCGATGTGATCAGAGCCCCCCATGCCGCAGATGTCGTCGTCGCCCATATGGCCAAAAATGCGGTCAGGCAGGTCGCTGCCGAAGATTGTGTCAGCGCCCCATCCGCCCTCGATCCTCACTTTATGCGAGGAGGTGGAAATGTTAGGAAATGTCGTAGAATTGACGGCCCGCAGGTCGATCTTGTCGTTTCCACGCTTGGTGTCGATACAGATCTCGGTCACGGAAGATGCAGGAATCATCAGCGGGTTGTCGTTTGCGTCTTCGATCAAGTTTCCCTGATCGACGACAAAGCCGCTCGCGTTTACGCTGAGCACGACCGTCTCATCAGCTGTGTCGCCGATTCCTTCCAGTTTGCCTGCGCTGAACGACCAAGACACATCCATCAATTGACGTTGCTCGAGCATCTCAAGCGTCGGCCTTCGACGGGGGCTACGCCCAGATTTTTGCTGCTTCTTCCCACGACGGTTTCCACGATTGCTGGATTGAAGTTTGCGGAACATGACCTCTACCTTTCAGAACGAATAAGTGACAGAGATGTATGGCCGTGTGGACGTTGCGTCGCTATTTCACGGGCGAAGGACGACCTCCTATCACTGCTTACGACGTTCAGAAACTCGGCGCGCGCGGCTCTGCAGAAAATTTCGACTTAATGCGAAAAGCCGCGAAGTTGGCCTGGCTCATGCCCTGCCGCAACCGATGGGCGAGATTGGCGGAACGGCATCCGGTCGGGGAATCCGATATTTCCGAGCTTCCCCGAAAGGATCTGTGGATCGCACGCCTAAGAATTGGAGCGACTGCGGCTGGAAATCATCATCCGAGGTGAAGACGAGTACTGCGCCCTGCTGACGAGAGCCACACGCAATCGGAGTGCGCCGCGGTCGTCACAGCTTCGACGTGCCAGCTTGCCTGGCCGGCCAGCTCCGAACGACCATGTTAAGCGATCGTTATGGAGCCCAAGCTCAGCGTAGGAACGCGATGGCCAGCGGCTTTGCCGCGAAGGAGCATTCGAGGCCGCGCGTTAGCGCCTGCGGGTTCACCTCCGCCAGCGAAGATATCTATCGCCATTGGTCGCAACTTGCCCCTATTCATCCGAACGCATTTGGCGCTGCAGGGTATTCAACTGCGATTGAAGTACTTTGAGGAACGGCGCCGTCGATTCTTGCATCCATTCCAAAACCGCGCTGATCACCAACTCTTTCAGATATGCGAACGAGTAGGATTCCGTGGCTGCCGCAATCTCGGCGATCTCGTTCTTGGCCCACCCGGTCTCGTCGCCAAGACGTTCTTGCCAAAGTGACAGGTACTGAATCCGTTCGTGCTCCGTGGGCAGGTGAAAGTGGTACTTGCGGTCGAACCGACTTGGTCGGTCGATGATTGCCGAGTCGATGCGATCGGGGTAGTTGGTCGTTGCCAACACAATCAAGCCGTGGTTCTGTTCGAACCCGTCAAGCTGGTTAAGAAAAAACGAACGGTTTTCATCGCTCACCAACGTGTCGAGATCCTCGAGCACGAGAATGCATGGGGTCAGTCCACGCGCTCGATCGAAAACGCGTTTCCACATCTGGTCTTCTTTGTAGTACGGATGGCTCAGGCTTTGCACGTAAAGGCTGGAAGTTCCTAGCTCCTTGACGAGTGCGCGCACGCAGTGCGTCTTGCCGTTCCC
Organism: Bythopirellula sp.; assembly: GCA_028285205.1. GTDB lineage: Bacteria > Planctomycetota > Planctomycetia > Pirellulales > Lacipirellulaceae > Bythopirellula. Next base: position 33,416 of record JANQQA010000035.1, on the reverse strand, counting down.
CGGCGGACCGATCATCAGCGCGCCGCGCCGCCAGGCGATTCCCAGCGACTGATACCGTCGTTCGGCTTCCAAAAATTGAGAAAAGTCTTGGCGGATTCGATCCTTCATCGCATCAGCCAAGATCAGGTCGTCGAATGACGCGGCTTGCGTTGCTCGATACAGGTCATAACTGCGCTGCCAATCTCCGTGAGAAAACACCAAGATTGCGTCGCCCGGAGCATGCGTCTTACGTTCGACGTCCAGTATTAGCGCTTCGGCGACGTCCACAGAATCGGCTACGACCCAGTCGCGACTACTGCCACCGCAGGCGTTCTCCCATTCGAAGTGGACGACCACTAAGGATTGGTCATTCCATGTCACGTCCCAAACAACCTGCTCGTAGTTGGTGTAGAGCCGATCTCGCTCCTCGCCGCCCCAGTACATGTATGCGCTCGCGCGGGCCTCTTCTGCTGGGTGCAGTCGGCACAGTTCCTGGCGGGCGTAATGCTCGATTTGTAGATTTTGGCAGGCTACCACAGCCTTATTGGGCGCCTGAGCGACGATGAGTTGCTCGACCCGCACGGGCAGCGCAGACGTGTTGTCTGCTAGACCTTCAGTTACCAATTCTTTGTCGAATACAATGTCTGCCATGGATAGTTGCCAGGTATGAAAGGATCAGCCGCATTATAGCGGCATTCTTTCATCGGGACACAATTGCATCGAAAAAGTTCGGCGTAGGGGTGCTGTTGTGCCTCGCTCGAACATTGAACTACGTTCCTGACGTCCGTGGCATAATCTCGCTCGGTCGGATACGCGTCGGATCACATTCATCCGCGATTGAGCCGAGGCGAGCCCTTTTGTCGAGTTGCAGGAAGTGTTGCCGCACTTCGTCGGACGTACCGCATCTGAGGACCAGCCGTGCCAATTGAGACATCCTCGATCGCGATCGACTTCGAACGTCGCAGCCATGACCTGGAAGAACAGGCACAAAAACGTTCAGCTTTGGGTGCGTATTTGCCCACTCGTTGCTACGCTCGAGGTTGGGTCTTCACATGCAACAAGGTTGATGGTGCACACGCGCACCGGGGAGTTGGGGCCGCGCACGCGTCTCTTACCGCGAACCAAGGGCTCGAAATCTACCGCCAGGCGAAACAGACGGCGAAATTCATTGCCGACTACCGTTATGCTGCGGAAGGTCGACCGATCAGGAAGCCTGCCGCACCAGCCAGTGACACCAAGACGCCTCCGGCGGTCATGCCGAGTGACTTCATCGCTGAGGCTGGTTGGCGGCCGTCCTCGACGATGAGGACTTTGTTGACGTCGACCTTCGGGAAACTTTGGCGGAGGAGCGATTCCTCTTCGCTATCGAGGCCTTCGATGAGATTAATCACAAGTCCTTGGACCGAATCCTCGGCGTTCATCGAGTCGGGGATCGCCCCGATCGTGTCGAATCGCTTCGTCTTGACGATGACGCTGAACGAGTCGATGGCGGGCCACTCCGCGTCAGGTACATCGTCGAGGCTGCCGTGCTTATCGGCGAGCGTGGCCAGCTCAGTGAAAAACGGGTGTTCCGCGGAGATGATTGGGTAGTAGGCGTAGTCGACATCGGTGGTACCGGTTGGCTCGCCCGTCTCGTACTTGCCTTGTCGATACTGGTAGACCGAACCGGCGTAGACAGCAAAGTGCTCACCCAGCCGAATGTGGTTGTTCTCGCTCGAATCGCCTGCTTCGATGCTCGCCAATTCGACGTCGACTGGTTCCACAGAGGTTCCTTGACTGACACGGAATTCTTGCACGCCGAAGTACGCGAACATCGCACCAAGCACCACTGCCGCAAGCTTCAACCGGAACATAGGACCCTCGATTCCTTGGCAAAAAGAAAATGAAGTTGGGAAAGTCTGACGCGTCTCCTGTCTGCGATCTCTGACTCGCTGAATCGTCATCGCCCAATGACATGGTAGAATTCTTGGGCAATTCTAGCCAGATTGTAATCACCTATGAGTCAGCTCGTCTACTGCAAGTGTGGTAGAAAACCCCAGTTACCGGTGACATTTCCGCGGTGAGCAACTTGCCGTCGAGCTATCGATGCTTACCACCAGCGGGGACTTAAATCTTTGTTGTCTCGGCTCTCGACACATTGGCAGGATCGCATTATACAGGTGGGAGCGAGCGTGCCGTCGAAAGCCCTGCCGCGCAGAGAGGAAAGGAGTCTTTTTTTGCGTCTGGCGGGACAAACCCTAGGAACGATCCACGGCGTTACGCCCACGTGCTCGTGCGCGCTCTGCTTGGGAATACAGTGGCTGGCCGCGCCACGGATTCAGAGCATCTGACGCGATGTGTCAGCGTAGCGGGGAATTCGATTAAGAAGTACCAAGTTGCTTCGCAATTCAGATGGCCAATCGTAAGACAGCACATCGAACTCTTCGCCTGACGAAGAGCCGTTGTGTGCGATTCACGTTGGTAAGCCTCTTAGCGGGTATTTCAGTCTTCGCAGCAATTGTCGGTGTGCTGGTGTGGTTAACCCGCCTACAGGCCGTCACGATTACAGATGCTGAAATTTCCCGGCCACGGACTTACGAAATCGGAATTGAGTCTGAACGGTCTGTCACGGGGCTCACCCTGCTCATATCGGGAGAAATCGACGGACGGGCTACATTGACTTTGGAGGAGTACAACGGCGTCCACAAGGTTGGGCCCGGGAAGTTCGAAATCGACATGAGTCCACATGAATACTACAGCAGTCGAGCAAGTGTCACTTACTCGCCGATGAACGTATCAAATGGGCGCATCGCTATTCGGTACGATTTCCACTAACCTCATCCCCTAGCCGGGCTTGGGAATCACGTTCACCCTAGTAACGCACGGCCGGGGACCATTGCTGTACGGTGCGCGTACCGGCGGGAGGAGTGGACATGATCGGCAGCGGTGAAGCGGTCGTTGCGGTGAGTGCCGCGACGCGGGCGGCGATGTCGGGTTGGAACCGGTTGATGGACAGCGAGCGCTGATAGTCAGCGAGCGCTTGGGCGTTTTGGCCTTGGATCTCACGCAAGCGACCGAGCGCCGTCAGGGCGCGGCTGTTGTTGGGGTCGATTTCCACGGCCTCGACCAGACGGGCTGAGGCTTGTGGCACGTTGTTGTTTTCTTCCAGCACGCGGGCGAGTTCGATTCGCGGATCCGCCAGTTGCGGGCTGCGCGCGATCCAACCTTCCAGTAGCCGATACGTGGCATCTTGTCGGTCGGTTTCCGAGAGTAACACGGCCAGACCACGGTAGCATTCCGTGTGGTTGGGGTCGTAGTTCAAACACTGATTGTACAGCTGCTCCGCCTGCGCGAGATCCTCGGGCCGATTGAATTGTTTGCCACTTTTGTGCAAGGCGGAAGCGAGATTGTAGTAGCCGTTGGCTGATCGCGGGTTGGCGGCGATCGCACGTTGGAACTGCGCCGCGGCTTGCTGGTAGTTGCCGCTTTGATACAGTCGAACGCCTTCCGCGTTGAGCGAGTGCGTCGTCATGTTGGTGCAGCCGGTGAGCGCAAGCCCAGCGATGGCCAAGAGAACGATCAGTTGGGGCTGCGTACTGGTTGTGCAGTTCATTCGTGCGCTACTCATCATTGGCGACGCGCGGCGGGCACGTCCCTCCGGTTCCGGGGCAAGACGGAGCAAATCTGGGCGGGAACCGTACCAATCCACGCGTCGAGCCGCAACCCAGATGCCATCGGCCCACCCCTGGATGGGAAGAGGAGTTGTGATACCTCGAGTCGGCTCGAATGACCGCCCGTACTAGCATCACGACAGCGAGGAGAGCTCGATGCCCCGCGCAGCCGTAAGCTTTGGCCAACCCGGAAAATCCGTACCAACCGGCAGATTTCGGCGAACCGGATACTTTTCCTGATCGGTTTATTTTCTGATAGCACTGCTCCGATGATTGCTAGCGTCAGAGGTTCTTCCCCACCTAGCGACTGCCCGACCACCGGGCCAAGACGGAGTACTCCCCCGAATGCCAGCGAAAAAGACCACCGCCAAACGCAAGACCGCCACCAAGAAGACGACCGCCAAGAAGGCGACGGCAAGCAAGTCCAAGAGAAGCTCCTCCCCCAAAGCCCGTGCAGCCAGCGGCAAAGCGAAGGCGAAGAAGAAGGCTGGCGATCAGGAAGTAACGATCGATCGTCGTACGAAAGCCGATCGTCGTGATCCCGTTAATGAAGCCGAGGCTCCGAAGGTTGAAAAGCGAGAAAAGGTGCAGCGTCGTCGTCAGATCGATCCAACCACTTGCGAACGCGACTACAGCGAGCAAGAAGTTGAATTCATGAACGCAATGGACGAGTACAAGCGCACCAGCGGACGGATGTTCCCCACATGCAGCGAAGTCCTGGAAGTGATTCGCGATCTAGGCTACGTGCAACTCACGCCGGCTGAAGTCGCGATCGTGCGTCCGGAAGTCAGTGAACCCAGTGAGCCTAACGAGCCGGCCGACGTCCTGGAAGCGGAGGACACTCAAACAGCAGAACTGCAGACGACAGAGTTCGCAGTTTAAGCGTACCCAACAGTTTGCTGATCACATTCAGGCAGTTTCGAGCCCACGGTTCGGAACTGCCTGTTTTTTGTTGTAGCTACTTTTCGATATCCGCGACGATGTCGCGAAGCTCGTTCACTGAGACGTCCGCCAGTTGTTTGCCGCGACGGTCGAGGTACTCGTTAATCTTGATGGCAGTCTCTTGCATCTGGCCATGCGTCTCTTGCGAGCCGCCGGCGAGCAGGAAGTTTGGGCCGCGGGTGATGCGTTTCTGCCCGTCCTCGGCATCGAGTGCCAGACCGAGTAACGCTGCTTTTGGCTTGTCGGGTTGAGAATTGGCGGCTTTCATCGCAGGTGTGTCAGTTAATGAGTGGTTGCGCGTGAGGTAGGTCTGACTCTATTGAAATTCAAACGCCTTGCTGGGGGAAGACGAATTTGGGCGTTAAACCCAGAGAGATGGCGAGCTGTCAACACGCCAGTCGCGTTAGCGACGGCGATTCCAGTTTCGCAACGCCATCATGGCCGCTTCGCGACTATCTTTGGAAGCGGGCTCGGTAGGAAGTTTGGGGAGCTTGCCTGGCTCCCTCTTCTTCGACTTCTTGTCGTCCTCTTCTTCCGTGGCCTCTTCGTCGGTGGCATCTGTGTGTTCTTCGTCCGCCGACTCGCTGCTCTCTTCCTCTTGCACTTTTTTCTTCAGCTCCATCGCATTCGTATCGTCCATGCGGATGGTCTGCGTTTCACTCATCGATTGCGAAGAAGCGGGTGCATCGGGGGCATCATAGAGCCACTGGGTGATATCGTCTTCGCCGACGGCGGAATCACTAGCGGCTGCCGTGCGCTCGACTGCGTCGGCGACGGTTTCCACTTTGGGTCGCTTTAGATTGTTGATGCCGTGTGAAATTGTCAGCAACAGCTTCAACGTGCCGACGCCTAATTCGTCGCCGGAGGACAGTTCGGTTTCGCCGGTAATCTTCTCGCCGTTGACCAGCGTACCGTTGCGGCTACCGAGATCCTGGATCGAGACGGTCGCCTCTTTGCGGGTGATCTTGCAGTGTTGGCGGCTGACAGAACTGCTGCCGACGCAAAGGTGGCACTGCTGGCTACGCCCGATCAAGAATTCGTCTTTCTTGACCGCGATCTTGGTGCCAGTTTTAGCGCCTTCCAGTACTTTGAGAATAACGTCCATGGTCACCACAAGCGACAAAACATCCGGTTACTGAGCTCGCTTCATCGACCCCCCCACGGAATCTCAAAGCTTGAACTCAGCATTTTCGTGCCGGATTTGGGACTAAATAGGAAATCCTCCCGGTCAGTGTCCCAACGTAGAGGATATCATGCGAATCTTGATTTTCCTACAAAAAACCTGGGTCCGCATTTGAAATTCTAGATTGTTGCCGACCCTGTATAACCCCTCAATCAAGGGGTGTACCTCAGCGGCTTGGTGAGCCGGCGGAAACCCACATATCTAGAGGGTTCCCATGACTGTCATCGGCAGTCGCGTGCGGCGCAGTTAACGCCGATCTGTCCAGCTGGCGGATTGATATTTTGCTTGCTGTAGCTGCCGAACTTTGGTGATCAGCGCGTCGGTCAACTTGCCTTCGACCAGTCGAAGCTGGGTGACATTTGCAAGCTGCGAAGGAAGACAACGTATGAGGTCGTCCGCGGCAAGATGCTGATCGGTCAAATCGTTGAATCCAGGTAGTTCGGTAGCCAGCGCTGATCGGGAGAGCAAAATGCTTCCATGCTGCAGGACAGTTCCGCGACGCCGACGCTGCGCGCTGCCAACGATCTTGTGATCGGCTGTTGGCGACTGACCGGCGGAGCGCTGCAAGAGGATGTCGCCCTGAGCGCGACGTTGGAAACAAAGAAACGGTTCTTCTCGCCGTGAAAGTACGGACGGGGTGTCACAGAGCGTGGGCTGCCACTCCGCGGAATCGGGCAGCTGCGTGCTCAACTGCTTGACGATAACCTGGTGGACGGAGTCGTACAGACGCTGCGTGTCGCGAGACAGTTCGTGCGTGGCGGGTAGCAGGAAGCTGTAGGTTAGCTCACGGTCGTGCAATATCGCGCCGCCGCCGCTCAGTCGACGCACGACGTCTGCGGAAGCACTCGCCGGATGCTGGGTCCGATCCGCGATGGCTTGGAAGTAACCGAGCGAAAGTGTCGGTTGTTGCCACTGGTAAAACCGAAGCACGGGCTGGCCGGTCGAGGCGACCTCGTCGAGCAGCACTTCGTCGACCGCCATATTCCACGCACCGTCGGCGGGTGGGTCAATGAGGAGTTGGCACTCGGTGAGGTTGCTCGGTGTTGTGTCGCCTGGCACGGTGTCACTCAGCGTGGACAAGCACCGGCTGTCGGGCAGCGCGGACTTCGTCGGGCCGGCTGACCGCAGTGGTGTGAGGTGCGTCGTGCAACGTCTGGGCATCCTCTTCGGTGATGCGGAACAGGATTTCCGCGAACGCGTCGAGCGTTTCTTTGCTCTCGGTCTCGGTCGGCTCGACCATGATTGCCTCGGGCACCGTCAACGGGAAGTAGACCGTCGGTGCGTGCACACCAAAATCGAGCAGCCGCTTGGCGATATCCATCGCCGAGATATCTTTGTCACGCTTCAGGTCTTTGCCTGAGGCGACAAACTCATGCATGCAGCGATTCCCTTGGGGTACTGGCAAAATGTGCTTCACGCGGCTGAGCAAGTAGTTCGCGTTGAGAACAGCGTTTTCAGAAACTCGCTTCAGACCGTCAGGTCCGTGCGTGCGTATGTAAGCGTAGGCCCTCAGAAGTACGCCAACGTTGCCGAAGAACGCACGGACGCGGCCAATCGATTTCGGCATGTCGAAATCGAGTGAGTAGTCCTCGCCACTCTTCCGTACGATTGGCGCGGGCAAGTAAGGGGCCAGCTTGTCCGTCACGCAGATCGGACCAGCTCCCGGACCACCGCCGCCGTGCGGACCGCTGAACGTCTTGTGCGGATTGTAGTGTTGCATGTCGGCGCCGAAATCTCCCGGTCGGGTAATGCCGAGGATGGCGTTCATATTCGCGCCGTCGAGATAGATCAGTCCGCCCTTAGCGTGCACACGGTCGGCGATCTCGCGCATGTTGGGTTCGAATAGGCCGAGCGTACTGGGGTTGGTGATCATCAGTACCGCGACGGACTCGTCGAGCTTCGCGTCGAGATCGTCGAGATCGACGTAGCCGTCGGCCGTGGTCTTTAAAGTGATCGCGTCGAAACCTGCCATCGCGGCGCTGGCCGGGTTGGTGCCGTGGGCGTTGTCGGGGCAGAGCACCTTGGTGCGCGGCTCATCGATATCGCGAAAGTAGGCAGCCGCAACCAGCAGTGCGGTGAGTTCGCCATGGGCACCGGCAGCTGGTTGCAACGAGCACGCTGGTAGTCCAGAAATTTCTTGCAACGATTCTTGCATGTTGTAGAGGACTTCGAGCATGCCCTGAATTGTTGCGTCGGACTGATAGGGATGCACGTCGGCAAAACCCGGCATCGCCGCGGCGCGTTCGTTCCGCTTGGGATTGTACTTCATCGTGCACGACCCCAGCGGATAGAAATTGGTGTCGACCGACATGGTCAGCGTCGAAAGATTCACCAAGTGGCGAATCACCTGTGGGTCGGGAACTTCCGGTAGGGCAGGGGGGGCATCGGCCAACGCGGCCGCCGGAAGCAACTCTGCTAGATCGCGTTCCGGGACATCGCACGCAGGCAAACGAGCCGCGCGCCGTCCGGGTTTGGAAAGGTCGAAGATCAGCTTTGTGTCGTGGGTGTTTCGCATTTTATAGAACCACCAAGAACGCCTTGAGCGTTAGGGGATGAATCTGTTTTAGTGTTGTACCGTCTCCGCCTGGTGCTCTTGGCGTCCTTGGCGGTTGTTTTTCTCTTGGGCAAGCGCATCGACGAGTTGGTCGATTTCCGCTTTCGTTCGTTTCTCGGTGACGGCAACCAAGAAACAATCCGCCATTTCCGGATACCATTGACCGAGTGGCACGCCGGCCAGGAAACCTTGCTGCTCCGCCGATCGCAGCAGCCCTTCCACGTCGTTGTCCGCGTCGCGGATGACAAATTCTTTGAATGTCGGTTGGTCGAACGCTAGCGAGAACCGTTCCTGCTCGCACAGTTGCTCGGCCGCGTAGCGGGACTTCTGCAGGCAGAGGTTCGCCGTTTCGCGTAGACCTTGCGGACCGAGTTGCGAGAGGTAGGCGGTCGCCCGCAGTGCAAACAGGCCCTGGTTGCTGCAGATGTTGCTGGTCGCTTTTTCGCGGCGGATGTGTTGTTCGCGGGTCTGCATCGTAAGTACGAAGCAGCGATTGCCATGTCGATCCACTGTCTCGCCAGCGATGCGACCCGGCATGCGGCGCACCAAGTTCTTATCGCACGCCATGATGCCCAGGTAGGGACCGCCATACGACATGGGCGTGCCAAGCGTGTGACCCTCGGCCACGGCGATGTTGGTGCCGTAGTCACCAGGACGGGCGAGGATGCCGAGACTGATGGGGTCGAATGCGGTGATCAGCAGCGCGCCGGCTTCTTTCGCCGCGTTGGCCACTGACTGCGCATCTTCGATGCAGCCGAAGAAGTTGGGCTGCTGCAAGACAACTGCCGCCGTCGTGTCGTCGATGGCGGCGGTAAGCTGCTCGACGTCGATCACGCCTGCGGGCGTTTCCAACTCGACGACTTCCGCGTCGAGGTTCTCGAGGTATGTCGAAATCGTGAGCCGGTACTCCGGATGCAAACTTGCTGGGACGATCACCTTGCCATGGCGGCGGGTGCAGCTGATCGCCATCAGCACGGCTTCCGCGGCGGAACTTGCTCCGTCGTAGAGGCTGGCGTTAGACACATCCATGCCGGTCAGCCTTGTGATCATCGACTGATATTCGAACACGACTTGCAGGTTGCCTTGACTCGCTTCCGCCTGGTACGGCGTGTATGACGTATAGAACTCGCTCCGCGAGCCAATCGTGTCAACGACGGCGGGCACGAAGTGATCGTAGCAACCGCCGCCCAAGAAACAGACCGAGTTCCCAGTGTTCGCGTTCTTAGCGGCAAGCTCGCGCAGGTGCTGATCCAATTCCATCTCCGACAGCGCCGGCGGCAAGTCCAAAGGCCGATCGAGCTTCAGCGACTCGGGAATCGGATCAAACAACTCGTCGATCGAGCTTGCGCCGATCGCTTCGAGCATCGCTTGTTGGTCTTCAGGTGTGTTGTAGAGGTAAGGCATAGAGACAAAAGCGGAATGTGGAAGGCGGAGAGCGGTGTACTGTTAATGGAAGTCGATCGCGATCTGCAATCCGCTTTCGGCTTTCCCGTTTCCGCTTTAGTGAGCTTCTTCGCTACAAAGTTTTTCGTACGCTGCGTGATCAAGCAGTTCGCCTAAACCTGCTTCATCGGTGATTTTGATTTTGGCGATCCAACCCTGTTCGTACGGGTCCTCGCCGAGGATTTCCAGATTGTCGGGGAGCGTTTCGTTCACGGCGATCACCTCGCCGGCGACCGGCGAGTAGATATCACTAACCGCCTTGACTGACTCGACTTCACAGAACGGCTGCTCGGCTTCGACCTGGCGACCGACCGCAGGCAGGTCGATGTAAACTAAGTCGGTCAGCGCTTCGACGGCGAAGGCCGAAATCCCCAACGTCGCCACTTTGTCGCCGCCTTCCTCAGCGACGGAGATCCACTCGTGAGTCTTGGCATACAGTAGTTCTTCGGGTTTCACCATGATCAATTATCTCCCCAGCCGGACCGCCACGCGGTCCGCATGTTGTCGGCGGACGGCAGTGTCTGGCTTGTGTTTTTTGCAGGGCGGAGGGCGTGGCCCACCGGCTACTTCGGGTGTGCTACTTTCCTCGCTGATAAAACGGCAGCGGAACAATCGTTGCTGGATGCTGTTGACCGCGAATATCGACGTCGAGCGTTGTGCCCAGGGCAGCGACCGTCGGTTTGACGTAGCCCATCGCGATTGGGTGATTGAACGATGGCGAAAACGTTCCGCTGGTCACCACGCCGACTTCTTCGTCGCAGCGGAGTAGCTTGCAATCTTCTCTCGGCACGCGACGGCCGTCCAACTGCAGGCCCACCCGCACGCGTTGGTGGCTGTCGCGATGGAACTCCTCGATCGCCGCCTTGCCCACAAACTCTCGGTCGCGCAGATTGACGGCGAAATCGAGTTGCGCTTCGACCGGATTGATCGACTCGAGCAGTTCGTGTCCGTAGAGCGGCATTCCTGCTTCCAGCCGCAACGTGTCGCGGGCGGCCAGTCCGACCGGTCGGCCATCAACTCGATCGGCAGCCGAAACGAGTTGTTCCCAAATGCCCAGTATTTTATCACCGTCGCAAACCAGTTCGATGCCGTCTTCGCCGGTGTAGCCGGTGCGGCTGACGAAACACTCCACGCCGGCCAGTTCAATTAGCCGTCCGGTGTAGTAACGCATCGACGTAAGTTCTTCGTCGGTGAACGGATCGACAACTTCGATCGCCTTGGGGCCCTGCACGGCGATCATCGAATACTCGTGCGTCTTGTCGTTGATCTCGACGTGAAAGTCGCCGACGTGCTCTTGCAGCCAGGCGAGGATCTTCTCGCGGTTGCTGGCGTTGACCACCAACCCAAACCCGGCCGGTTGTTCTTCGCGGAGGACGGGGCGATAGACCAGTATGTCGTCGAGCACGCCGCCCGCGTCGTTACACATCAGTGAGTAACGAATCTGCTGCGGCTGCATGTCGGCGACCGAGCGGGTCGTCAGCCGATCGAGAAACGGCGCGACGTCGGGGCCGTCAAATAGAATCCGGCCCATGTGCGAGATGTCGAACAGCCCGACCGCTTCCCGCGTAGCCTTGTGTTCCTCGACGATCGAGGTGTACTGCACCGGCATCGACCAGCCGGCAAAGTCGACCATCCGGGCTCCGTGGTCAGCGTGCCAGTCGTGTAGCGGCGTCTTGGCGAGTTGGTCGGTAGAAGGCATCTGTACGATCCGTCGAATTGTGCAAATGCTGTATTCTAGCGGTTTTGGTGCGGGGTTCTAGGGGCGAGAGCAAACGCACTGCCGACGGCCAGATTCGAGCGATTTAGATGCTAGAATGAATCACCACAGAGGACACGGAGGTACACAGAGTACTGTAGGGTGCGTGTAACGAAGTGGAACGCACCGGAATAGTCAATGCCCGCGATGACGTGCGCTACGCTGCGCGCCCTCCCTCCCGACTACACGCTCGGAATCGCGTTGATCTTCAACGATTTTCACGAGCCCACGCCAGCCGTCGAGTTGTGCCAATGATAGTGTTGGCTTCTTGTGTTGTTCGTCGCTGGACTCGCTAGACTGCTGCAGCTTCACACGGTGTTCGACCGCACGTAACCAGCGCCGTGTTTCTCGTGACAGATTGACTCTATCGTTTACGACCAGTCCAGTTACGCGTTGTTGGTGATGCTGTCGACGGACGCTGAACTTCTTGCGCAGGTGAGGCTCGTAGCCTTCCGATCGTAGAATGGCGATTACAGCGGCAATGAGCGGGTGTAGGTCGTAGTGTTCGTTGTCGAGCGAGATCGTAATGTCGTCGGCGTAGCGCGTGTACGTCGCGTGATAGCCATCGCAGAGCTGCGACAATCGTACGTCGAGCCGATAGTTCACCAGATTGCTCAATCGTGGACTTGTTGGCGCTCCCTGCGGCAACTGGCCGTTCCATGTCACCAACTTTGTGAGAAGGCGAGCTGCCTGACGATTCCACCCGATTCTGCGAAAGTATCGGTGGACTCGCTCAGCTGAGGTCGAAGGGAAGAAGTTCCAGAGGTCGAAGTGGACGACGATTGCTTTACCGCAGTGGCGTGCTGCATTGGTTACAAAAGACTCACCCGGCTCGAAGCCCACTGCCGCGTGGTGAGTCTTTAGTCGTGCCAACAGCAAGTGAAGAATTGCTCGCTGCAGCTTCTTTAGTTCATCACTTGGAGCATTGATGGTTCGCCTACCGCCGGAGCGTTTTGGGATTGAGAACTGGTGGTACGACGGCTCAACGGAATGCAACTCCTCAGGAGATATGTCCAAGCGGCGGGCCACTTCGGCGACGCCGAAGCCGCGATTGAGGCCAACAATGGAGAGGAGCCAGTCGAGCATGGCGTTTGGACGCGTGGTTGTAAGCGAAAAGTGGGGCAGGGCAATTGCCCCGCCCCCAATGCCTTACTTTTGGCATTATTTGTGGCGCTAGACGCAAATAATACCACTCGTTTTCACGGCCAAACTTTTAGCCGCGGACGACGAAACATCGCCCTGTGCAATCGCACCACCAAGGCAAGTAATCAGTGTAGCGGTTTTGATAGCGGCAGCTAGAGGCGCGAGCGAATGCACTGCGGATAGCCAGATTCGAGCGATTTAGCTGTTAGAATGAACCACCACGGAGGACACGGAGGTACACAGAGTGTTCTCTAGGTTCCTCTGCGCACCTCTGTGTCCTCTGTGGTAAGCCCGTGCATGTTGGCGAGAAGGAATGATGATGCAGTATAGTGGGCATGTGCAACGATTGTGCGATGCACCTAAACGTGAGCCGGGAAGGACGTGCGTTACGATAGGCAGCACGCACGCTACAAACCTATGACTCATCCGATCGACCCCGTGCTCAACAAGGTTCGTCAGCTCAATATTCACCACGAACTTGCTACGTCGTTGCACTACGATTTCGAAGCCCGGACTGTCTGCCTTTCGCTTGATCAGTACATAACCAGCGAGGAACGCTACATTCCAGCGGACATAACGTTCGAGGGCGTTTCCTATTTCGAGTCGTCAAGAATTGACCTCGGCGATAGCGCCATTCAAGAATTGGCTGCTATCGACTGTCAAAACGAGGGTAATCACTACTCTGCCGTTTTGACATTTTCCGTTGGTCGCCAATCCAAACCCTGGGTCGTAAAACTACACTTCCAAGAGCTGAAATTTCAGCGATGACACTGGTGAAGGTAGGGTACCCGAGAACTTCGTCGAGGCGTAGCGCGATGGCTAACGCCGCTTCTTCCGTCCGCGTTTGTTGGGGTGCTTCTCTTTCTTCCGCTTTCCAATTCCCGCGTTCCGCTTTTGCTCCGCTCCGCCCTGTTTGCTGATCAAACGGAAATCGAGCTCGCGGCGTTCGACGTCGACCGACGCGACGGCGACGGTCACCTGGTCGCCGAGGCGGTAGGTGTTGCCGGAGCGGAAGCCTTTGATGACGTGGCCCGCTTTGTCGAATTTGTAGTAGTCGTCGGACAGCGAGGTGATGTGGACGAAGCCCTCGGCGGGCAGTTCCACTCCGGTGACGAAGAGGCCGTAGGACTCGACTCCGGTGACGACACCCTCCAGCCGGGTGCCGACTTTGTCTTCCAGGTAATTGAGCAGTTTGACTTTGTTGAGTTCACGCTCCGCGTCGGTCGCGCGCTGTTCGCGCTCGCTGCAGTGATCGCCCAACGTGAGCAACTCGCCCATGTGCTGCTCCGGCGGCTTGCCGCGATTCACCGCGTCGATCAGCCGATGCACGGTGAGATCGGGATAGCGACGGATCGGCGAGGTGAAATGGCAGTAACAATCACTTGCCAGGGCGAAGTGGCCTTCCTCTTCAGGGCTGTAGATCGCGCGCTGCATGGACCGCAGTACCGAGTAGTTGACGGCATGCTCGCGGGAATCGCCCTTCACGTCGCTGAGCAGATCTTGCAGCGCAAATCGCGACGCGAGATCGTCGGTCTTTAGGCCCAGTTCCTTCACAAATTCGTTGAGTGCCTTCAGTTTCCGCGGTGAAGGTGCCCCATGCACGCGACGCAGGAAAAGCAGCCCCTTGTCGAACAGCATCTCGGCGACCGCCTCGTTGGCCGCCAGCATGAACTCCTCGATGATTTGATGGCTCTCGGTGTTTTCTTCCAGGTGGGCGCCGGTGACCTGGCCGTTTTTGTTCAGGTCGATGGTGAGCTCCGGCATGGCCAGCTCCAGCGAGCCGCGTTTCATGCGACGCATCCGGAGCATCATCGCCAGCTCGTGCATGTCGCCTAGAAGTCGATGAACGGGCGCTGTGACTTTCTTCTTCCAACCGCTGCGGTCGGCGAGATACTGATCGACTTCTTCGTACGTGAACCGCCGACAGCTTTTGATGGCCGACTTGAACACATCCGTCGCGACGCGTTGGCCTTCGGCGGTGAACTCGATCCGCGCGGTCATGGCGTAACGCACTTTGTCGGGCTGTAGGCTGGCCAGGTTGTTGGAGATGATCTCGGGGAGCATCGGGATTACTTGGTCGGGCAGGTAGACACTGGTGGCCCGATTCTTCGCTTCGCGATCAAGACCGGAGTTGGGCCGCACAAAATGCGAGACGTCCGCGATGTGAACGCCGAGCAGCCAATGACCGTTTTCCGTTCGCTCTAGCGAAATCGCATCGTCGAAGTCGCGCGCGGTGGCGGGGTCGATTGTGATTACGGTCTCGTCGGTGAGATCTTGCCGGCGCGGACCGATGGACTCGTCGAATTTCTCCGCCTGCTTGCGAGCGTTTTCCAGTGAGCCCTCATCGAACTCGCCTGGCAGGTTGAACTCGTAGATGATCGACAGCGTGTCGACGCCCGGCTGACCGCGCTGGCCAAGGATATCGACGATCACGCCCTCGCCATCGCGGACATGCGAGGGGAAGCGGACCATCTCGATCACGACCTTGTCGTCGGGCTGCGCGCCTTTGGCACCCGGGTCGCCGACGTAAACCGGCTCATTGAAAATCTTGCCGTCGATTTGCACCAGTCCCATCCCGGCTTGCTCAAGGTAAGTGCCGACGAAGCGATTGGTCGCGCGCTGGACAACATCGATCACGCGTCCTTCCGGTTTGCCCATGCGGCCACGCTTGCCGCTGAGGCGGATGCGCACGGTATCGCCGTTCGCCGCGTCGCCACCGGCGTTGGCGGGCACGTAAATATCGGCATCGCGGCCATCGGCGGAGGTCGCATCTTCGGGCCGCACAAAGCCGAAGCCGCCTTGCGCGCGACGAAACGTACCGACGATGTGCTTGGACTTTTTTTCCTTGACGGGCTTGCCGACTTTGGAGGCGGGATGCTCTGCGGCGACCGGGCACACCAGGTGGCTTGGCCCATAGGCGAGCTTGCCGTCTTTGACGAGCCGCTTGATGGTTCGCTTCAGTCGCGACACATCGTCGTCGGTGAAGTCAAGCTGCTTGGCAATCACCTTCGGCTTGACCGGCCGGTAGTTGGGGTCGTTGACGTGTTTGAGGATCAGGGTGTCGAGGTCAGACATTGGGGAAGGATGAAGGGGGAGGGGTGAAGGTTATGGGAATCCAGGAAAGTGGCTTTCGTCATCGTACCAATCGAGTTTTCCGTTTTCGTCGAAGTAAAGATCGAAAAAACCGGCAGAGGAACTCGTGATGCGTTGGTATCGCCACATCGAGACATCTGCTTCGGTCGGAGTTCCGAGCAGGCGTCTAACTTGTTCCTTAGTAAGTCCCGGTTCCAGTTGTTGAACCAAACTGGCCGGAATAACGGGGCCTGCCCAAGAGTAGAACAGCTTCGCAAACGTTAGTGCAAAGGCCAGGAATCCAATGGATATCAGAAGCGAGCGCAAGCTGTATCGCATGAAGACACTCTTCTTGCCGACGAGGTTCGCATTAGC
Source organism: Bythopirellula sp. (assembly GCA_028285205.1). GTDB lineage: Bacteria > Planctomycetota > Planctomycetia > Pirellulales > Lacipirellulaceae > Bythopirellula. The sequence continues at coordinate 17,319 of JANQQA010000035.1, read as the reverse complement.
TTCCACTTTCTGGCTTAAACAACTTCCGCCCGATCTGAGAAAAATATTGCGTCCAATTGCTGTCGGTGTTGGGGCAGTCGGTCATCAGTTGGGTGAAGCTGGCCAACTTCGCATCGAGGTTGTCGAGGTGGTGTAGCGCAACGGCTTCGAGCGTCATCGGTAGTTTCGCGCTGCCGTACTCGTATTCGCCGTGGTGGCTGATGATCATGTGCTTCAGTTCCATCAGCAACCGGTCGGGGAACGGCTGGCCATCCTGCGCGACGATCTTACGGACCATCTCCTCGAGCATCGACACGCCCAGTGACATGTGACCGAGCAGTTGGCCGGCATCGGTGTAAGAGATGTCGCGTTCGTAGGCCAGTTCGTCGACTTTTGCCGCATCGTGCAGGAATGCGCCCATTAGCAGCTTGTCCGTATCGAGTTGCGGATAGCGTGGGCCGACAACCAGCACCAATTCCATCAGGCTCACCACATGTTCGAGCAATCCGCCTTGATAAGCGTGATGGTTTTTCATTCCTGCCGGCGCACGGCAGAACTTGCCCATAAACTCGTCGTCTGCCAGAAAGCCCTTGGCCAAGCGCGCGAGCGGTGCGGTCTTGATGCCCCGGAGAATCTCCGTGAGGCGCTCACGCATCTTGTCGACGTCTTCGGTCTGCAGCGTGGTGAAATCGGCTTCGTCGACTTCGTCGGGACGTGCTTTGCGGATGCGGTTGGCAATGAGCTGCATGTTGCCCTGAAACAGCTGCGTCGCCCCCTCGACGTGCACGTAATCGCCGTTGTCGAACGCCTTGTAGTCGTTGTCGTTGGCGTTCCACATCCGCGAGTTGACCGATCCGCTGCGGTCGGAGAGCTCCACCTGCAGGTACAAGTTGCCATTGCGGTTGGGCCGCAGTTGCTTGTCCGAAGCGAGAAAGACCTGGCTGATCTGTTCGTTGTGCGAAAGCTGGCTGACAAAGCGTCGGTCGGTGGGCATGGGGAAGGGTTGTGAGCTAAGGGCAGTGGGCTGTGGGCACGAACCGCGAGGCAATGCCTCGCCGGAGTGTGGCTAACAATGCATCGTAGCAAATTCCTTGCGTACCTGCTGGGGGGCTAGCGTTGCGATTTCCCGTGAGCAACGTTTGCTTTAGAATGCGTGATTCGCGATTTGCCAGCGGAGCGTTGCCTCGCGCTTACTCGCTTCGCCCATACCCAAAAAAACATAGCCAGGGGCTCACTGCCCATAGCTCAACTCCCACTGCCCATAGCTCAAAGCCGATAGCCCATCATGGCCAAACCACCTAAGAATGCAATCTCGCCCACCCGTGCCGAAAACTATCCTGAATGGTACCAGCAAGTCGTCAAAGCTGCCGACCTGGCAGAGACCTCCGATGTGCGTGGCTGCATGGTCATCAAGCCATGGGGTTATGCAATTTGGGAGAACATCCAGCGGCAACTCGACGCGATGTTCAAGGCGACCGGTCACGAAAACGCCTACTTCCCGCTCTTCATCCCGATGAGTTTTCTGGAGAAGGAAGCCGAGCACGTGGAAGGCTTCGCCAAGGAGTGCGCTGTCGTCACGCACCATCGGCTTGAGCCCGACGGCGAAGGCGGTTTGCAGCCGGCACCGTCGGCCAAGCTCGAAGAGCCACTCATCGTTCGTCCGACCAGCGAGACCATCATCGGCGCGACGTTCGCGCGTTGGGCCCAGTCGTATCGCGATCTGCCCATCTTGATCAACCAATGGGCGAACGTCGTGCGGTGGGAACTTCGCACGCGGATGTTCCTACGCACCGCCGAGTTCCTCTGGCAGGAAGGCCACACCGTCCATGCGACCAAGGAGGAAGCGATCGACGAGACGCGGCAGATGCTTGATGTCTACGCCGAATTCGCAGAGCAATACATGGCGATGCCTGTGATCAAAGGCGAGAAGACCGAGGGCGAGCGTTTCCCCGGTGCCGAAGCCACCTACAGCATCGAGGCGATGATGCAAGATCGCAAAGCGCTGCAGGCGGGGACGTCGCACTTTTTAGGACAGAATTTTGCCAAGGCACAAGAAATCAAGTTCCAGAATCAGGAAGGCCAGGAAGTCTACGCTTGGACAACGTCATGGGGTGTGTCGACGCGCCTAGTCGGTGGGTTGATCATGACGCACAGCGACGACGACGGCTTGGTCCTGCCGCCGAAATTGGCACCCGCGCATGTGGTGATCCTGCCGATGTACAAGTCGGACGAAGATCGCACTGAGGTGCTCTCATTCTGCGATCAACTTAAGGCTGATCTGATTGCCCAGCGTTACGATGATGAGCCTGTCCGCGTTCGCATCGATGATCGCGACATTCGCGGTGGTGGAAAGAAATGGCAATGGGTCAAACGAGGAGTTCCACTGCTGCTGACTGTCGGGGCTCGAGATATCGCCGAGGGTGAAGTCTTCGTATCACGTCGTGACATCGGTGGGAAAGGGCAGGGCACACCACGCGAAGAGTTCGTTGCTAATGTGTCGGGCACACTCGCGGAGATTCAACAGGCATTGTTTGAGCGCGCAGCGAAACTGCGCGACGAAGCGACAGTACAAATTGATTCACTCGCCGAGTTCGAAAAGTACTTCGCGGAAGGTTCCCCGGGTGGTTTAGCTCACTGCCACTTCGTCGACGGACCCGAGATGGAAGCCAAGCTCAAAGAGCTCAAGGTCACCGCGCGGTGTGTTCCTATCGATGCGGCAGAGGAAGCGGGGAAGTGCATCTTCACGGGGGCAGATTCCTTGCGGCGTGGCGTATTTGCACGAGCGTATTAGTGCGATGGGTGAAGTCTACGAGCCCAAACCAGTCCTGCTGCTGATCGCGATTAGCAGCCGTTACGATCAGGCGCTTGCTTGGAGCGAGCAGGCGGCGATGGACAGATATGGACCGATCCGTCGCAAGAGCGAAGCGTTCGACTTCAACGAGACGGACTACTATGCCGGCACGATGGGGACCGAGCTGAAGAAGCAGTTCCTGGTGTTCGAAAATCCCATCGATCCTGGAGAGTTGCCGCAAATCAAACGTGCGACCAATCGATTGGAGGTCGAGTACGCTCAGATGAGCGAGCATCCAGAATCGCGGCCATTGAATCTCGATCCCGGCTATCTCACGCTCGCCAAGCTGGTCCTCGCCTCGACGAAGGATCACGCCCATCGGATCTATCTGAGCGATGGAATCTACGCGGAGATCACGCTGAACTATCGCAAACGCGGTTGGCAGGCCTGCGATTGGACTTATCCCGATTACCGACGGGCCGACTTTCAGGCGTTTTTCACGCAGTGTCGCGAGACCATGCGCACTGGGCTGTGACCAAGCCCAAGAAATTGACGAAACTCGATTGCCGTCGGTAAGATGGAGGATCTGTCACGTTATCTTGTTCCCGCTGGGACATTCGTCTGGAAGAAGGACTTCTTCATGAAAGCTTTGTTCACCGCTGTGGTTGTCGCCGTGATCCTGGGAGTGCTGTTGGGAGGGGCAGTCGCCTACGTCGAAGTGCCACCCGCACTGGTGCAGTCCCCCGATGACGTCCTGGCAGTTTCCAGTCAAGCTGCCGAGCCGGTTGCTACCGCGAAAGCGGAGTTGCCGGAAACGGTATTTGAGTTCGGCAATATTGAGCGCGGGACCTCCATGTCTCACGAGTTCGTGATTCGCAATGTCGGCAACAAGCCCCTGCAGGTGGAAGTCGAAAGCACCACGTGCAAGTGCACCGTCGGCGACTTGGCGGACAAGGATATCGAGCCCGGTGGCGAGACCAAAGTTTTACTCGAGTGGGTCGCCAAGACTCCCCCCGGACCGTTTCGTCATGGAGCGGTGCTGAGCACGAACGATCCATCCCAACGGAGTCTCGAACTTACTGTGGAAGGGCAGGTGGTCGAGTCGACAGCCATGTATCCGCCAGAACTCTTTTTTGGCACAATGCGCGCTGGCGATACGAAGCAGGTGAGCCTTCACTTGATGCAGTTCTTGGACGAAGAAGTGAAGGTGCTGGATTACAAGCTGAGCGACGAAGAGTTGGCCGAGCAAATCAAAATCGATATCGCGGAGGCCGATCCCAAAGACTTGCCCACGCCGGGAGCGGTCGCGGGTGTGAAACTGACGGCGACCTATGCGGCCGGCAAGAGTGTCGGTCCGTTTCAATGCTGGCTGGACATCACCACCAACCTTGAGAACGCCGAGACGTTGACTGTCCCGATCGGTGGCAATGTCGTTGGCGATGTCTCGATTTTTCACCCGGCGTGGAACGCCCAGAAAGGTCTCTTGCGTATGGGCTCCATTGCTAGCAAGGAAGGAAAGAAGGCAACGCTAACGGTTGCGGTTAGAGGCAAACACGACGTGAAAACCCAATTGGAGGTCGCCTCGGTCGATCCCCCGCAACTTCAAGCGTCTCTCGGCGAGCCACGCCAGATGGGAGAAAATCTTCAGCACATCCCGCTCGTGTTGGAAGTGCCCGCTGGGAGCGATCCTGTCGTGCGGCTCGGCGAACCGGTCAGTAGCGACGCCCACGTAGTGCTCAAATCCAACGATGGCAAGATTCCCGAAGTACGGCTGCGTATTCAGTTAGTTGTAGAGTGATTTTAGCCCTACTTTCGTAGTTGGAACCGGCGAACTGTTCTGGCAGTCCCCCCGTCCAGACGGTACGATTGACTGCTCATGATCTTACTTGAGCGGCAGGCATGTTGGAGAAGGAATGGTGACTGACGAAGGGCGGTCTAAACGAGCGGCCGGCATTTTGGTGCTGGTAGTTGTGGCATTGGGACTGATCCGTTCGCTGGGCTTCTGGCCGGTCGTAAACTCGGCCGAGGCTGCGGGACGAGCGAAGTTTGAAAGTCGCGAGGCGGAGATAGCCGACGCGATCAAGAAGAATCAAGAGATCTTTGTCGATTGGCCCAAACCTCGGCTCGCGCTGGTGTTTTCAGGGGAGATGGACGGCTACCTGGAGCCCTGTGGTTGCGCCGGACTCGATAACCAAAAGGGCGGTCTGAAACGACGCCACTCGTTCTTCAAGCAACTGGAGCGAGACGGCTGGCCAATGGTCGCGTTGGACATGGGCGGCCAGATCCGACGGTTCGGTCCACAGGCGGACATCAAGTATCGTTACGCGATCAAGTCGCTCACGGAGCTTGGATACCAGGCAATTGGTATGGGCATCAAGGAGCTCCAACTCGATTCGAATTATCTAATCTACGTGCTGTCGAATTTCGAAGGCCAGCAGAACCCGGTGGTGTCGGCCAATGTCAGCATCATCGATCCAGGTCTCGGGCTGAGCAGCCGTTATCGTGTGATCGAAGCGGCGGGCATGAAAATCGGCGTGACATCGGTACTGGGAAAGAAACATCAAGCCGAACTCCAAAACTCCCCCGACATCATTTGGTCGGACCCGGTGAAGGCGCTGGACGAGATTAAGGACGAGCTGCAGCAGGAAGAGTGCGATTTGCTCACGCTCCTTGTTCACGCCGATCCGGAAGAAGCGGTCGAGTTGGGCAAGAAATTTTCGATGTTCGACTTCGTCGCGACGACCGGTGGGGCCGAGACTCCGCCGAATCGCCTCACACCAATTATCGAACCAGCACCTGGTGTCTTGCCTACGCAACTGATTGAGGCTGGACACAAAGGCCAGTACGTGACGGTCGTTGGCATTTACGATGATCCCGACACTCCGCTGCGACTGCAGCGTGTGCCGCTGGACCATCGTTTTGAAGACTCCCCACAGATGTACGAGATGCTGGTGGCATATCAAAAGGAGCTCAAAGAGTTGGGCTTCAGCGGCTTGGGGCTAACCGTGAACAAGCACCCGGTCGACAGTTTTGTGGGGTCGGCGGCGTGTGCCGATTGCCATACGACGGCGACCGAGGAATTTGAGAAGACGCCCCACGCGCACGCGACCAAGACCTTGGTCGACTTGGATCCGCCGCGTCAGTTCGACCCGGAATGCCTAAGCTGCCATGTGGTTGGCTGGAATCCGCAGGAGTATTTTCCGTACGCCTCGGGCTTCATGGGCATCGAAAAGACGCCGCACTTGTTGGACAACGGCTGCGAGAATTGTCACGGTCCGGGAGCCGCCCATGTCGCCGCGGAAAACGGCGACGTCGATGCCGACGACGAGGAACTGGAACGATTGCGAGCGGCGCTGCGGCTGAAGATCGTGGAGAACGAGGGCAACAAAGCTGGCCAGGTGATCGATAAGAATGGAGCTGTGGTCGCCAAGATGTGCATGGAATGCCACGATATCGACAACAGCCCCGACTTCGACTTCCAAGAGTACTGGCCGCAAGTTGAGCACTACGGCAAGGACTAGTCGACCTTCGAAGTGTGGTCGTGGACGATCACCCAACGCCCATCGATGCGGCGGAAGACCAGCGAGAAGTTGCCACCGAGGTCGTCGCCCTCGCGAGTTAATTTCCATTCGCCAAGGACAAGCGCGGCATCGCCGTCGATTAGCGAGACTTCTAAGTTGTCGAAGGCGAGCGTTCCCATCTCTTGGCGAGTCGAGTACTTCTTCTTGTAGCGACCACGTGTGGCTAGCCAACCTCGCGTTACTTTGCCGCCAGAACTGAAGGTAAGATCGTCAGACTTCCAGTAGTACTGCATAAACAGATCGATATCACCCTTGTTCCATGCCTTCTGCTGCTCTAGCAGGAGGTTCCGAATCGTAAAAAAACTCTGCGGATCGGTGTCTTGCAGGCTGGCATCCCACTCCTGAAGTCTGCCTGCGAGAGCGTCGTACCTGTGCCGATCGTAAGGAGGTTCTTCACGACGTGTTTGACTTGCCGCCGCATGCGCTTTAGCCATCTCTCGTAGCTTGGTTTGAGCAGCCCGGCGCTGTGCTTCTTGGCGTTCCGTGAGTGCTTGTTGTCGGTGCCACAAGAGATAGGTCACTCCTCCGCCGAGAACGAGTGCCAACAACAACGCCGTTAGGAAGTTTCCAGAGGCGGCATCGGTCCTTGAATCTTGCATGAGGCTGTAGGCGACGCAAGCCGCGTCAGAGTTTACATTTCCAACTCAGCCATCGCCTCGTCGGGGATGTTGAAGTTCGACGCGACGTTCTGCACGTCGTCGTGATCGTCGAGGTCTTCCATCAGCTTGAGCACCTTGCGCGCGGTTTCAACGTCGAGGTCGACCGTATCGTTGGGGATGCGCGTGATCTCGGCCGACTCGGTTTCGATGCTGGCTTTCTCCAGCGCTTCTTGCACGATCGTGAAGTGCTCAGGGTCGCAGATCACTTCAAACTTGTCCCCTTCGGTCTTCACGTCGTCGGCACCGGCTTCCATTGCCAGCTCGAGCAGTGTCTCTTCGTCAGTCTGTTTGCTGTCAATCACCGCTAGGCCCTTCCGCTCGAACATCCAGGCCACACAGCCGGTCGCGCCGAGTTTGCCTCCGGCCAGTTCGAAGATCTTCTTGACCTCCGGCGCCGTCCGATTGCGGTTATCGGTGAGGATTTCGCACAGCACAGCGACACCACTGGGGCCGTAGCCCTCGTAGAGCACCTCGTCCAGGTTACCGCCATCGAGTTCGCCGGTGCCCTTTTTGACGGCCCGTTCGATGTTGTCCTTGGGCATACTGACGGCTTTGGCATCATTGATCGCGTAGCGCAGCCGCAGATTCGTGTCGGGATCGCCGCCCCCGGTCTTCGCCGCGACAATAATCGCCCGCGAGAGCTTGCTCCAGACCTTGCCACGTTTGTTGTCGATCAGGGCCTTCTTGTGCTTGATTCCGGCCCAGTGTGAGTGTCCAGCCATCGTTTCTTTGTTCTTGGATTGTGTGGATGTAGTGAGTTGCGAAGATTGATCGTGTGCCTGCGCGAATGCACAAATGTAGAAGCGGAATTCTTGCAATTACTTTGGTTTGCGTTTCCTGAGCTTCTTGGTGGCAGACTTTTTCTTGCCCTTGGCGGGAACCTTCGTCTTCTTTTTCTTTTTGGCCGTCTTCTTGGTTGCGGCAGCCTTCTTTTTCTTTTTAGTGACCACCTTCTTGGTGGGCTTCTTCTTTTTCACAGTTTTGGCAGCGGGCTTTTTCTTGGTCGGGGTTGAGGATTTGCCAGCCGATTTTTTCTCGGTAGGCGCCGCCGATTTCGCATTTGCGGCTTTGGTCTTCTCCGATTTGTTCGCAGCTTTCGCTGGCGCCTTTGCTTTCGGTTCCGGTGGCTTGGGCTTCTTGCTCGGACGCTTCGGTAAGTTCTCTTTGCAGGTTGGTTCAATCTCTAGCAGCAGCTTGCGGATGGTCGGGCCGTAAGGGCTGCGACCTAGCTCGACACCCAGCTGATGCAGAATCGTGCCAACTTCGACGCCTTTGTTCTTCGCGACAGCCCGCTCAAGGCCGGGGACAGTGCCCTTCTTTGCCTCGGCATCCGAAATCACTCCGACGACGCGCATCGATTGCAAGAGGCCGTCGTTGATTGGGATCGCATGGCCACCCAGCGCATTTTGCGTGACGAAAGCAACGACGTAGCGACTCGCGCCGTTGTACTTTTCCAGTTGCTTGACGGCCTGGCCGATGTTCTGCTTGCGCATCAGCTCCAGATCGAATGAGTAGTGCGTTTCGAACACACTTTGCAGTACCCGCTTCAGTCGCGTTGCCGCCGCTTCTGAATCGTTCAGCCCTTTCATCAATTGCGCCAGTTCCCGGATCGACGTGACGCGGACCTCGTTCCAGTCGAAGTAATCATTGGAAAGCGACGCAAACACTTCATTCGCGGCTTCGTGCAAAGAGTTCTCCGCGCAACAGGCGTAGATCAGGTGCTCCAGCACCGTGCGATCTGTGGGGATCTCTGCCGGTTTGAAGTGCTTCTTGGTGACTTTGAGGACTTTGTTTATTTGAGTCGCACGATTATTGCTAGCCATGGATGGTGGGTCTCTGCTGCGGAATACGTCTATGAATTAGGCAAGGAACGGAGCGAAAACTGCGGAATGAGCCAAAGCCAATTACTCCAACTCAGCATGGTCTGAATCCGTCGAGAGCTGAGAATCTGGCTCTTCCTCGGCGGTTGACTCTTCGGGTAGCACTTCGTTGAGCATGCGGGCGATGGCGATAGAGTTCTTGACTCCCATGTCAATTTCGAAGCGAATGCGCGGCGTGTAGCGGGTATCAATCCGACGCGACACTTTCTGCTGCAAGTAGCCTGCTGAACTCTGGAGACCCTGGAGGCAGAGTCGTTGGGCGGTCTCGTCACCCATGATCGAGACGTGCACCTTGGCATTGCGCATGTCAGGTGACACCTCGACGTACGTGACCGTCACGCCTTCGATGCGCGGGTCTTTCAGGTCGGCGAGAATCGCCATGCTCACCACCTCTCGAATCGCCTCGGCGGCCTTTTGAACACGTCGTGAAGTCATAAGGGGGGTGATGGTGCAGTGCGTGATAGAGTGTCTGGTGGTGGAGAATAATGACGAAAAACCCAATGACGAATCATCTCTGCATGACGAAAGCGGTAGGTCTTTGTGTATTCGAGTCCTTCGTCATGGCATCGCTAGTTGTTCGTGTCGTCAAAGCTGCGACCGATTTCCTCGACCTTGTAGACTTCCAGAAGGTCGCCTTCTTTGACGTCGTTAAACCCGGCCAGCTTGATGCCGCACTCCATGCCCTCACGTACTTCTTTGGTGTCGTCCTTCTCACGACGCAGTGTGTCGATCGCGTAGTCGCCGATGATTGTGCTGTCACGAATTACGCGTGCGCGAGCGTTGCGATTGACCGTGCCGGCCAGCACGCGGCACCCGGCAATTGTGCCAATGCGGCTAATCTTGAACGTCTGCTGCACCAAGGCACGACCGAGATCGACTTCGCGCTCCTCGGGCACAAGCATACCTTCCAGGGCCGCTTTGAGGTCTTCGGTGATCTTGTAAATTACCTCGTAGCGCTTGATCTGAACGCCTCGTTTTTCCGCCAGTATTCTGGCGTTCTCGTCAGGCACGACGTTGAAGCCCATGATGATCGCGTCGGAAGCGTCCGCCAACGTCACGTCGGCTTCGGTGACACCGCCAACGGCCGATTGCAACAGCTTGATTTTGACTTCCGGATGATCGAGCTTTTCCAGTTCCTTCTGGATAGCTTCAATCGATCCACGCACGTCGGCACGCAGAATTAGATTCAGTGTCTGCACGTCGCCGGCGCCTTCCAGGCGATCGAACAGGTTCTCAAGGGTGACGTGCTCCACGCCAACACCGAGGTTCGATGTGCGTTCGCTCTCGGCACGCGCTTCGGCGATCGTGCGTGCATCGGCTATGTCGTCCAGCACGTAAAAGTGTTCGCCTGCACCAGGTGCCGTGTCGAAGCCGGTGATATTTACCGGCATGCTCGGCCCCGCTTCTTCAACACGCTGATCGGGTCGTAGCGTGTCGTACATCGCCTTCACTTTGCCAAACGACTGGCCGCAGACGACGATGTCGCCGACACGTAGCGTGCCGTTTTGGACGATCAGCTTTGCCACGACGCCGCGGCCGGCTTCCTGCTGGGCTTCCAGACAAGTGCCCAACGCGGGACGATGAGGGTTTGCTTTGTACTCGTGCAGTTCCGCCACGGTGAGCAAGGTGTCGAGCAACTCGTCGACGCCATCCCCGGTAATGGCGCTGGTCTTGATGACTTCGACGTCGCCGCCCCACTCACTGGGTAAGAGCTCGTTGGCGGAAAGGCCCTGCATCGCGCGATTAATGTCGACGCCTGGGAGATCGGTCTTGTTCAGGGCCACGACGATCGGCACTTCGGCGGCCCGTCCGTGACTGATCGCCTCTTCCGTCTGAGGCATCACTCCATCGTCGGCCGCGACGACCAACACCGCGATGTCGGTGACGTTCGCCCCGCGCGCACGCATTTCGGTAAAAGCTTCGTGACCCGGGGTATCGACGAATGAGATGGCCCTACCATCTTTATCGATACTGTACGCGCGAATGTGCTGTGTGATGCCGCCGCTTTCGCCACTGACGACGTCGATGTTGATGATTCGATCGAGCAGCGAGGTCTTGCCGTGGTCGACATGGCCCAGGAACGTAATTACTGGCGGGCGGGATTGAAGCTCTTCTTCGGCATCAACTTGATCGCGAATCTTGGTGAGTAGTTCGTCTTCGAAGCTGACCGCTTCTTTCAAGACGATGTCGACATCCAACTCGGCGGCTACCAGCTCGGTCAGGTCAGGATCCATCGTGGCGTTGATGGTGGTCATCACGCCTTCTTCCATCAGGATCCGTTGAATCTGCATTGCCGGCACGCCGGCTGCCTCGGAGAATTCGCGGACGGTGCACGGCAGTTGCAACTCAACTTTGCCTTTGCGCGGTGCCGCGGTGCTGACGCCCGACTTTCTGGTTCGACGGATTGTGCGCCGAGGCCGCATGCCGCCATCGCGACGTTGGGCTTGCCGTTGTCGGCTAAGCTGACGTTGCTCTCGCCCGCCGAGCATGGGGGTCTCGCCATCGCCGCCCGACTTCCCACGGCGCCCCTTGCGTTTGCTGTCGCCTTCTTCTGTGTCGTCTTTGAAGTCACCGGCACCCTTGCCTTTGCGTTTGGCGGTTTCGAGCGACTCTTCGTGCCGTCTTAGGTGGGCGGCAAGTGGCTTCGCGCCCGATTTGCCGGCCTTCAGCGCGTCGGCGGGCAGCTTGAGATCGGGTTTCTGGATCGGCGCTTCGTCCTGTTTGGAGGTGGCCGGAGTTTCGGGCTGATCAACGGCTGGGATCGGAGCCAGCTTGACGGCCGGACGGCCACGCTGTTGCGAGCCGGACGACTTCGAGCCGCCTCGGCCACTACCAGAGCGTTGCTCACCAATGGTGGGAACCTTACCCGAGACATGTCCGGGGCTGACGTACTCATCACGTCCCATCACGCCTGCCAGTGGACCCGGTGAGCGAGGACCAGCGTCCGCTTCGGCGGGGGCGGCTGACGCAGCTTCGGGCTTGCTGGGCGCAGCGGCGGCCTCTTTAGCCGGGGATTCAGCCGGTGGCGAAGTCGGAGACTCGGCCGGCGGTGCCGGTTCCTCGGCTTCTTTATCTTTGGACCGTCGAATGCCGGCCAGCGGCGATTGCGGGCGCGGCGCGCTGATAACCGGCATCTTACCGGACCGAACGGGCTCAGTGGGACGTTCGGGAGCTGGCGGAGCCGCCTTACCCTTTGCAGGCCCCACGTCGCTGCCGGCCGGATTCGCGAAGTGATCACGCAGCTTCGCGACCTCGTCGTCAGACAAGCTCGCCAGCGCAGAACCTTTGCCTTTGATACCTATTTTTGCACAGATATCGACCAGCTCGATGCTGTCTACTTTCAGTTCTTTTGCTAACGCGTAAATGCGAACAGCCAAATCAAAATCTCCGTGCGAGGGATGCAGGCCCGAGGGTGGGTGGCAGGTGTTTTCCTATCAAGTTGGGACCGCCCAAACTCGCATTGCAAATTCAAACTAGGAAACCATAACCAACGGTCCTCCAAGTGCTACGCCAGTTAGGATGGTAAATTGGTGACTCAAAGTGCTTCTCGTCGGTTCCGCTTCTATCTCAATCTTCGGCTCTATTCGGTCGCCGGGGCATCGACCGGTTTTGGTTCTTCGTCTGCCGATTCGGTGGCTTCTGAGTCGGCGACCGCGTTCTCGCCGTCGGCTTCGGCCTCGCCGGCCGCCGCTGCCCGCGCTTCCGCGGCGGCTGCTTCCTTGGCCCGCTCTTCTTCCTCGATGGCGGCGATGCGCTCCTGCTCACGCTTCAGTTTCCGCGCCTGTTCGGCTTGGGCTTCAGCCTCCTCGGCCTTTTCTTCCGCCTGCGTGACGATCAAATCTACTTGTTCCTCGGGCATATTGCCCATTTCCATCAGCGCGTCGGGCTCGATGATCGACAAGTCGTCGTAGCTGAGGAAGCCTTCCTCAACCAGCCGCTCGGCAACCTCGATTTCGAGGCCTTCCAATTCGCTGAAGCCCGTGACCGCTCGGTCGATTGACTCGGCGAGCTCTTCTTGGGTCATGATTTCAATGTCCCATCCTGAGAGCTTGCTTGCCAGACGCACGTTTTGGCCACGACGGCCGATGGCCAGTGAAAGCTGATCTTCGCGTACCAGGACGATTGCCCGACCGAGCATTTTGCACAGAATTACCTGCTCGACCTCAGCCGGCTGCAGCGCGTTGGGGATCAGCACTTCCAGGTTGTCGTCCCAACGGACGATGTCGATACGCTCGCCACCAAGCTCGTCGACGATGTTCTTAATGCGGTTGCCGCGCACGCCGACGCAAGCGCCCACGCAATCGACACGCTGGTCGCTGCTGCTGACTGCAACCTTGGAGCGATAGCCCGGCTCGCGCGACATAGCGCGGACTTCGATTACTCCGTCGATGATTTCAGGAATCTCTTGTTCAAACAGCCGCTGCACCAACTGCGGACGAGCGCGGCTGAGGATGACTTTCACACGGCTGCCTGCCTTGCGGACTTCAAACACCGTGGCACGCACGCGTTCGTTGACGTGATGTTGTTCGCCGGGAATCTGTTCGCTCCGCGGCAGAATCGCCTCGACGTTGGCCAACGCGACCGTTGCGGCTCCGCCTTCGTAGCGTTGGACGACGCCGCTGACCATCTCGCCTTGGAGTTCAGAGTACTCGTCGTACAGGGCGTCGCGCTCGGCTTCGCGGATCTTCTGGATCATCACCTGTTTGGCAGTCTGCGCGCCAATGCGACCGACGGTTTCTTCCGAGTCGAGTTCTTCGCCATCGCAGACGGCGGTGATGGCGCCAGATTCACGGTCGATGCTAACCGTTATGTCAGATTCTTCGCCGTAGTGCTTTTTGGCCGCAGAGACCAGCGCATCTTCGATGCCCTCGAAGACGATTTCCTTGTCGATGTTCTTGTCGCGATGAATAGCATCAACGATTCTCAGCACTTCACTGGCGTTCATATTTGTTCTTTCTACGACGTATTTCGCCCGCCGCCAGGCAAACCGAGTTGTTCGAATTGTAAGGGTTGTCAGACCATAGTTTGTCCTCATCACCGTCCGCTGGGGCACCGCCCAGAGCGTTCAGCAAGCCCAAAGCCCTTTTATGAAGCCGACTTCCGGCAATTCATAATCTGGTAACTCTACCGCTGAAAATAGGGGCTGTCAAGCGGCCAGAATCGGTCGAGAAGGCCGCGTTAGCGGTCGGAAGTGCCCACCAAAACCGCCCCAGCTTGTGCTTGCGGCGTGACGCTGAGCTTGAGGAAACTCGACCCGGTGGCGTGACCGGCTTCCCCGGTCACGTTCAAAGGACAGCTCTCATCGGCAGATTGATAGTTGAGTGTGCGGAAGAGTTGCTGCTGCTGGAGGGCTTTGGTGCTCGCGACCAACTCGACGATTCCGCTCGCTGCCCCCAGGTTGCCGAAGTAACTCTTCGCTGCGACGACGGGCACGCGGCTTGACGCTTCTCCGAGTGCTTCGGCCAGCGCAGTTGCTTCGGCCGCATCACCTTCGGTCGTACCCATCGCATGAGCATTCACATGCCCCAGCTGCTCGGGGTTGATCTCCCCGTCAGCTAGTGCCGCCTTGGCAGCATTGGCTAGCGCTCGCGTGGGATCGCCTTCCAATTTCCCATTGGTCACGGTGCTGCTGCCGGTGCCGAGGATCTCACCGTAGATCGTTGCGCCGCGCGACTGGGCAGACTCCAGTTCTTCCAGCACGAGCGAACCCGCTCCTTCGCCGACGACCATGCCCGTGCGATCGGCGTCAAAGGGCCGACACGCCTGCTCGGGTGGCAACTCAGGAGCGGCCAGTTGTTCTGTCTGCAGGGCATGCACGGTTTTGAACGAGTGAATCCGTGTACCGGTCGCACCCGCGACCATACGATCGGCATGTCCCCGTGCGATCGTTTGAGCTGCCTCGCGAATCGCCATCACGCCAGAAACCTCTCGCAAGGTCAGTGAGTTGTTGGGCCCACGCAAATCGTTAAAGATCGCAATGTGGCTGGCGGGCATGTTGGGCAGGTACTTCAGCATCCACAGGGGGTTCATTTCGCCCAGTCCGTCGCCACCCCACTGTTCGTAGCGAAAGGCATCGTCGGCCACGCCGCACTTGACCATGCCGTCGGTAAAGTCCTCCGGCGGGCTGAGCATGTAGTCGCTACCGAACACGACGCCCGATCGCTCCGGATCCATCGGCGTTTCGGCATACCCCGCGTCGGCGATCGCCTGTTGGGCAGCCGAGACCGCCATCATCGTCTCGCGGCACATGACCTTCAGCGCCTTGCGAATCGCCTTCTTGCGGTCCTTGGTCAGCTCCCCGAAGTCCCCGATTGCCCCGGTGAAGTCGAGCGCTTGTCCGCCGAAGTGCACAAAACGATTCAGTGGCGGTAGCAGCTCCAGCGCCGTCACGCCACTTCGTCCGTTGACCAGCGCCTCCCACATTTCATCCACCGAGTTACCCAGCGGTGAAACGACCCCCAGGCCGGTGATGACGACGCGACGGTTTGTATTGCCTGCGGAAATCATGGCGGGCTGTGGACTCAGGGACTGTGTGCTCGATCAAAGGGACCTACAGCAGTACAGCCTACGCCTTCCAGCCCTGGGCCTCAATACCGACCGTGGAACGTCTGGTTTGGACGCGTAGCAGTCGAGATCGGCGCCGTTCCGCCGGGCAGCGAAGGATCGACCGGGCCCTTGCTCTCCACAAACAGCAACGCGTCGGCTCGTGGGGCGCTGCCGCCGGTGGCCAGCTGCAACGCGTCGGTCAGCATGTTCGGCTTTTGCGGACCGGGGGTAGCGACCACGCCCATGCTCAGCAGCAACACCTGATCGGTCGGCCAGCGAAAGCGTTCGTGCAGCTGCACCATCGTCATCTGCGGCACTTGGCACTCGGCACGTTGGTTGGGCGCGATGTTGTTAGGCACTTCGAGTTTGACGGGCAGCATCTTTTCCACCTGAGCCAGGCGGAGCTTGATCACCGCGTCGGTGGTGCGCGTGTCCATCGCCAGCAGTGGGCTGAACTCGAGCGTAAACCCTTCGTCGAGCTGGCCGAGTTCCGGCTGATAGCCGGGCCAGGTTTGCTGCGTACGAATAATGCCCTTCGTGTACGGACGAGGCCGCATGGTCGAGACGACCAGCGACTGGCCATTTTGCACCATTTGGTGCGGAGGGTTATGTTCGCGGAAGTCGGTGCGCCGTTGCAGCTCCGACATCAGCAGCGCCGCGTCTTCTTTCGCCAGAATCCAACCTTGTACGCCGGGCGATTGCACCGGCAGTGCCGTCATCAGCGGTAGCGCGCGTGCACGCCAGTTGGGGTTCTTGATCGTGATGATACGCAGACCGAAGCCGTGGTTCTCCGCCGCCTGATTCACAAAGCGGTCAACGATGTCCGCGACGACCGACTGCATCTGCGGTGTGTGATAAACGGTGAGCGTGCGCCGATTCGCGCTGAGCACTCCAAACGGCGTTGAATGCCACGCTTCGTAACCCGTTTCGCGCAAGATCCAATCGACGATCCGTTGTTCCGGATTGGTCGACGATTGGTCCCGCAACGTGTAGGTGCTGATGTCGTATTCACGCCACACCTGTCCATGCTCGTGTGGCAACTCACCCGCGCCTTTGCTGACGGGGGCGCGTGTGATGCGTTGCCCCGTCGCGGTGACCGGCGCAGACGTGTTGGGCGTCGGCGAGGTCGCGGGCGCTGCAGATGGCGTGGGCGTGGTTGGCGATTGGTTCCCGTACCGCGCGATCGGTGCCGCGCCGCCTCCGCCCGCCGGTTTCCAGCCACTGGCTTGGCCATGGGCGTGCGTTTGCAGGATGAGCAGTGGCAAGAGCAGTGCTGCGATGCGAACGTGCATCGGAAGTCTCCTAGGGGATGAGTTCTTCGCCGTGGTTGATGGAGAATTTTTCGGGGGCGGAGTATAGGTGTCGCGCCGGCTGGCAACAAGGTCGGCGGCCCGCGCTGCTAGCTTGCTGGTTGGCTTGCTTGCCCGCTGCCCAGTTCGTGCGAGTTCATCAGTCAGGTCCCGCATGATCTCCGCTCCACGTTGCGATCACCTGCTAGCATCGCTAGGCTAACGAGGTCGCGAAGTTTCTTGGAAAGGCAGCCGATGACCGACGCCCGGCAATTTATCGAGCGCAACCTGGACCCCGCCGAAGCACCCCGACCGCCCGTGCGGTTCAGCCTGATGGGGATGATGGTGGTGACGTCCGTCCTCGCGGTCATCTGTGCGGTCGTGTTCGCGTTGCCGCCGAGTGTGGGTGCGATTCTCTGCATTTTTTTTCAGCCCTGTTTGCTTGCAGCTTGTGTGGTGGGTGCGTGCTACGCGCGCGACGATCTGCGGGCGTTCTGCGTGGGCGCCTTGGTTCCGTTTGCTCAGTCGATCTTGCCTGGTGGGGCGGGGATGACCAGCTGGAGCAACTATCTCACCGTCATGCTCACGCAGCGC
>JANQQA010000336.1 GCA_028285205.1 Bythopirellula sp. | reverse complement strand
AGCCGTCTCGTTGCGCCCGCGACGCTACGCACTCCACGCCACCCAAGATCGAGCTCCCCGCGCGGACATATTGCGGATGAGAGATCATGCCGGCTAGCCAGCGCGGGGAGCTCGATCTTGGGTGGCGTGGAGTGCGTAGCGTCGCGGGCGCAACGAGACGGCTTTGGTCAGTTCGAAGGACTGGTCCACAGTAAAGCCGCACGCGCGACCCTGGCGCACCGATTCGACGGAAATCATCTTTGGAGCCCCAGTCGATTGGAAAACTACTCTGCTTGCCCCTTCCGTTTTTTCGCCGAGCAATTGTTGCACGTTGAGCCGATCAACGAGCTGATACTGCGCAATGACCCGCGCCGGCGCGGGAGTCTGCTGCATCAGGTTTTGGCGACGATCCACGAGGAGTTGAGCCGCCAGCGACAAGAAGCGGCCGCGAGTGAAAAAGAACACGATCCCGAGGGTGACGACCTGGTGCAGCGTTTCTTAACTGCGCTGGAGGAAGCCATCAAGTCGAAGCGATTGAGCGGCATTGACCAGTCATTGCGTGAGATCGAAAGGCGTGAGATCGCCGCGTGGGCTCCCAACTACGCCGAGCAGGAACAGAACTATCGCGAGCTCTGGAATGACTTCGACGAGCCACCGCGACCCGCGCATTTTGAAGTCCGCTTCGGACCAGAAAAGCGAAGCGGGGCGGACGAAGCTGCCGATCCTGCCTCGACCGAATTGCCGTTTGAACTGGAACTCGGCGACGAGCGGATTCTGTTGACGGGGCAGATCGATCGTGTGGACATCGGAAAAGTGCACGGGGTGACGGTTCTCAACATCATCGACTACAAGTCGGGTAAGGAAGTGCAGCTGAGCGAAGATAAAGTCCGCTCAGGACACCAACTCCAGCTACCCTTGTACGCGCTGGCCGCGGAGCGGCTGCTGCTCGCAAAGCAGAAGGCAGTCGCCCTCGCGACTGGCTACTGGAGCATTCAGGGCAAGGGATTTCATGCGAAGAAGGGCGGTTTCTTGCAACTTCGCGAACTCGACGACGAAGCGCTGGACAGCTCGCAGCAGTGGCGAGCGCTACAACCAGACATCTTGTCGCGCGTTCAGGAGATCATTCACGGGATACGACAAGGAGACTTCCCCGTCTACAACCAGGACGAGCAGTGCACCCGCAGTTGCGAATTGAGCACGATCTGCCGGATTGGACAGATCCGCAGCCTCGAAAAAGTATGGGTACCCAGCGAGGAAGATCCCCAGCCGTCGCAGGGCTCTACCGTCGGAGCGGAAAGTCAAACGCCTTGAACATATGGGTTTCAGCGTTGCGGCGGACGGTATGGCGGAACTGAGTTTGCGTACGCGACACCGCAAGTCCGGTGCGGAAGCTCCGACGAATTGGCTGTCAATCGTTGGCTCTCTCTCTACGACGCTCCACCAGCTATACTCACGCTGTGCTGGCGACGACTTGCGCAGCATCGTTGTACTAGGGAATCAATGAGTGATCCGCGTGCCAATTTGACCCCCGAACAGGCTGCCGCGCTCGCGGCGCATGACCGCAGCGTCTCGTTGGCGGCGGGGGCCGGTTGCGGCAAGACGTTTGTGCTCACCGAGCGTTACTTGTCGTACCTCGACGTTCGGCAGTTGCAGCCTTCGGCCGAATTGTCGGAGTTGGTCGCGATCACCTTCACCGATGCGGCCGCTCGCGAGATGCGAGATCGCATTCGGCGGCGATGCTACGAGCGGCTGCAAACGAGCACGGACGACGGCGAGCGAGCGGCCTGGCAGCAGCTGATCTCCACGCTGGACGGCGCCCGCATCAGCACGATTCACTCATTCTGCGCGAAGTTGCTGCGCACGCACGCGGCCGAGGCGGGGCTCGATCCGCGTTTCGAGCTACTTGATCCTCCCACTGCCGAACTGCTGCGACTGCAATGCCTGGACGATCACCTGCGGCAGCTGTTGGTCGAAAGTGATGAGCGTCTGATCCAGTTGGCGACGCATTTTCGGCTGAGTAGCCTGCGCGGCCACATCGCTGATTTGCTTGGCGATGATATTGCTGAGATTTCTGCCCGCTGGAGGCACGCGACGCCCGAGGAACTTGTCACGAACTGGCGCGAAAACTACGACACGCAGATCGCGCCGGCGGCAATTTCGATCTTTCACGCCAGCGAGCCAGTGCAACGGCTCCGTGAGCTTTGCGAAACGGCGACCGTAACGAGACCGGAGTTCACAGCTCAAGCAGCTGCGATCTTGGATTTGTTGGCCGGCTTCAACACCCATCAGCATCCCTCCACAGCTATCAAGCAGTTGCGATCGCTGGCAATCGTTAAGGGCGTCTGCACGGCGAAAGACTGGGACGACGCGGAGGACTTCCGGGAATATAGAGACACTTGCGTGGCGGTCCGGAAGTTGGCAGACAGCAGCGTGCTGCTGAAACCGCTCGCCGACGAGCCCATGCGACAGTCAGCAACGATTGGACTCGAGCTATTGCAACTAGTCGCGCAAGTCGACCAGCGCTACGCCGACCTGAAGCAGCAACGCAATGCACTGGAGTTTGACGATCTGCTGCGGCGCACCCAAGCATTGCTGACCGACCATCGGTATCCCCGATTGCAAGAAGCTCTGGCGCGCAGCACGCAACTGTTGATGGTCGATGAGTTTCAGGATACCGATCCGTTGCAGGTCGCGATTGTCAAAGCCTTGCGTGGAGACGACTGGGCGGAGCAAGGACTGTTTGTCGTCGGTGACTTCAAACAATCGATCTATCGCTTCCGCGGCGCGGAGCCTCAGGTGTCGAGCGAACTTCGTGCCATGCTGCCTGCCGAAAGTCGGTTGTCGCTGACTACCAATTTTCGCAGCCAGCCGGCAATCCTCGAATTTGTAAATGGTTTGTTCCACGACGCTTTTTCCGAAGGTTATCAGCCACTAACAGCACACCGCAAACAGCGGACGGCTACTCCTGCGATCGAGTTCCTGTGGTCCGACCCCACCACAACCGACAACGACGGCGAGGAGTGCAGGCTCGGTCGCGCGGCGCGAGCACGTATGCAGGAGGCACGTTACATTGCGCGTCGACTGGCGCAACTACTGGACGAAGGCCGCCCG
The DNA here is from genome assembly GCA_028285205.1 of Bythopirellula sp. Classification (GTDB taxonomy): domain Bacteria; phylum Planctomycetota; class Planctomycetia; order Pirellulales; family Lacipirellulaceae; genus Bythopirellula. The sequence goes on along the minus strand of JANQQA010000336.1, from coordinate 9,345 downwards.
ATGGTCGTCGACGTTGATGAGCACGGAGAGGAAGTTGCGAGGCCCCTGCAGCTGGGTGATATCGCGATTCTCATGCGATCGCTGAGCGATGTCGAGTTATACGAAGAAGCGCTTCGCGAGTACGGACTCGATTACTACCTGGCCGGCGGACATGCCTTTTACGCGCAGCAAGAGATCTACGACGTCTTGCATGTGCTCCGCACAATCGCCAGTCCTTTGGACGAATTGAGCCTCGCAGGCGTACTGCGCAGTCCGATGTTCGCACTCACCGACGAGTCGTTATTTTGGCTGGTGGAGCAGGGTGGTTCGCTCAACGCGGGCTTATTTTCGGAATCGCTGCCGGAGGAACTCTCACCGGTGGAACGCGCGAAAGCGCTGCGCGCCGCATCGACGATCACGGAGCTTCGGCAACAAAAGGATCGAATGCTCGTGGCGGAACTGCTTAGTGAGGCAATCGCTGCGACTGGCTACGATGCCACGCTGCTGACGGAGTTCTTGGGTGAGCGAAAATGGGCTAATGTGCAGAAACTCATCGAGCAGGCACGCACCCTTGACCGCACGCGACCGGGCGACCTGCACGGCTTCGTTACCCAGCTGTCTGAGTTTGTCGTACGCACCCCGAAAGAGCCGCTGGCGGCCACCAGTGCCGAGGGCGACGTGATACGCATCATGACGATTCACTACGCCAAGGGGTTAGAATTCCCGGTCGTGGTGGTGCCTGACCTCGACCGCAAGAATCACTCCGGGGCTCATCGCCCCGTATTCGACATGCAGCTGGGCCCGTTGGTGCCATCGACCGACAAGGAGGCGATCGTCGGTTGGGACCTCCATCAATTTGTCGAACGCGAGCACGATCGCGAAGAACGTAAGCGCTTGTTCTATGTCGCTTGCACGCGTGCAGCCGATTACTTGCTGCTCTCCAGCAGCGTCGAGAACTTGGATAAGCCCAACAGCGATTGGATGAAATGGCTCAATGAGCATTTCGCGCTGTCTGACGGTACGTTGCGCAAGGAATTGCCGTCGGGGTATCGCACTCCAGAGATTCTGGTCACCACGTCGCTACCAGAAACGGATCGCAAGCCGGCTAGTCCCGCGCGAGGTACCGATCTGCAGAAAGTAATTAGCAAGGCGCACGACCTGGCTGCAGCGGGCAAAGGTGTTGTTCCCGAAGAAGTTCGGGCGATCCCCGCAAACGCCGCGGCGCGAAAGCGATTCTCATTTTCCCGTCTGTCGGGGCAGCTGCTGGCTACTGATGCAGCAGGGGAGGGACCTGCTGAAAACGATGATGCGGTTGAGGGTGAAGCGACCACCGATGCGCGAGGGCGTGGTTCGTTAGTCCACGCAGTGCTTGAGCGTGTCGACTTTGGTAATCCGGGTGATGACCTGATCTCGTTGTGTGAGCAGCTTGCCCCCAGGTATGTCGAAGATCGATGGGAACAAGCGGCGACCGACGCTGCAGAACTGGTAACGCGTTTTCTAGCCAGCTCTCGCGCCACCCAGCTAGCTTCAGCGCAGCACGTTCATCGCGAACTGGAGTTCATGCTGCCGTGGCCGCTGGAGGACGAAACCTGCCAGGGCCGCTATCTACATGGATACATCGATTGCCTATATCAAGACGCAGCCGGCACGTGGCACGTGTTAGACTACAAGTCGAACCACGTCGGCCCGGAGGGTGTCGGTCAACTGGCGGAGAAGTATGCCCTACAGATGTTCGTCTACCATCTCGCCTGCGAGCGATCCCTAGGCATTACTCCGGTCGAAACGGTTTTGCATTTCCTCCGCCCCGGTGTGGACCACAATTTTTCATTGGAGGAACTTTCGCTATCGCGATGGAGTGAGGCGCTCAACGGAGCCATCGCCGCGCAACTCGATCCGGTCGCAACAGGTTAACAGACGCACATGGATAGTTCGGAACCGCAACGCGACTTTGCCCGACAGGTCGTACAAAAGCTACGAGACGCAGGCCACCAGGCCCTCTGGGCAGGCGGATGCGTACGCGACGAGCTGCTGGGGCGTCCCCCAAAGGACTACGACGTCGCCACCAGTGCGCTGCCCGAGCAAGTGCGTGAGTTGTTCGGCCGCAAACGAACCTTGGCCATTGGCGCGTCGTTTGGTGTGATCTCCGTGTTAGGCGGAAAGCAATACGACCCAATTGAAGTAGCCACGTTTCGCAGCGACGGCGACTACCTCGATGGGCGGCATCCGACCGAGGTGACCTTCACTTCCGCCGAGGAAGATGCCCAGCGGCGTGACTTCACGATCAACGGGCTGTTCTTTGATCCGCTCAAGCAGCAACTCATCGATTACGTCAGCGGCGAGCAGGACTTGAAGGTGGGCGTCGTCCGCGCGATCGGCGACGCGTCGGCTCGTTTCGCCGAAGACAAGCTCCGCATGTTGCGCGCCGTCCGCTTTGCGACGACATTCGACTTTTCCATTGACGCGACGACCCAAGCGGCCATCCATTCGATGGCGACCGAGGTTACGGTCGTTAGCGCCGAACGCATCGGCGTCGAGCTTCGCAAAATATTGCAAAGTGCGCAACGAGCCCGCGGCCTGGAATTGCTACGACAAACAGGACTCCTGAAACCACTATTCCCAGTGCTTGATGAATTGGCACAGCGAGACGAAGCGGCTTGGCACAACATCATCACGCGGCTGCAGGCGCTAGAAACTGAATCGATGCCGGTGGCGTTTGCAGCACTATTTTGCGACACGCCAGACGCGCAAGGCGTCATCGAATCTGGCCGCAGCTTTCGCTTCACCAACAAAGAGATCGACCGCGCCTCGTGGCTCGTTGCCACGCTCGGCGTAATTCGCGACGCTGACAGTCTGCCTTGGCCTCGACTTCAACGGGTCCTAGCGCACGAGGGCGCGGCCGACTTGCTCAAGCTCGCAGAGGCAACCTGGGGCACCGACCAGCCTGGCGTACAAGTATGTCGTGAGCGATTGGCTTTGCCAGCCGAGCAACTGAATCCACCGCTCCTGATCACCGGCGACGATTTGGTCGCTCACGGTCTGCGTCCGGGCAAGCATTTCGGTGAGTTGCTGGATTACTTGCGAGACCTGCAGCTGGACGGGAAACTCAGCTCCGCCGACGAGGCGCTGGTGGTCGCCGACCAATGGGTGCGACAAAACGCACCAGGGTAATTTGCCGCTAGACGAACGCCCGCGCGACGCGTACCATCGGAGGATTACTTTCTCGTAGATTTAGATGGAGACTTCTGTGAACGTGCAACTGCCAGACGCACTCAATTTGCTGTGCCCAATCATTGCGGCGATGGCACCGGGCGATATCATCGGAATCATTTCGCGCGTATTGCACATCCTGTCGGCAATCATCTTGGTCGGCGGCTTGTTCTATATTCGTTCGATTCTCTTCCCAGCCGGTGTCGACGCCTGTTATGCCGGCCGCCGTCAAATCTGGGCGAAGTGGGTCGGCATGGCAACCGCGTTTCTGCTGCTGAGCGGCATCTACAACGTGATCATTATCTTCGGTGATGCGAAGGCTGACGGAGTGAAAATTCCTGTGACGTATCATATCCTGCTGACTGTCAAGTTGCTGCTGGCGTTTCTTGTGATGTTCATCGCGGCCATCCTTGCCGGCAAGACCGAAGCGGCGGACCGCTTCCGCGGCAACATGCGCAAGTGGCTCAACATCGGCTGGCTGGCTGCCATGGCAATCATCGTCATCGCCGCCGTCCTGCGTACGATGCACTAACCTAGCGCGCGAACTACTCATCAATCAACTACGCACCAGAGTCTTCAATGGACAAGAAAGCAAAGAAACGCGTTGAAGTCTTGCGAAAGAAAATCTCCCAGACGCAGCAGTTGCTGGCGGCAGCCAAACAACAACCTGACGACCCCGACGAGCCCGCCAAGTTACAGGCGGAAATCGACAAGATGCAGGAAGAAATGCAGAAGCTGAAGGCTTCCTGATCGTTGCTACGGCGCTATTGCGTCGCGGACGCTTCCTGTCGGCTGGCCACTTGAGGCACGCTGCGAGCCTCATCCGCGACGTCCTCGGGGCTTTGCGATCCGTTGGGTAACAACCCGAGAATCTCCTCGAGATGAATGCCTTCGTCGCACGGTGAACCGTCCCAACACTCGGATGTGTAACGCTCAGCCCACGCGGCGTCTAGTTCCGCTTCATCGCCGTAGATCGAATCGAGTGTGGCCAGTCCGACGGACTGCGTACTCGTCATGTTCATAAAGCTGATGGTTAGAAACCCATCATCGATGGGCCAATCGTCCAGTTGAATATCTTCCCACGCCTTAATGCGCGGTGGCGACTTCAGTTCTCGACTAGAACCACCGAAGAACTCGACTGGACGAGTCGAATCGAGCAGCGGCAGTTGCTGTTGATCTGCATTCACCTCGACGACAGATATCGGTCCACCACTAACTACGGGCGCGCTGCGTGGCGCATCGCGAAACACCACCGACAAGACCGACGCTAGCGCTGCGGGTTCGGCGTCTGCGGCATTCAGCATGCTGTCCGAGTGGCAGAAATCCAAGTCGTTTAGTGCCTCACCGGCCAGCACCCCAATCGCGTCAAGCTGTTGCGGGTCGGCCAGAGCTTCGCCGGGCATCGGTAGCCGCCGCACGGCGTAGTCGCCTGGAAGAAGATCGGCGAATTCGTAGTCACCTTGCGGGTCAGTCGTGGTTTCTTCAAGGAACGTCCCGCTCGCGTCCAGCAATTGCAGTCGCACCGCGGCGAGCCCGACGGCATGCTCGTGAGCTACGCATTCCGCCGTCGCGGGACCAGCCAAGACCGTACCACTGATGCTGCCCGTCGGCCCTCCAGGAGAGACCATCGGTGGGGCTATCCCGCCCAAAACCACATCGGCCGCCAGCATCACACGCGGCTCCATGTGCTCGAACGCGCACCGGCGCCAGCGCCGGCCGTCCTGCGAACGCCGCTTCCCAGACAAGTGCGGCGTGCTAACTTGGTTTTCCACGGGCCAGACCTCTCGCGATCAAAAACTAACAACCGACTGTCGTTAGAGCTGTATCGTCGAGAGCCCACCGCGATCCCAAGCCGAGGAGCCTCAGCCTCGGAAATCGTCGCAGCTTGCCCAGACGGAACGACTGGCGCAGGCGTTGGAATGCGACCTCTCATCGTCCGGGCTGCTTAGCGGAGGCCGCAAGGCGTGATTGCTTCTGCTGCAAATGAACCCCAGCTCACATCGTTGCTCAGTGACTATGAGCATCGTCAACTTGGCGGCGTCGGCCGGTGAACACTCCGAAACCGCAAAGGCCCAACAGTGCGGCGGAGTTTGGTTCTGGGATGTATTCGGTTGGAATGCCGTACTTGTTACCGAGATAGAACCCGATCTGATTCCGCTCAGCAGTCGAAAGTGCGCGGTTGTAAACGATTAGCTCTGCGAAATCCACGCCCGCTGACATGCTGTTTCCGGTGTTGACCGCGCCGACAATGAAGTTCGCACTGGATCGGCGTGCGAGACCAAGTGTATTTGGTTGCTGGACGCGTCTGCCCCCACGTAGCGATATCGATTGGGTGGTACTCGACTTGAGCCCTTCAAAGATCGTCCAGAAACCGCTGATTCTTCCACCCGTCATTTGACCTGCGCCATCGTTGACAAAATCCCAACGATTTCTGCCTCCGAAGAGCACACGGTTGGTGACCGCCGTCTGCCAACTGGTCCAGTAGCCCAAGTCGTCAGGGTACTTGTTCAGGACCATGAAAATGGTCATTTCGTTGCGATCGGTTCCTGTCAGTTGTTCGGCCGTGATCTGCTCGGCAGTGTACAGCCACTGTTGGGTACTGAAACGGACCGCCGGTTGCCCGCCAATGCTGCCTGGGCTGTAGGTGCCGCCGCTGCCGGCATTGAGGTCACGTCCGTGAACCGATTTGTCTCGCCAATTCGTAACCAGGGCCCCTCGTCGTGGGTTGTTCACACCTCCATCGTTGTTGATATCGCTGGCATCCCACCAAGCGACCAGCCTACTATCGACAATAACCGACGCCTGCAGCGAGAGAGCACTACTGCTGGTGAACAAAGCCGCAGCAACGAATCCTAGAACTTTCTCAGCACTCACGTGAAATGACCTGTGAAACACAATGACGCTCCCTGTTACCTGGTGGAAGTCTTGCCTGGAATACGAACCCATAGGTTTTAAAGACTAACCATGAAGTGCTCGATTCTATCACCCTGATGTCGCGGTAGCCAGGAAACCTGCGGCATTAGTACCGTTGCGACAAGAATTAGTCGAATTTCCTTCGTGAGCTTCGCCTGCCGATCACCGGCCGAACCGGAGCTGGCAACAACAATTCAGCTGCGGTCGGCTATCACCGCTACCCGCTTCAAGGCGTGCAAAGCGGCCGAAAGCACTAGCCGCAGGCTGCCGCGTTAAGGGTGTCGATTCGCGAGTTACGACGCCTGCTGAGTGTTCGGCCATTGCGGGTAGAACGTTCACTAGACGTGCGATCGGAAAGCGGGAAATCTGTTCGTTTGGCTTCCCGCCCGCACTCGGAGAACTACCAACGGACCTTATTCGCATGTCGCGCAGAACGACGTATTTGCCGAGCCTTCAGGCGTAAACCCGAACTGCGTCGGACGATGGGTCCTCGTGGAGTTAGTGCACCACTTCCTCACTGCGGAAAATGCGGTCGGTTTGATTCGCCGACCGCAGCTAGGAAGCAGTAGATTCCATCATTTGCACTCATCGTGCGTAGTCGAGTATTCGAACTACTCATTTGTTACTTCTGGCGTGTGCCACAGTCTACAAGGCTAACGCTGGTTAGGTGATGCGATTCCGTCGCGTCGCCGACAGCAAAACCACGGCAGTCCCTAGTAGCATGATCGTCGTCGGCTCGGGAATCCGCGCCGTGACGGTCACAGGAACTGATAGCGCCGCAATCCCGAGGAGACGTGACTGGAACGTAGCGTCTGCACCAAGCGATGCTGGAATGATGATGAGCGGTCTAGTTTCAGAACTGCCCTTCCGCATCGTCACCTCTCCCTCAGAGAAACCTGGATCGAAACCCAAGAATATCCTCTCCGACGTAGGATCGATTGACTCCCTCCGAAGCAGTGTAAGTCCCCTGGTAAGTCCTATCTGTCCCGCAGAACCAAGTGGATTCGCTCCACTCTCATACTGCCAATCAAGTATGAAATCAGTTCCAACCGTATCGCCTTGTATTGGGCTGACAATCGTGGGAGCTTCAGGAAAAAAGTCAGGTGTGATCTCCGGTAACGTAAACTCATACTCAAGCAGTTCAGCGTCGCGACGTTCGATGAACTTCCAAGTTCCCGAAAAGACCTCTTGTATTGTTGAAAATGGAACGGCGTTCTCTTGGATTGAGATTCTGTTCCTGCCAATAGAAGGTACGAGGACGCTACCATCGGGGCCGATGAGCGACTCGACAACGGCATTGGGACTAAACCACGGACGGACCCCTACATTGTACCTATATACTGGGTCGGCGTTGGACACTTGTAGCTGCCACAACGAAGCGTCCAGCACGAACGTAGGCTGACCAATAGCTACCTGGCTGCGGCCAAGAAATAGGTGAGTGATCAGAACTACTACAACTAACACGTTAGCTCTGGTAAATTGCGTGCCTACCATGGGATCTGCTCCGATTAGTATTACAGTACCTGAATGAACCAATCACACTAATCTTACTTTAAGTGCCGTCTGGGCCGCAAGAAACCCCCAGAACACCGAGCTTTACGTGAAGTAGTGACCGCCGAACGAGCCTGACCAGACTCATCGATCGAGACCACATAGGGGCTGTCAGAGACTTTCGTGATGAGGACACCTGTCCACAAATCTTGACTGAGCTTTGCGCGGTCGGTAAGAATAGCCGACCGCTCCAACCGCTGGTCGCCAACTGCCCGAGGAGTGCAACTCCGGTTGGAGTTACGGCAGCCTGAGCAACTGCGTTCGAACGATAAGGCCGAACGCAGTTTCATGGTTTAGCAACCCACCCTCTAGAGTTAGACAATCGCATCCAATCTCAACAACACTTAGTGCCTCTGTGCGAATCTGGAATGCAATTGGTGCATCTTTACAAATCTCGCCAGAAAAATCGTTGCTTTCCTCACTCGCTTGGTCCAGAATCTGCACTATTGTCTTAGGCACCTTCTTTTTTAGGCCAACCTGGCAGGAGTGTTCTAATCAACTTTGCCAAGCATTTCAGTTTGCTTGGCCTCGCCCCGAATTATTCGGTTGCTATTCATCTCATCATGCTTAAATGCAGCGGAGGATTAGGATGAAGAAAGTCATTGCTTTAACGTCCCTCTTGAGTTTACTGGCTTGTTCGTCTGCATCCGCAATTGGCATCAGCATTGATCCCCTGGGTCTAAGTCCTGAAGGAATCTACACATTGTGGCTCGATGGAATGAACGAGGAGTTCGACTCCATCGATCTTACAGTCGTTGGTGAGGGGGTTGAATTATTGAACCCGGACAGCGGCCTGAACGGATTCGTTCCGCGTGGACCTGGCGACCCGTTCACCTATATCAATGTTATGCTCTCCGCTCCGACTACTTTTCCGGGCGGACAGGGCTGGAGCTTGGTGGCTAACGAAGCCACTCCTGCTGGCATCCGTGTCGCAGGCGGCCCACTCGGTGCGAAGATCGATACTACAGCGCCTCTGTTCCTGGCGAACGTGATGGTCCCTTTGCGGGGAACTTTCTGTGCACGTATGACGGTGGTCAATGACGGCCAAACCATTGCGGAGGTGCAGGCAAGTAACTCTTTCGCCTGCATCCCTGAACCGACCACGCTGTCTTTGACAGGTTTAACCCTGCTCGGATTCGTGTGTGCTGGTCGTCGCTGACGCGATTACCAACGGTTCGGGCTCTAGTGGTGACTTTGTATCCAGGAATCCAAAGTCAGCCAGTGTCGGACTTCCCCATGCGGCGAGCAGCTTGATGGTCAGCCGTTGCTAACACCACTAGGACTGAAACCCCTCACGCAGGTAGCCGCCGCTCGGGCTCTCCCGTTCGTGCCGTCGGTGAGAATGCCCGACCTCGTTTTAACCCAGCTCGGTTCTACACGAGAATGACGCGCCACTGGTGGCAATCGCTGTGTACAGATCACCATCAGGTTCGTCGGTATTTCTTTCGATTTACTCCGCCTGCGATCGGCCAAACTTCGTTGCTGAAATTGGTCCAGTACTTCCGCTAGAATGGCGGTGCCTTGAATTAGGTCAGCGGTTCTTTGGCAACTTGGCGAGAGTCGATTCGATGCGATGGCAGCGTGCAGCGAATGCCTGTTTCCGCAGGCTCGGGGTTTTTAGGACAGCGGCCCCAAAAATCGATGCGCACGCAACCTGTTTGTCAGCAATGGTTTAAGGCAATTACTAAGACGGGA
>JANQQA010000325.1 GCA_028285205.1 Bythopirellula sp. | reverse complement strand
GCACCGAATCCGCGTGCTCGCTGTGCCGGCTTCACCGTCCAAACTTGCGGGGTTCGCACACGAGGTCGCACCTCGCCACAAGCCAACACGATCTGCCCGTTCCAGGACGTCGGAACCGTGGTCACCTTGTTCTGTGGCATCGCTCCCGCTGACGTCCACGTATCCGTGATCGTGTGATAGGCCAAGGCTTCTTTGATGAACCCAGGATGATCGTCTTTCAGCTCGTCGGCCTTGCCGAATAGTGCTCCATCGTCTCCCCCCAACACGAACACATGGCTCTGTCCCCAAGCCGCTGCAACACCCGCGACCATCGGGCGAGGGAGTTCAGTACGTTGCCGCCACGCACCGGTCTGCGGAGTGAATTGCCATACATCGCGCAAGAACTTGACCGTTCCTGCATCATCACGGCGCCCGCTCATCACGTATACGCCGTCGCGGAAGCCATCGTGCTGCGCTACCGTGAGATTGAAAGCTCGCTCGGGGCCAGGCCACGGTTCAAGTTCCTGCCATCGGAAGTTCTGCGGGTCATCTCGTTTCGACAGATCGAGCGCCCAGAAGTTCTTCATTGCGGAATCGAGCCCAAGACCACTCTGACCTCCGGCCAAGTAGATCGTATCGTCAACGATCGCCGCTTGTCCGTAGGCGCAAGGGTGTGGCAGCCGCGGATACTCAGTGAGTTGGCATTCCTGGCTGTCGGGATTCCAAGACAGTAGGAAAACTTCATCAAACGTCGTTGACTCGTCGTTGCCACCAATGCAAACGATTCCAAATTCCGTGGACACAGCCGCTCCATAGCCGATCGGTCGCAAGAGCGAGCCGGCCGCTTGCCAGCGATAAGTCTCTCGTTCCTTCGTCAGGACGTAGATCTCCTCGTGCCATTGCTTCGCAGATTCCCAGATCGGTTCTGGAAAGTTTGTACCGCCTGCGACTATCAGGGCGTCGTTGTGCACGCCCACGAATGCGCCGGAGACGCCCAATTCGTCAGGAAAATCAGGAAGTCTTTCCCACGTCAGATAGTCGGCGTTCGTCGCCCGCTCACCGCCCGTGGCGGCATAAGCACAGTCGGACAGGCTAACACCGACGCAGGCTGCCAGAAGCACCAATCGCAAGCAGACGAACTTCAAAGAGGTGCCTTTCGAGAGAAGTTATGGTATTGCTGCTGCATGCGTGCTTTGCCCCAAGCACCAAATCACGCCACGGTTTCGGTGGCATGTCCGAAGAATCCAATATCTTCGAGAGCTTTGCGCAGGGCGTCATTCTGAACTGGAGGCAAAGCCTGCAGCGGCAATCGACATGGGCCACAATCGGGGCCGACCATTGCCATCATCGCCTTTTGAGCAGGCCGCGAACCGAATGCTACAAAAGTGTCAACGATTTCCTGAGCGCGTGTTTGCTGTTCGCGTGCAACGGCGTGATCGCCTGCGGCGAACGCGGCGAGCAGCTTGCGGTACAGAGGAGAAACAAAGTTGTACGTGCTCCCCACAGCTGCTTCCGCCCCGGCGCGCAGCCCGTCGTAGAGTCGTTCGTCCACGCCCCAGAGGAGCTGAAACTCGTCTTGTGCGAACTCAACACAAGCTGCGAACTCTTCGGCATTGGGCGAGGAGAATTTGATGCCAGCCAGATTTGGAATCTTCTCAGCGCCCAAGCGGAGAAAATCGAGCATTGAAAAATCTAGGCCAGTTACGGCTGGGATGTGATAGTAGTAAAATGGCAAGCTGGGCGCTCCCGAAGCAATTAGTCCCATCGACTCGACAAGCGCCTCGATCGACGGCGGCTTGAAGTAGAGCGGACTGACCGCAGAGATCCCTGCAGCACCAACTTGCTGGGCATGCTCCGCCAAACGTCGCGCGTCGGCGAGGCATTCGCAGCCCACATGAGCAATCACCGGCAGCCGCCCTGTAGCCGCTTGGACGAAAGACTCGGTGAGTGAGCGGCGTTCCGCTTCTGTGAACGATAGGCCTTCTCCAGTGCTCCCCAGCACATAGAGCCCGACCATGCCGCGTTCTACCAGGTAGTCGACGACTTCAGGTATTCGTTCGACGTTGGCTGAGCCATCCGCTCGCAGTGGCGTGAACGTGGCGGTAACCAAGCCCTTCAGTCGACCGCCGTCGATGCGCCGCGGGTTACTCATCAGATCGCTTTCGGTCTGCCTTGGTTGAGTGAAGCATCCACAGGAATTGAAGTGGCTGCCTGGAAGCCCGTTGGACTTTAAGGCAGATTCATCATGCGTCCTAACTGATTAGCTGGACGTGACTTGCGAAATGATACTCGCTCTTTCTCCATGTTGCAAACACTCGTACCGCGAGAATGCACAGCAGTCGGTGTCTGCCGCAGTCCAGCGACTCGACGTCTCTTGTCGGCGCGACTGGGGCACTGAGCCTCAAGATGAATGACAACCGCTCGGGACTTATCAATCACGATACACGCGGCCCTGAGAGACTAAGTCATCGCGACGTCGTGCAGCCTCAGTCGCCTCCGGCGGCTGGTCCGCGCGTTCAGCATGTCGCGTCGGACGGCTTTGCTATTTGTCGCCCGGGTAAGCGAACTTCTTGCCGACCGCTTCGCTTGCTTCCTCGTAGATCGGCCGTAGCACGTCGTCGACGTCGAGGTAGCCGCTCTTTGTGAAGTCACTGAACTCAAGCGATTCAATCGGTATGCCTTTCATTTTCGCATACCTCTGTTTGTCATCAGCCCGCGGCGCCTGAGCGGGACTGGCAAGCGGAGGTGCCCAGGTGTGCTCTTCGGTAACGGCCATTCGTGTCTTTATCTCGTCCTTCGTGACGTTCCAGACCATGAAATCTTCGGCGAGGCTGAGCGGTCCGTCGTAGGTCTTGCGAATGCGATCATGGACGGCCGCTGCCGTGTCAAAGTCCTTGAAGAAGTGATATGCCACAGCCATCCGCGGCTTCACCTGACTCATGACCTTGCCGAAGGCTTCGGGGGCGGTATGAACCTGAGTACCTACCTGCAGGGCGGATTCGGGAGTGAACCTCATCTTGGCCACCAGATCGGGAACCGCGATGAAGCACTCGTGAATGACGAGGTCGGCGTCCTGGGCGTAGTCGACGAACCACTTGTTTGGATATGTGTCTGAGCCAAACACGAACTTCAGCCCATTCCACTCCAAGCTGAAACTAACCGAACCGTCGATGCCATGAATCGCTGGGAAGGACCGAATCGTGACGCCGTTCTCTTCGTAGATGACGGCATTCTCGCCTTTGTAGTCAAACTCTTCGACCTCCAGTCGATAGCCGCGGGGGTCGACGTTGCCGACGCGGCAGGCGATATCCCAAGCCAACATCTTCCGCATGTGGTCTAATGCGTAGGCTGTGCCTAGCTCTTCCGTCGGACCGCTTGGTCCCCAAACTTGTAGGGGTACGTTTCGTCCCATCAGAGCCCCGCCAATGAAGAGGTCGTGGAGCGAACCAAAGTGGTCGGTGTGTAGGTGCCCGATGAAGACCTTGTTCAGATAGTTGTAGGGAATCTGCAGTGACGAAATACGCTCGGCCGCGCCGCTGCCGCAGTCAAACAGGAATTTGTCACCGTTGCCCAGTTCGACTAGGAAGCAGGCGGCTGCCTGAAACGCTCGCGTCGTCGGCATGCCGGTACCGCAGGCAACAACACGCATCTCGTCCGGAGCTAGGTCTTCGGTGTTCGGGTAATACGTCTCGCGAGACGGTCGGGCTTTTGTGGGCGACACCTCCGGTTCCTGATTGAGGTCGTCATCCGCCGCAGCGATTGCCTCACTGACCATGGGTTGGTCGCTAGAAGCAACCAAGTAGCCAACCAGAAAGCCAATCGCAACCAATCCGAGGACACCAAACTGGGTTGAGCTTTTCCGAGACATCGCATGCGCTCCTGGTGTGTGCTGTGTGCTAGAAATGCAAGATGAGATGGTTTGAACATAGTGTTGTGAAAAGCTATAGTCAATACGCCAGCGTATGTTTTTGCTGAGGTTGATTTCTTGTCTGCGAGAACCCAAAAGTCGCCGAAGTTGAGCCGAGAGGCGTGGCTCGAATACGCGCTCGAGGTGCTCAGCGAGGAAGGCATCCAAGGGGTGCGAGTTGAGCGATTGGCTCGCGACCTGGGAGTCACTAAGGGCAGCTTCTATTGGCATTTTCACGATGTTGAAGAGTTACGCGTTAGTATTCTGCAGCACTGGGATAGACAATACACCGATGTGATCGTCGAGAATCGGGAGTTCTTGCAGAACCCTGACGCCGCTGCAGGCCTTTGGGCTGCGATTGCCAGAGTTCGTGAGGACGGCCTCGACAAGTATGAACTTGCCATGCGGGGTTGGGCTGACCACGACGCGATCGCCGACAAGCATGTGGCCGCGGTCTACGACAAACGGGCGAAGTTCATTCGAGGCTTCTTTACTCGACTTGGCTTTCGCGGCCATGAAGCAGAGGTTCGCGCACGATCGACGCTCTGCTATCTCTGTTGGGAGCCACGCATGTTCCGTGGGGACTCCGAGACGAAACAAATGAAGCTACTGAATTTACAGCATCAAATACTGACGGCACGGGAGTCGTGATGGCACAGCGGAAGATGTTAAGCTGTCTCGTCACTGTCGCCTGCGTTCTCTTGGCTGGGTTTGAGCGAAACGCGCGTGCCGACGCGCTGGTTGTTACACAGGCCATGAAAGCGTCGACCATCGCTGAGATCTTCGTCGAACACGACCGGGTCCGGCTTGAGATTGAAGTCGGCCAGCAGGACCTAACTGTATTCCAAAATATACTTCCCGATGCAGCCTATAAGAAACTGACCGGCGGCTCACGGCCTCTGGCCGAACGCAAGAAAGCGTTTGTGGAATCGGATTGGCAGATCAGGGCCGACACTCGGCTCTTGGATGGAAGCATCTCGGAAATCGCTGTCGGGAAACGCGTTGTCAGAGACGAGGTCACAGGCCAGCCTCTGGCCGAGCAGTCGACCGACGTCGCATCAGTGATTCGGATCTCAGTTGTCTATGCGCTCGTCGAACAACCCAAAGTTCTGACCATTCGACCGCCCATGTCCGACGGCAACGTGGCGGCGAACATCGGCTTCGTCTGCTACCACAAGGGTCTCCCCGTAAATGACTTTCGCTACCTGCCAGGGGAGGTTTCGCTTAGCCTCGATTGGCAAGACCCTTGGTACTCAGAGTTCCGTAATCGCAACCTTGCTCGTCAATTCGACGCACCGATGTCGGCCTACCTCTATGTTGAGCCGTATGAGGTGCGCAAGGAAATCATCGTGCGGCCCCAGGACTTGCAGACTTGGGTAGACCTCGGACTTGAAGATGCAACCACCATTCCGGTGGCCACTCAGGAAAAGTTGAAACGGGAGATCGCGGAGTTTCTATCGGAGCGAAATCCAGTGATGATTGATGGAAGAATCGCCAAGGGGGAGCTCGACCGCATTCACTTTATTCGACGGACGCTTCGCACCACGGGCATCGTGGAACCGCCGGTTGCGCTAGATGCCACCTCTGCGACGCTGGGCGTCATCTTCGTTTATCCGCTCGACTCGCTGCCGCAGGAGGTGGCGATGCGATGGGAACTGTTCACCCCCAAGATCCAGACCGTGCCAGCGGTGGCCTCGGATGAGGCTGGCGGCTTACCCGCGGAGATCACCCCCGAGAATCCAGTGCTGGAGTGGAAGAACTACCTTACTCGTCCGACAAGTTCTGAACTGAGGGCAGTCGGCGGCGCTCCGATCCAGCAGAGAATGCAGATCCCGTTGTTGTCTATGCTCTGTGGATGTGTCGCAATGGGTAGTGTAGGCCTATTGCTCAAGCAGAAAATGTCTGGCTGCGCTACTTCAAAGCCGGCCCTGATCACATTTGTGTGTGCCGTACTCGGCGGGATGGTGTTGCTTCCAGTCGCGGAGTTCAGCATTCCGACCACCCTTGCTTCGACTCCGCAGCTCTCGACGTCTGAAGGACGAGAGTTGCTCGCCACGTTGCTCTACAACGTGTACCGCTCATTTGACCATCATGACGAGAGTTTGATTTACGACCGCTTGTCTCAGAGCATCGCCGGAGACCTTCTTTCCGACGTGTATCTGGAGACTCGCAAGAGTATGGAAGTAAAGAACCAGGGCGGCCTCCGCGTGTCAGTGAAGGAAGTGGACGTGCTGGATCTCGACTACGTGGACACTACTGCGGAAGGATCAACCTTCCAGTGTCGCTGGCGCGTCTCCGGTTCGATTGGCCACTGGGGCCACATCCACCGTCGGGAGAACGAACATGTCGCTCGTATTACCGTCGCTCCGCGTGACCAGCGGTGGAAGATCACGAATATGGAGGTGCTTGACGAGCAAGCGTTGGAGCCTTCGAGACAGCTTCGTAGCGAAGATGGTGCTGGTGCATGATTGAACTGAGCGACCTGCGGTTTTCGTATACTGAGGGCGGCTTTGGTCTCGAAATCCAGCGCCTTCTTGTACCGGCAGGCGAAAAAGTCTGCTGGGTCGGACCGAGCGGTACTGGCAAGACAACGCTACTTCATCTGGTCGCTGGCATTATCATTCCCGATTCAGGCAGAGTGGATTGCTGCGGTCAAGAGTTGACGTCGCTCGGGGACTCGGCACGGCGTGATTTCCGCATTGCCAATATCGGCCTGGTGTTCCAGGAGTTCGCCCTGCTCGACTATCTCAATGTGATCGACAACATTCTCTTGCCTTATCGCATCAATCGTTCACTGCGAATAGATCAGACAGCGAGGTCGCGAGCATCCCAATTGGCTTCCGCAGTCGGTCTGGGCGAGATGCTGTCACGGCGGCCGAGCCAATTGTCTCAAGGTGAGCGGCAGCGTGTGGCCGCCTGCCGGGCGATCATCACTGAGCCAAAAGTTGTCCTAGCTGATGAACCGACCGCCAATCTGGATGCCGAAAACGCAGCACGGGTTCTGAACCTTCTGGATGATTACGCAACTGAGCATCACGCCACCTGCGTTGTTGTCTCACATGACCCAGAGGTCACGAGGAGAATCAAGAACACGATCGACGTCTCAGGATTCTGTGCACGTCTGCAGCCACAGCTAGCCGGGGGCGACAAACATGCTTGACAGCTTGTACCTCGCATGGCACTACCTCAAACATAACCGAATCACAGCGGCTGTCCTCATTGCTGCTATCACGCTGATCGTCTTCTTACCAGCCGCACTGCAGGTCATCGTTCGTCATGCCGAGCAGCACTTTCGCTCGCGAGCTGCCTCCACGCCTCTTCTCGTTGGTCCGCGCGGCAGTGAACTCGAACTTGTGCTTGCGGGCGTCTATTTCGACAAGCCGCTCCACCAAGTGACTGACTGGAACCAAGTGGAACGAATACGAAAGCAGGAACAAGGATTGGTGATTCCCTTGCATATTCGCTATACGGCACGTGATTCGCCGGTCGTCGGAACGACCGAGGATTATCTGGATACAAGAGGATTGCGATTGTCCGTCGGACGAAGGTGTGACATTCTCGGTGAGTGCGTAGTTGGTGCGAACGTCGCAAAACGGCTAGATCTTCAGGTAGGAGACAAACTCCCAGTTGCGAGTTCACCAGCCTTTGTCCTGGACAGCCCCCCGTTGCGACTCCACGTCGTGGGAATTCTAACGGAGGTGGAAACGCCCGACGACGAGGCAATCTTCGTCGACATAGAAACCACCTGGACTCTCGAAGGTCTGGGGCACGGGCACGCCGCTACCGCGGAACATGGCTCACGTGAGGGAGCGCTCTACACCGACATTACAGAAGACAACGTTGCGAGTTTCCATTTCCACGGCAGCCGAGACTCGTTTCCGATTTCGTCAGTCTTAGTTTTTCCCAGGAACGAAAAAGCGCAAACGCTACTTCTTGGACAGTACTATTCGCCCGACGAAACCGTACAGATTCTCAGACCCAGCGAAGTGATCGAATCGCTGCTGAAGCGCATTCTCATGGTACGCAGCTACATCATCGCGGGCATTAGCCTAGTATCACTGGTCACGCTACTGACACTGACGTTGGTTTTCGCCCTCTCCATTCGACTCAGACACGCCGAGCTTGCGACGATGACGAAGATAGGATGCTCACGAAGTGCGATCGCTTCGATGCTTGCCGTACAGGTAGGACTCGTTGTCGCTTGCAGCACGCTCTTCGCCGGAATCCTCGTTCTCGCAGTGGGCATGTTCGGCTCAGAGATGGTCCGTCTGGTCGTCCTCTGAGCATCCGCGTCCGATCATGTCGAATTAGTTGACCCCTCTACCGGCCGCAAAACATTAGGACGCGTCTGGCTAAATTCGCCGCAGCAAAATGCTAGCCAACAGACAGCCGAGCGCGCAGAGAAGTGCTAGGTGAGAAATCGACCTTCGATAACTGACCGGCGAAACGTCCGTCCGGATGTCGTCGGGATTGAAGCTTGGGAGGTTCTTAACGGCCTCGGGCAGCTTACGTGCTAGTTGATACTCGGCCGGATAGGGTCGAAGGTAGTGCTGCACGCTGAGTTTGTCATACCCGCGATCGAGCAATCGCAGCGACAGTCGTTCTTCACCGACGAGCGACTGTTCGAGTTCGTACCGACCGAGGCCGACTTCTCGCACGTCGACGGGGGCTGTCTTGCCGTACTGGTCGACGGCGATCGCCTCCCAATCGATACCGTTGATCGGACTTCCATCAGTTGAAGTCCGCTTGAGCTGCACATGCCAGCGTTCGTCTTGCACGTACTGGGTGATCTCGAAGTTATCGTTGTCCGTTTTCCGCAACACGCTGCGCAACGCTTGTGCCCAGAACTTCCCACAGCCATCCCAGGCTAACCACTCACCGCCCCAGCGTTCGGTCAGATCACTCGTGTAGGCAAGGCCCGTGCCTAGTCCGTAGCGACCAACAGCCAGCAGCGGATCGCCAGTCTCGGCGGCAAGCAACATCTGGGCAGTTGGTTTGACTTCGGTCATCACGTACCCGAGCGAGAACGGCAAATCGCTTTCATCGAAACCGGCGAGCATCGGATGGTCGCCCGTTTGCACCGCACCAAACAGATCTTCTTTGATGGCAGACTTCGACGCTTGCATTGTCTCTTTGGTGAAGATCTGCGGAACGTTTGCGGGATCGTCAGTTTCATAGTAGCGCCCGCGTCCGATCTCGGCGATGCTTGCCAGCAATTCTCGATCGGCCCCGCCAAGCGCCACGGTCGAAACGGTCAAACCCGCATCGACAGCATCTTGCGCGAGACTATGGTGATCGGCAGCTTGCGTGTGGCCATCGCTGAGCAGGATCATATGACGAATCTTCGCAGGAGCGGTTTCGAGCATCGACTTTGCTTCGGCCATCGCTGGGTACATGTATGTACCTCCGCCGGCTTGTAGCGAATCGATGGCACCTTGCACCGCGTCGGCCTCGGCGGCGCTGCGCAGTTCGCTCACGATTTGCGGCGCGCCATCAAACCCGATCACTCCGATCAGATCGCGGGCACTCAGCAGCTCAACAGCTGCTTTCGCCGCCTGACGCGCAAGCGCCATGGGCATGCCCTGCATTGAACCCGATTTGTCTATCACCAGAATCATCGCAAGCGATGGCTTTTCTTTCTCTTTTTCAAATCGCGAAACGAGCGGTAGCACCTCTTCGACGGGCGTTTTGTAGTAGCCGCCTAATCCGAAGCTGTTGTCCGAACCCAGCATGATAAGGCCGCCGCCGAAGTCGATGACATAGCGCTTCAGCATGTCCATTTGACGGGGCATCATCGAGGTGGCTGGCAGGTCGGCGAGCATGATCGCATCGAATGCTAATGCACTTTCTAGAGTTTCTGGCATCCCCAGTTCGCCGCGCACCTCGACTTCAATTTCTTGCTCGCGGAGTGAACGAGCGAAGGAGCGAACGTCGCGGGGCTCTTGGTGCAGGATCAGCACACGCGGCTTACCGCGTACCGCGACCGTACATGCTGACTGGTTATTTAGCAGGAAATGGTCTTGCTCCGGCAACAATTCGGCTGTCCAACGGCTGTCGCCGGGCGTGGTCATTTCGACGTCGAAGTGGGTCGCGTTGATCGCGTCGGGACTGAGTTGCACCTCCTGTTGCTGGACGGCGACGCCCTTGTGGACCAAGCGCAGAGTACCTTTCATCGCTCGATTTGTTGCGAGTTTGACCTGCATGCGGACCACCTCGCCGTGAAAAGCGCTACGCGACGAAGGTGTCACGGAGACGATGCCAGCTTCAGGTTCCGACAGCGCGTCCAGCTTCTGCCAACGCACATCGATTTGCTCTTGATCGAGTTGTCGCAGGGCTGCGGCGACATCGCTGTCGGTCTCCTGCCCATCGCTCATGAGGATGACGCGACGCGATTTGCCGGCTGCGAATGCGAGGCGCGTTTCGAGCAACGCGTCGGCAAGTCGAGATTGGCTGCGGAATTGGTCGTCGGTGACGCCAGACTCCCACTTGGTGAGCATCTCGGCAAGTTCTTCCGGTGATTCGAAGGGACGCACAGTCGACCCAACCGCAAATAGCGACCAGCTGTCGCCAGAGGCCAGCTGCTCGATTGATTGCTTGAGACTGTCGACGGCCCGCTGTATCGCCGGCAAGTCGACCGACTCGGAGACGTCTACCAAAAACACAATGTGCAGATCTTCTCGGGGCTCCAGCCAATACGGACGGCACAAGGCAAATACCAAGAATGCAATCGCGGCGATGCGAAATCCCACGGATGCGAATTGCTGCCACCGCGGGCGATCGACCAGACTGTATCGCAAACCGATCGCGATTAGCACAATCGTGCCGAGCCACATCAGCGGTCGAAGCGTGAGTAACTCCATCTCGGGCTAACCTACTTTGCGACGATGGTAGAGTACGGATTCGGCCGTCACGACCACCAACGCGAGAATCGTAAGCCACTGCGCAGGGGAAGATCCACGGCTGATGGGCTCGCTTGTATCTGGGACCTGCTCGTTATCCAGCAAAGTCTCCTGCCTCGCGAGCAAGCTACATCCGATGTCCCACTCACTGCCCTCTCGTTTGATCTGATAGAAGCCCAACTGGTCGAGACCATCAAAGGTTGTTCCGACGACTTCTGTTTTCGTGTCGTGAGGGCCGTTTAATTGTGATGTGGTTGCTTCTTCAGCTTCTGGGATCTGCACGAGGGTTCCAGCAGTGTATGTCGCCAACAGCGGGTCTTCTCGACCGGCCAGATGTAGTGCGGCCGAATGAACCAAAACGGGAAACCAAGCACTGAAGTAAAGCTCCGCCGCGATAGGATCGATATTCACGACGACTGCCTGCTTGCCAGATTGATTCGCAACATATATGAGCGGAACGTCGTCGTCACTCGCGACGAGTATCTGCGCCCCGGGTGGAGCTTGAAGTCGTCGTGCGCCCAAATAAACGATCGAGGCAGGATCGAAATGTCGGATGAGCGGATGATCCTCAATCAGTACGCGCGGCACCACATCGTCTATCTCATCGCTCAATTCGCTCCACCACGTTGAATTGCCCGCAGGCTGGAAAACGATCGTCTGTTCAGCATCGCTGCTTTGTGCCTTTGCGAGCACCAGCTTTGGGCTTTCCTCGACCAAGCTCAGCAATCCTGCATCGCCGGAAAAAGCGAGCACGCATTGTTGAAAGAAAAACTGGTCGTCTGATTCTACCGAGATCGGAATCGGTGGCGGACGGCGAGCACACAGATAGGCAGTGTTGTCGTCGCTGAGCGGGTCTTCGATGTCGAGTTTGGCGATCCAGCGTCCGGGTTCGGCGTTCTCGATCGCCAGAACTACGGGCTCGTTGATGCCGGGCTCGATGGACAGCGGGATGACTTTAACCAATTGTGTCGTGTCGCCATTCTCGCGCGATAGGAGCAAGTCGACGTCAACGCCCTCAGTGAAACTTGAAGCGACCTGAAAGTAGCAACTCATTTGCAGTTGGCCACCGGGCACATATTGTAAGTCGGCGGCAACCAGACCAATATTCTTCTGGGGTTGGCCGATTTTGATCAGCTCGAAGCCTGTCGGCGCAGCATCTCTGTCGAAGCATCCGTCGCTTAACAGCAATAAGCGGTAGTCACCGGTGAATTGCCGATTCTCATCGACCAACGGTAGGGATTGCGGTTGTAGCGCCTCGTCGCTCGGTTGGATCGCCTCAATTGCCGCGACGAGTTCGCGCGGGTTATCGGTCAAGTGCGAGACGTACCGCAAGTCACGTGCAACCGTTGCGACCGCGGCCCGTTGCGTACCGTCCAGGCCTTGGGCAATTTGGGCAGCGCGACTCTTGGCCTGTTCCAAACGCGTCGAGAGCCCTTCTTGTGCGCTCATCGAAGCACTGTTGTCGATGATCAACAGCAAATCCTTGCGATTGTCGTTCGTCCAACGCGGTTGAGCGAGTGCCAAACATACTGCACAGAAAGCCAGAGCCATCATCAGCAGCGAAAGCAAATCACGCAGGCGGTGCATCAAGCTGCTAGCACGTTTTTCCTGAAAGATCTTTTCCCACAGAAAGAATGCCGTTGTCGGTTTGCGGCGCGGACGCACTTTCAGCAGGTAGATGGCAATCAGCGGCGCTAAAGCTAGAAACGACCAGAAGAAGATCGGGCTGGCGAACGTCACGCGACCAGTCCTCCGCGTCGGAGGATATCCTGTATCACGGACTCGAACGACGGTTCTGTCGAGGTCGAGGCGAGGCCTATGCCCTGACGTGCGCAGGCCTGACGTAGGTTTTCATTCCATTCGACGACCGCTTGCTCGTAGAGCCGCACTTCGCGCGGCGAAATGGTTACTCGCTGTCGAGCGTCGGTCTCGACGCACGCGAGTTCGACGTCTCCTTTCCACATGCAGCGCGTATCGTCTTCGTTCTGGATTTGCAAGCAATAGACGTCGTGTCGGTTGAATCGCAGGAATTTCAGTCCTTCGTCGAACCCGTCCGGGAACAGGAAGTCCGACAGCACGACGACTACACCGCGTCGCGAGCGTCGTGCTTGAAACAAACGGCAGCAACTGTTGAATTGGGTGTCGCCGGCGATTGTTTCCGCATTTTCAAGCGATCGCAATAACTCAAGCACTTTGCCCCGGCCCCGGCAGACATTGAGCAGGGGCTGGAGAGTCTCGCCAATCTGATAAACGGCCAGCCGATCGAGACAGTTGAGTGCGATGTAGCCCAGTGCTGCCGCCAACTGCCTGGTATACAGGAACTTGCTCTCCATCGAGCGGCTGCAATCCACGAGCAGATAGATAGTGGCGTCTTCTTCCAATTCAAACAGTTTGATCATTAGCGATTCAAAGCGAGCATACACTCGCCAATCGATCGCACGAAAGTCGGCACCGTAGTAATACTCGGAGTAGTCCGCGAACGTGATTCCGGTCCCCTTGCGCGTGCTCTTGCGATCTGCTTGAAGTGTTCCGCCCAATACTTTGCGCGCCAGCAAATAGAGTGAATCGAGGCGGCGAATGAATTCGGGATCAGTGAGCATGGCGGGCTTCGCTAGCGAAGTGAGAGATCGGCTCGGCCGGGCAGTGGCAGTTGCCCGTCGCGGGTAGGGCGTCAATCGAGATGCTCAATGACGCTTTGAATCACGCCGTCACTGCGAATCCCTTCGGCTTCCCCTTCGAAGCTGAGAATCAGGCGGTGACGTAGCGCTGGTACGGCAACGGCTGCGACATCTTCGCGCGCGACGTGGTAGCGACCGTCCAACAGTGCTCGGCCGCGGCAGGCAGCCAACATCGCTTGAGCCCCACGTGGAGAAGCGCCGTGACGCACAAACTTCTTCACCGGTTCGGGTGCATGCTCATTTTCTGGGTGCGTGGCTCGCACGATACGCACGAGGTAGTCCTGCACGGTTTCGTCGATGGGTACTTCGCGGAGTGTATGGCCCAAGCGGTGCATGTCGTCGCCGCTCGCGACGGGTTCGATGGTCGGCTGCTGGTTGCCGCCGGTGCGATTGAGGATTTCCGAGAACTCATCGTGAGTCGGCATATCGACGAGCAACTTGAAAAAGAATCGATCAAGCTGCGCTTCGGGGAGCGGAAAAGTACCGTCTTGTTCGATGGGATTCTGCGTGGCGAGCACGAAGAACGGCGAATCGAGCGGATGCGTCTCGCCCGCGACGGTCACACTGCGTTCTTGCATCGTCTCGAGCAATGCCGACTGTGTTTTTGGCGTGGCGCGATTGATTTCGTCGGCGAGAAGGATGTTGCAGAACACCGGTCCCTGCTGAAACTCCAAAACTTTGCTACCGTCTCGGTCCATCAGCACTTGCGTACCGACGATGTCGGCGGGTAGCAGGTCGGGCGTGAACTGAATGCGTCGAAAGTCAAGATGAAGCGCGTCGCTGATCGTGTGGACCAGTGCCGTCTTGCCGAGCCCGGGGACGCCTTCCAGCAGCACATGACCGCCGCAGAGGATCGCCAGCAACACATCTTCCATGAGCGATTGCTGGCCGACGATGAACTTGCTGACTTCCTCGCGTATGCGATGAAAAGTGGTGACAAAATCTTCCGCCGACTGGTGTGCGGCTTCGGCAGTTAACGTCATGGCTGTTCCTACTCGGCTGAGTCAGTGAGGGTCGGTTGCGTCTCATCGATTTGATGAATGAATTGGAAGTAACGTTTGACCCCCGATTTGACCTCGGCGGGCACGTCTTCGCGACTGACAAACGACTCGAACTGCCGCCGGAACTGTCGTTCGCGTTCGACTGTGCGTCGGGTCGAAACCCCAGTGCCTTCGTCCGCCGACTCGACGGTTGTCTGAGACGGGCCCTGCCCTTTAATTCCAGTGAGTGAGGCTGTCTGACCGTTGTCGTAGAGTTCCTCACGCACATCACGGCGCGATTCGTTGGATCCCCAGCCAGCCTTCTTGCCGCCCGGGTTCGGACCGTTCCCGGCACACTGACCCAGTCCCCCCTGGCATTGGCTGCAGGCCTTACAAAGCTTGCTCAGTTTCTGATTAGCGCGGCGTTTGATGGTCATCTTGCGGAGATATTTGCTCAGCTTGCTTAGATTGCTATTGGCACTACTTGCACACGCCTTACACTGGCCGGCCGATTTCGCGTCGCACTGCCCTTCCCGTTTCTCTTGGCTTGCACATTCTTCCAGTGCTTCGTCCCACTCTTTGAGTGACTCGGCCAACTGCTCGATCGCCTCTGCCAGATCTCCGCCGCCGTCGCTACTTGCAGTGCCGCTCGCTTGCCCGGAGCCGCCACTACTCTTGCCAGCGGCTGATACCGAGGCACTCTGCTTGCTGGCCGAGTTTGGATTATGTGAAGACGAAGTGCCCTGTCGGCTGTTTCGCGCTGCTGCTGCCATTCGCTGCGCGGCCGCCTTCAGACGAGCTAGTTCGCGACGCTGTTGGTTCCACGGCTTTGACTCGGTCGGTTTCCATTTGCTGAGTTGCTCGCCGGCTTCCTGAAACTTCTTCTGTTGGAGCCGTTCAGCCAGCGACTTGGTTTCTTCGGCCTTCTCCAGTTCCTTCGCGGCGCGCGCGAGCAACTGCTCATCGCGGCGTTGTTCTAGTTTGTGGCGAGCCTTTTCCAATTGCTGTTCCAGCTTCGCATACTGCCGCAAAGCCTCTTTGTAGTCTTTAGTCTTGCGCAACTCTTCGACCATTTCGCGAAGTCGATCCGGATCGAGCAATTCGCGCTCTTCCTCGTCGTCGCTCGACTTCTCCAACTCGTCGACCAGGTCCTCTAGTTCCTGATTCATGCGCTCCGTTTCGACAAGCATCGTGGTCTCGAGATCGAGTTGAGTTTGCACTGCCTCGCTAGGCTGTTTGAAGGCTAACAGCAGTGACAACGACGCGATCGCAATCGCCAGCCACAACTGACGCCGCGGAGGACGACAATCGATCGCTTGCGGGTCGAGCTGTTGCACACGGTCGGCGGCCTGCTCCGCTTGCAACGCGTAGAAGCCATCGCTCCGACCTGAGCGTCCCGCATGCAAGCAAGTGATCAGCAAATCCTTGAGCCCGAAGAAATGATCGGCAAATGTAGCGGCACCATCGACCGAGGCACGACGAGTGAATGCGGCAATGACTCCAGCGACCACGCCTAGGACTGCAACCCACAGATACCATTGGCGATCGACCGAATGTCCTCGCAAAACGTAGGACATTGCGATCAGCAACATCACACTGCCCGCAACTAGTGTGGTCCACACGGTCACTTGTAGCAGGGCCCTTAGCCCTAGGCGTTGGCGAATCGACTGTAGGAAATCACCAATAAGCTCAGTCCCATCGGTGCTTGTCTGATGTGACATCTTCCTTGCAGAGCTAGGCTTCGACATGACTGGAAACTCCCACGGGGGTAGGCAGGTGGTCAGCGAATTTGATTATGAACGGTTGTGGCGGCAAGGCCAATGCTTGATCATCAGTGGTTGGTTGCTTCTTTTTGTTGACTTGGTCGCTATTGCTATCGGTTTCACGCGATGTTTTGGCCGCTTTCGGATTGTCAGGTCCGTCGTCGCTGGCGGTATCGTCGGGGACTTCGGAATTGAGCGCCTCGGTAAGCTGCTTCCTAAGCTTTGCGAGCGGTTCTTTCAGTTTCGCGTGAACTTTCTGCGAATCCAACTCTGCCAAGGCATCGCTGGCTGCCTCGAACTCGCCTCCGCGTCGCAGCGCCTCGACTGCATTGATATGAGCCCGTTGTCGCTGCTCGATTTCGTCGGCGGGCCGTAGATTGGCAACCTGCCGCCAAGACGCGGACGCCGCTTGCCACTTTTTGGCATTCTGCTGCATGAGTGCCAAACTCGCCCAAATCTTGCCATCGGCAGAATCAGTGTCGGCGATTTCTGGTCCGTGTTCGAGAAGTTCTTGTTTGGTCAGCAACTTGTGTCTGACGAATTGGCCAAATAGATCTTTGTTTCTTACCTGCGTGTCCAGATTGCTGCTAAAGTTAAGCCAACCAGCAGCGTCGAGAAGCTTTATGACGTTCTGGGCTAATTCTAGGCGGGCGGTAAGGTTGTCGCCCGTTGGTTTGCCTTGAGACCTGGCGAGGATTTCGAAGCAGGAGTCATTGACACTGTAGCGACCAATCTCTTTCCTCTGATCCTCATTCCATTCTTTCGTCCACTTCAGAAACTCGTCGGTTTGATTGCCGAGTACGTGTGCAACCAGAGTGATGGCA
The DNA here is from genome assembly GCA_028285205.1 of Bythopirellula sp. Taxonomy (GTDB): domain Bacteria; phylum Planctomycetota; class Planctomycetia; order Pirellulales; family Lacipirellulaceae; genus Bythopirellula. The sequence continues at coordinate 56,681 of JANQQA010000325.1, read as the reverse complement.
TGTGCTTGGTCACGTTGGTGAAGGTAACGATTCTCTGTCGCTGTGACCATTTTTTTCGTGGGTGGCAGTAGCGCTGCATAAGCTTCGGGCGTCCACTCGATGTTCTTGTCGCGGAGTTTCCCGAACACTTCACGGCTGATGGAGTTGATCGCGTTGTTGATCTGCCAGTTGTCGATCTCGTCCGCTTCGAGCAACCTCGAAAGCACATCGACGGCGGGTTGAGTATTGCCTTGGCCAAGAGCGTATCTCACGTAAGCCATTACAATCGCCTCAGACTTGTGAAAACTGTTCTGATTCGCCTGGGCTGCACGTCGCAGGTCCGACTTCTCCGCTTCTTCCTGTAGGGAATCGGCGACTGGTTGGGGTACAGTGCCTCGTGATGCCAACAATAAGAGCGTTCTCTTCTTCATATCGTTTGATCTAAATTTGACATCGCTGAACCGCTCGGCGAACTTAGCCTGCCGCTCTTTGCGCTCGACAAAGTCTTTCTCCGGCTTTGGTTTGGGGTCACTCAAACAGATCATCAGGCCTTTCGTAAAGTAACGTAGATCGTCATCTTTGATACGCTCATACAACTCGGGGAGCTTCTCTTGAGTGGCCGTGTCGTAAAATGCTAGGCCAGAACTGACGGCGGAGAAATTGCAATTCTGCCAGCCGCGGCGCACCAACTGGGCGGCCCGGTCGGTCTTTCCCGCTCTCACAAGCAGACCGATAGCATCAGGACGATAACTGAGCGAATTCTCGTAAATGCGGAGTAGTTTGTTGACCGCAGATTCGTCGCCGAGTTGGAAGTACATCTTCAGCATCAAGGTGACCATCGTCTGATCGTTCATGCGATAGAGGTTGACGCCAGGTCGACTACGCGACTGCGATGATTTCGACGACAAGTAGCGTTTCGCCCAGTCAGCAGCAAAATCGTTTAGAAGTGTCTCAGGCAGTTCGGCATCTGACTCGCTCAAATCGAGCAGATTACGAACGAGACTTCGTTGCTGGTTACTGTCGATGGGAGTTTTCCCTCGTAACGCCAACATGACTGCGTTGGCTGTGGCTTCGACGACTTCCTGGGGTAGCCGCTGCCCTTGCTTGTCGTAGAGAGTTTGCGCTATGGCCAGCCGCCAGGTGAGTGGCTTAGACTCGTCGTTGATTGCGGTGAGGTAGTGTTGATGATATGGGGCGGTGTCGGCTCGGCCGTCGGACTTTTTGTTGCTCGACTCTTCCGCATACAGCAACTCGGCGGCGGCGAGCAGTTCCTTGGCAAGATCTGGATGCTCGTCGCCTTCCGACTTGTCTCGGATCAGACTGAGAACATCTTGTCTTGAGTTCTTGTCGATCTGCTGAAAGACATTCATGTACGCAGGTGCGTAAATTGTCGATGGTCGATCTCCAAACGACTCGGCGAGTGCCTCAATCCAACGCTCAACTTGAGTTGCGGTCTCTTGTTTTCGATCGACCTTCGCCTCCTTGGTGCGCTTCGGCCGGGATTGAATGTACGCATTGCGGATCGACTCGGTGAATCGACTGACACCCCACCGAGGTAACTGCACCTCCTCGCCGCGCTCGTGAAGCAGCACTTCCAGACCTAAGCGTGGTGCATCAAGTGAACGCTGCCGACCACTATAGTTGAACATACGACCCAGCAGCCCGCCGGCGAGGGACTCGTCACCGTAGTAATAGTAGTTCTGCGATCGACGCTGGCTATCTTCAACGAGATCGACGATCCTAAAAAACACTTCAGCCGCCTTTTCGGGAGAGTGCTCAGCCAAAGGCTGCAGATGTTTGGAGAGCCACTCATCAGCGTTGTGATACTCGATTTTGAGATCTTCCAAACGCTTCGCCTTCAAGGCTTGCTCGATCATCGACTTCGCGCCCTCGGCACGTTTGCCGTTGATCCAATCGAGGGCACGTTGCATCTGCGGTGACATTTTCGTGTAGCTCTTGCGTCGCGTCATGGCATGCGTGATTGCCTGCATGCCGGCGGCGACTTTCGCCTGCTGTTCTTCGTCGAGCGTTTGCAACTGCTCGATGCGGTCGCCTATCGACTCGAGCAGTTTGTTCTGTGCCTCAGCATCGGAGCTTAACGCGGACAAGAGTTGGATTCCGAAGTTCTCTTCGCCCGATTGTTCGATCAGCTTGACCAACTCTCTGCGCTTGGCTTCTTTGAGTTGACTGATGCGTGATCCAACCAACGAAATGCCGGACGTGGAATTCGAGCCGCTTGACTGCGCGTAAGGATCGAAGTTGTCGACGTCGTTGACTAGATGGGTGCCCCGCAACGCAGCTACGATTTCAGCAGCGTCGCGTTCAAACAAGGTCTGAAGTCCCTGGTAGCCGTAATGTTGGGTATTCTGGGCAATTCCACTGACTTCTGCCTCATAGATGAAACGCATTGTCGGCAACACCAAGTCGGGATGTCGCAGCAGTTGCTCAAGTAGCTGGCCATACACGTACATTAAGCCGTTTGGCGTATTCCACTGAATGTTCCGCCGGCTATAATGTTTTTTTATCATGTCCGCGCGTTTGCTCTTCGGTCCGACATGAAGCTCCGCCAGCACTTCGAGCCACTCCTCGAGAATACCTAGTTGTTTCTTGCGTCCTAGTGCTTCCGTGTATCGAACGAAAAAGCCCGGCGCCTGATAGTAGTTGGGCGTCTTCACAGCTTTTGTGGCTGCGTCTTCCAAAATCGGCAATAGGTCGACATCAATCTCGCGGTCGCTCCAGGCATCGATCACCAATGACACCGCATCTTGCCCGCTGTGGGTTGGCATTTGTGCCCGTGAGCGATTTGCTTTGCGGGTATGCGACTTGGCTACTTCGAAAAACTCATCCACTGGACACTCGTAAAGGTGCCGTAGCCGCTCGATCTGCTCGACCTGCTGTTTCTGTTCAGGATGGTCCATCGCGGGGAGGACTGTTTCGTCAAGCAATGTCCAATCCTTCGTTCGGTACGAATGCCGTACGAGGTACTCAGCAGGCGACCGCATTGGCACGTTCTGCGCGTTGCGACTGTAGTGGATCATTTGTCGTATTGGATTATGTTGATTCGACTTGCTCTTCTCGGGAGGCTTGACCATCAGGGCGTCAGCAGCGAGATCGACAAATTCATCGCCGACTTCCTCTTTCGCGGTCGCGGCTGCGAGTAGGTGCGTAAAGCCCTGTGCTGCCAGTGATTCGTGCTTGAGCATCTCTCGGCAAAGACGATCGTGCATCGCGTCGCGGCGAGCAATCACGTCTTGGCTGACTCCGCGACGACCCGAGTTTGATGCCGACTTTGGCTGGTACAACGGTGGGACGTAGCCCGAGTTCTGGTGCATTTGTTGCGCCAGCAATTGACAGAGGTTCTCAATCCAACTGAGGTCGGTGGCCCCCGCATCTGATTGTTCTTCGACGTATCGCACCGCGACCGCCATCGCGTCGAGTCTGTCACCGATCGGTTTGTTGTGGTGCTGCATCCTGGCGGCGATCTCCGAAGCGATGAGCGTGACGCCCTGCTTTCCAAACCCCTCAAAGAGTTCGGCCGCAGCATCCATATCATCTGGTGCCAGCAGGAAGATCAACTTGGCGCGGTACGCATCTTGATTCTCGCGCAGTTCGAGTGCTCGACGGTAGTTGTCAATGGCGTTTGCCTTGCGACCAAGGACTTCGTTCGCCAGCGCGAAGTCACCGATTTTGCGGAAGTTCTTGGATTCTCCCGGATCGAGTGTGTTGAGCACCTCATCGGTGATGCTGTAGTTGGCGACTTTTTCACGAAACTGGTCGAACTGATACTGATAGTGATAAGCGTTGACACCCATCGAGGCAGCTTGTCGAACGAGTCCCATCAGTTCGTTGGAGAGTGCCTTCGCGGCTGTCTCACGTTTGCCACTGTCAAGGAGCTTTTGAATGCGATCTTTTGGCTGCCGACTACTGCCGATGTACACAGACCGACTCACACCCCTCGAACTTGCATTCGCGGCCAGCGACTGCTCTTTGTCGAGTTTGTCCGCCTCTTTGCTGAGTCCGAGTTCTTCCAGGGCCGCGATGAGTTGAATTCGCTGGTCGGATTGGAGCCGATTGTGCCGCAGGCGTAGCGCAGCGAGTTTGCCGGCCTCGATGACTTCGTCCTTGGGTTCGACCTCGCTATCTTCCCCGCCTGTGTTCTCGGATTGGTATTCGGTCGCCAATGCAACTAGCGACGAATCGACAAGCCGCCGGACATCACGAGTCATCGGCAGATACCTCGCTTTTTGCAGGGATTGCGAAGCAGCTCTATGCCTGCCCGCTTCTGCTTGCCAGGCCGCGCTCACCAGCAAGGCATCAAGCGTGGGCGTTTCCGCCGCGATCAGTTTGTCTAGTATTTGCTCGATCTCATCATCGGATTCATCGATTTGAGCGAGCAATAAGATTTTGAGTATTGGGTCTTTAACTTGATTCAAACTGTTGCGGTACGCATCGTCTTCCCAGTTGATGACTATCTGCTCACCGAACGGATCGAACTGTTGTCCCCCTGCGCCGATGGTTTGCAACAACATACCTGAGAAGTCTGCCAGCATGGTCGGTGGCCAAGTCGGTACCTGCAGAAACTGATTCTGCCTGCTTCCAAACGGATTGTTCTGCTGGTTGCTGCGCCGGTTTGGCCGCATACGCCAACGCGCGGCCTCATCGTCGAGGAACGCCAGATAATCGTTGGGAGTATCGTTGCCACGCAGCGCATTGACGACATATCTGAACGCCCACGGCCCATAAGGATTGTTGCCTTTTAGCGTCGGATACCAGGTCAATAGCTGGTCGCTAAGACGCTCGCGGTATTCTTCTGGTAACGTCGACTGTGATCGACCAGGCATTCCCCCTAGCTGTGCGCACAGACTCATCACCAACATCATATTCGGCTGCTCGATGTCCTCCATCATGCGGGAGGCCTCGGCCAGCAGGTCGTGATGCTCTTCGTCGCGCGTTCCTGCAGCGAGAGCCGCCATGATTGCGAGCGAGGGGCGACTTTCGGCGAAGACCTTGTACGCATTGGCGGCCAATTCAGCATCGAGGTTCGATTGTCCCCATCCGCTAATGACTAGTGCGTAAGCCAAGGCTGCCTGATTATCGGGGAACTTCTCGAGCAATACATTGGGCTCGACATTCTGTCTAGTTTCGCCGCCACACGCGGTGATCAGCAATTCGCCTTCGGCGACGCCATGCCGCTTCAGTAGTGAGATTAGGTCTGTCCGCTCGTCGTCGTCGAGGTACTGTGACGCGTACAGTAGGTTGACCAACGCATAGCGTCGCGCTTCCTCGACATCACGCGGCATCGAAATGCTCGTGGCTCCTCCGGTGCCGCTGACGGAAAGGACGACTCCACGGCCACTCTGACGGTGTCTTAGAATCGTGGATTTCAGCTGCGAGAGCTGAATCATTTCCATAGTTTCCGGTGGAACAATCGGAGCCATCATTGCCCAATACGCGTGCAAGTTGTTGGTGTTGGTCGGTTTGGTGCCCGGTAGCTCTTGCTCGGCATCCAGTACCTTCGCAAACGACTCCATGGACGCGGTTGTTTCATCCTGTTCCGCTTGGGTCGTGGCTAGTAGATACTGCAGACGGTAGTCCTGTGGGTGTTCGTTGATGTGCTCAAGCAAGAACTCTTCAGCCTTTTCCCACTCGTCCGTGCTGCACATCGCGTCCGCGATCGCTTCGATGTCTCGAGGGTCCGATTGTTGGCCGCCGGCGATCTCATAGAGTAGCGCGAAACCGTCCTCGGAGTTGCCGTACTCGATATGCAAGCGAGCGATTTTCTGTTTGGTGCGGTTTGTCTTGTCGAACGGAATGGCGCGCTCGAGTGTCTCTAGGGCACGTTCCCAGTCCCCTTCTTGCTCCTCGATTCTTGCGATTTGTAGCAGCAGCTGCAGATCGTCGGGCTTGATTTTTGTTGCGGCGGTCAACGCCTGCCGGCGACCCTCATAGTTGTTCGTAACGCGGTGGATTTGCGCGAGCGCCAACAATGGGACGATTGAGGTGCGATTGGTGCGTTTGCGTTCGTTGAAGTTCTCCAACAGTTGAGAGACTTTACCTTGTTGTTCTGCAATCCGAGCCAGCTGTTCCGCCCAGCGGAGCTTTTCGCCTAGGTTTTCGCTAGTTTCGTATTGTTGCCAGTAGATTCTCTCCGCGTCGCCCAACTTGCCCGCTTCACTGTAGAGCTGGGCGAGTCGAATACGTACTTCGGAGCTGTCTTCGAACTCGCGTGCCGCGGCGCGTAAGGCAGCAATTGCGTCGTCCTCTTTGCCGTCCAATCGAAGCAGCTTTGCTTCGGTGAGCCACGGCGAGATGTTGCCGGGAGCCAGTTTTTTCCATTCCGCGATCCAACGAAGTGCATCTTTGATGCGGAAGTCTCGCTGGTAGAATTCGACGAGACGTCGGACGTACTGGCTCTTGCGACCGCCTGGCAATTTGAGCAGTTCACTGGTTGCTTGGGCGGCTCGTTGCCAGTCGCGGCGGGCGCTGGCGAGCCGAATCTGTTGGCTGATCCCCAGCAAGCCACCTCGCTCACCCAACTCTGCAAGCACGGCGTCTGCCTGTTGGCTATCCCCAGAGTTCTCGAGCAGCTCTGCCAGCAAGCACGCCTGTGGTACACTCGGCTGCTGGAGTTGCTGCATTCGCTGAATTACTTGGACCTCTTGCTCGGCGCGCTCGATCACTTTGGCCGCCTGCAAGATGGCATTCTCCAATTCGTTACTGGATTCGGCGAGTTCGACGCGCTGCTCGGCCCAGGGAATGGCTTGGTCGAATTTTTTTAGCGTTAACGCAACATTGACGAGTTGAGCGAGGAAGAGCGGATTCTTGGCGAATTGGTCATGTTCTTTCTCCAGCAGCTCGAAAGCAAGTTCGTTCTCTTGGCGCGCAATCGCAGTTTTCGCCACGCGGACAACCTGGTTCACGTCGTCTGTTTGGGCTAGTGTGCGCCAAATTTTCTTCGCTGCGTCTTTCTCCTCACGACGATACAGAAATGCAGCTTGCGATTCTTTCGCCGCAATTGATTCCGGTGCGGACTCCACTAACTGCTGGTAGCTTTGCTTTGCCTGATCAAACATCTCGAATTGCTCAAGCAGTCGAGCGGCGCGTAGGTAGGTGTACTCGCTCTTGTCGGACGAATCGATGAATTTTTGTACCACCTGCGCGGCTTGGTCGGACTGCTCGGCTTTGTGATAGAGCTGGGCAAGTCGGATGTAGAGTTCCGAGTCGTCGGGGTGCTGCTCGACAAGCGCTTCAAGTTGTTTTGTCGCATCGTCGAGCTTGTCGGCCTTGGTCAGTAGACTAATGAAGGATTCGCGATAATTTCGTTCGCCAGGAACCCGCCTGAGAATCTCTTCAAACTGTTTTACAGCAGCTTCGTTTTCACCCAATTCGGCAAGGATACCTGCGAAGTTGCGACGCAATCCGATTCGCTTGGGAAAAGCTTCGAGCAACTGGCTGTATTCTTTCTTCAGACCGTTGATGTCGTCTTCGCGCCGAAAGACTTGCTCGATCTGAGCGAGGATTTCCCGTTCCAGCCACGAGCCCAGTCCGACTTGTTCGAGAGTTGAACGGTAGGTCTTAAGCGCTTCGTCACGGTTGCCCGCTAGCTGCTGTATGTCGCCCAACCGCAATCGACGTACAACTTTGAGATAGGGATCCTTAGTCCGCTCGAGCAGAGTCTCCGATGCCGCCGTCGCCTCTTCGTATAATCCTTCGCTGATTTCCAACTCGATCAGGTCTTCGGCGAGTTCCTCGTCTGCCGGGCGATCGTTGAGCAGGTCTTCCCAGATCTTGATCGCCTTGTCGCGTTGACGGTTCCGAACCAGCAGCTGTCCTTGTAGTTTTGCGATGCGAACGGCTAGCTTGTCGTTAGGCTTCGCTTCGCCGGCTTGCTGTAGATCGGAAAGCGCGGTCTCAAAGTCTAGCGTGCGCGCTTCGACGACAGCTTTCTGAAACCAGGCACCCGCGTTACCGGGGTCGTTCGCCAGGGTGGCGCGAAATTGCTCAATGGCACGGAGGTCGTCGCCCTGCTTCGCGTAGAAGAATGCTAAGAGTAGCTTGTCGGCGCTGTCGCCTGGGGCCGTGGTTTGCTGAGACAGAAACTCGGCGAGATGATCAGCACTCGCTTCGTCTAGCCACGCGTTGTAGAACCGATCGAACAGATAGCCTGGCTGCGGGCGCTTGCGCAAGACACTGTGATACTTGATCGCTTTTGCCGGCGGATCTTCGGCCATTGCCGAGGCACCGGTCAAGGTGATACTGAGGACCAATCCTATTGCGCAGAGACCTTGCGTCTTGTTTGCCATCACCTCTTCTCCTCAACTTCAGTGAATTTGCAGGCTTTGTTGGTATGCTATTCGTCGACGGCTTGGCTACAAAGGGATTGCTCCATTTCGGATTGGACTAGATGCGTATGTTGAGCGTTCCGACGAATGAACGGGCACGACGTTCGGAAATGCAAACGTGACCAACGGCAGAAACACTTCGCTTCAGACTGCAAATTATTGTAGCAATTTCTGATCTATGTCCAATCTATTTCCTGTTTTTGCACCACAGGGATCACCTGAAAGTTCTCTGGGCTTACCCAGATTACGGGAGTACAGTCGAAACGGTGCCCATGAAATTGACGAACGGCAGTATGCGAGCCTAGTTGGAGTGGCGGACGGCGGCGGTCATCCGACGGATCGAAATCCTTGGCGAAGTTCGATTGTTCGTTCGACTGCAGCTCTGACTTTCGGGCCCGCCATATCAGTTGCGGGCGCGACGCACCTAGTTTCCGAATGAGACAGGCTGCGAAGCGTATGAAGGCTGTGCTCTTTGACGATGCGGAATTCTTTGAGTTATAAAGGAGATCTCACGATTAACGCAAACACTCATCTACGCAGTCGGCCGAGCGAGTTTTCGCTCGTCTACACGCTGGCGGCACCTAGGTTCGTGGGTCGGGCGAACCAATAAAGCATCTTCATTAGTGGGTCGCTGCACACGGAGAAATCGAGTAATGACGCACCCCTCATCTGAAAGCTCACACGAACGACAGTTTCGAGTCGCACTCGTTGGCCTAGGCTTCGGAGCTGAATTCCTGCCAATTTATCAGGACCACCCCAACGCCAACGTGACAGCGATCTGTCGCCGCGACGAGAACGAACTGAACAAGCTCGGCGATGCGCTTGGGGTCAGTCGGAGATATCCGAAGTACGAGGATCTGCTATCCGATTCCCAAATTGATTTGGTGCATATCAACAGTCCCATCGGTGATCATGCCTGGATGTCAATCGAAGCCCTCAAGGCCGGTAAGCATGTCTTGTGTACGGTCCCGATGGCAACGACCATTGACGAGTGTCGACAGATCTGTGAAGTGGTCGAGGAAACTGAACTCAAATACATGATGGCCGAGACGGTCGTCTACAGCCGCGAGTTTCTGTTTCTGAAGGAAATGTATGAAAATGGCGAACTGGGCGATATCCAATACATGCAGGCGTCACATCCGCAAGACATGGACGGCTGGCCCGACTATTGGGAGCGAATGGTGCCGATGCACTATGCTACCCACGTGGTCAGCCCCGTGCTGGGCATCGTCAACGGACGGGCCGAGTACGTGACTTGTTTGGGGTCCGGCAGCGTCCGAGACGACATCCGCGAAAAATCGGGCTGCTCGTTTGCTGTCGAATCCTGCCACGTCAAAGTAGCGGACCGTGACGTTGCAGCGCACCTTTGGAGGGCACTGTACGATACAGCTCGCCAGTACCGTGAGAGTTTTGATGTCTACGGATCAAAAAAGAGTTTTGAGTGGACCTTGATTGAGGGCGAAGAGCATGTGTTACACACGGCGAAGAAACCAGAGCCGCAGATACCGCAGCGGGTGATCGTCCCCGATTTTGCTCATTTACTTCCAGAACCAATCCGGAAGTTCACCCAAACGATTGAAGACGCCGACCACCTCTCATTTATTCAGGGCGGCGGCCACGGAGGCTCTCATCCGCACATGGTCCACGAATTCCTGAGTGCGTTACTAGAGGGTCGCGATCCTTGGCCCAACGCGACTACCAGCGCCAACTGGACATGCGTAGGTATTTGCGCACATCAGTCTGCACTGAAAGGTGGAGAAATCGTTCATCTGCCTGAGTTCACGTTGAAATGATTGCTTCCCAACGAACTGCTTCGAATCTCGCTCTCGGTTGTCCCATGCTTGCTTGTCCGCGATCGTACAGACTGGTTTTCTTCTCGCACTTGATTCTTTGCTGCCTCGTAGCAGATCAGTCCTCTGCCAACGCGGGTTCGTTGAAGATACAGACCGACGACCACGCACACATGATTGAGGTATTCGATGCCGCCTCGGCGGAGCCAATCGTCACCCAACACGCCAAACCTGACCAGCGCCCATTCCTCCATCCATTGGTAGCGCCAGATGGAAAAGGCGTGCTCACTCAGAACAGTCCCTCGCATCATCCTCATCAAACGGGAATCTACTGGGGATTCACCAGAGTGAACGGACGTGACTATTTCCATCATCCCAAAGGAGACTATTGGCGGCGCGTGTCGCTGAAGGTGCTTAGGAGAGAAAGCGCCGGAGATAAGGATTACGTTCAATGGCAAACCGTTTACGATTTACTCGACGAACAAGGTGAACCAGTCCTGACCGAGACCCAAGTTTGGACGATGCGCCATGAAGGTGACGCTTACGTCCTCGATCTGCAATGGACCGGGGCCGCCAGAACAAAAGTCACCATCGGAAAGTACGACTACGGTGGGTTGTTTATTCGCATGCCATGGCGACAGGGAATGCCAGCTGAGGTCATCAACGCGGCCAGGCACCGTGGTAGCGATGCTGAAGGTAAGCGCGCACCTTGGCTGGATCTAGGCGTGCAAGTCGACGGACGCGACGACTTAGCGCACATTGCCATCCTGGACCACCCGAAGAATCGAGGGTTTCCGCAAGCTTGGCGGGTGGATGGCCAGTTCGGAGTGGGACCGGCGTTGTCGCGGTCTGGCGATTGGACGATTGAAAAAGGCGAAGAGGCGGTGCTGAAATTCCAGCTGCGCGTCTACACCGGCGCTACCAGGGACCTCAATCTTACCGAAGCGTGGAGCAAATTCAGCGGGCAGTCGTATACCGGCGTACTTTGGAATTTGGCGAGAAAAGAAGGCCGAGCGGCCGAGTTCCTCACACCGCAGCAAGCAGCTGAGGCAATGACACCGCGTGAGGGGTTTGAAGTCAACGTATGGGCTGCGGAACCAATGATCACGCAGCCGATGGGGTTTTGTTGGGATGATCGTGGGAGGCTCTGGATTGCCGAAAACCGCGACTACGAGAACCGAGGAAAGGGTTTTGCCAACTCGGGTGATAGTCGGATTCTGATTCTTGAAGATACCGATCGCGATGGCGTTGCCGACAGCCGCAAAGTGTTTCTGGAAGGCATTCCCTTTCCAGCGGCGATTGCTGTCGGCTTCGGTGGACTCTGGCTGGGAGCACCGCCAAACCTGCTCTTCATCCCGGACCGCAACAATGACGACAAAGCCGATTGGGAAGATATCGAAGTGCTACTGACCGGTTGGGGCATTCGCGACCGACACGAAACGATCAACAACTTGCATTGGGGGCCAGACGGCTGGTTGTACGGGTGCCAGGGCTTTGCCACGAATTCAAAAGTCGGTAAGCCTGGCAACCCCAAGTATGTTCCGCACGAAGGACAGGGCTTCCCGGAAGATCTGAGCTACGAAGGTCCGACCGTCGAGTTGAATGGCGGTGTCTGGCGTTATCATCCCACGAAGGACCGATTCGAGGTGGTCGCTCACGGCTTTAGTAACCCGTGGGGAATCGACTACGACGCAAAGGGGCAACTTTTCATTACCGCTTGTGTGATCCCACACCTCTGGCACGTGATTCCGGGCGGAATCTACCATCGGCAGGGTGGCCAGCACTTCAGCCCTTACGTATACAACGACATTCGCACGATTGCCGACCATCGTCATCGCTCAGCACATGGCGGGGCCAGGATTTATTTGTCGGATGCGTTTCCAGGTCACTTTCGTGGGCAGATATTTATGGCGAATATCCACGAGCACGCGGTGCTCGCTGACCGACTCGAGCGCAGTGGATCGGGATTCGTTGGACGACACGGCGAGGACTTTGTTCACGCCAACAATGCGCAATGGGTTGGTTTCGGCGTTGAGATTGGGCCCGACGGATCGATCTTCGTTCTCGACTGGCACGATGCCGATATCTGTGGCGCTGACGTGTTGAACAAGGACACAGGTCGGGTCTTTCGCATCGCGCCAACGAAGTCCGACGCGAAATCGTGGGAGGGACGCTATTCCGATCTGAGGCAGATGTCCGACGGAGACCTAGTTGCGTTGCAAACGAGCGACAGTGCATGGCACGCCAGACGAGCCCGCATCATTTTGCACGAGCGAGCTACCAACCAGTCGATCGAGCCGGAGTGCCATAGCGCACTTAGTAAGTTGTTTAACGCGCACAGTAACGTTGATGTTCGGCTGCGTGCACTGTGGGCACTGCACATAACTAATGGCCTGAACCTCGAGGTGTTGCTGCGAAGTCTCGACGATCCGGATGAGTACGTGCGCGCTTGGGCAATTCAACTTCTCTGCGAAGATAAGCGACTATCGAAAGATGCGTTTGCACGTTTCGTAAGAATGGCCCAACAAGACCGATCGCCCGTCGTCCGGCTTTACCTAGCATCCGCGTTGCAGCGAATGGATGTGGAACAACGCTGGACAATCGCAGCTGAACTCGTCGAGCATAGTGAAGACGTTGGTGATCATAATATTCCCAAAATGTTGTGGTTTGGCATCGAGCCAGATATTCCAAACGACCCAACACGGGCAATCGAGCTCGCCGTGTCGAGCAAGATTCCTCGTATTGCGCAGAACATTGCACGCCGCTTGAGCGACGCCAACGAGTTGGACTTGCTGTTGGAAGCGATTCGAGAGCATCCAACCGCGCGCCACAACTTGCTACTGGGCATGCGTGATTCCTTGGCAGGGAAACATGACGTGACACCGCCGTCATCGTGGCAGAAAACCTATGCGGTTTTGCAGGCAGACGAACGAACCACTGCTCAAATTGCCCTGGAGTTAGCCCAACAATTCGGCGACACCGATGCTGCATCAGCAATGCTGAACAACTTGCGTGACAACGATGCAGACATCGCGGCTCGCCGCACCGCAGTACGCCAGCTTTCACGGCGCAAGCATCCCGAACTGGAACGCATGCTGATTGAATTGCTCAGAGATGATCGGTTGCGCCGTGACGCGATTCAGGCGATCGCTGCTTACGATGATGCTGGCTTGGCGACTAGGCTGATCGAGATTTATCCCAGTCTCAAGAGTGAGGAAAAGCTGGATGCGATCCACTCGCTTTCTTCGCGACAGAGCTACGGCCTATTGCTTACGAAAGCGATCGAGCGCGGCGAGGTTCCCCGTCGAGACATCCCCGCCTACGTCGCCCGACTCTTGCGGCGCGTGGTCGGAGGTCAATTTATCGACGTTTGGGGACCGCTGGATGCACCATCGGACGACCAACGAGCAGACTTTAGCAGGTATCGCGAGCTACTGACGAGTGAGGCCATCTCGGCCGCAAGTCGCGATCACGGTGAGCAAATTTTCAAGCGCACATGTTTGACCTGCCATAAGCTGTATGGTCAAGGTGGTAACATCGGACCAGACATTACTGGCGCAAACCGAGGAAATCTTGAATACTTGCTCGGCAACATACTGACCCCTAGCGCTGTCATTCAAGACGCGTACAAGATGCATCTGGTGCTCACTAATGAGGGCCGAGTCTATAGTGGTATTCCAGCTCGAGAAACGGAAAGCGAACTAATGCTACGTATTGCCGGTGAGGACAAGCCAGTAGTGATATCAAAAGCGAGTATCGAATCGACAGAAATCGCTTCGGTTTCGATGATGCCGGTCGGTCTGCTTCGAGAACTCTCGGATAGCGAACTGATTGACCTGTTTGCCTACCTGATGAATTCCGACTAGTTGAATGCTTGCTTGTAGGTGTTCTCGCCGAAGAGAACTTCCTCAGCAAACTCGCCGTAGGTCTCGCGGGACGAACTGGCAGTTATGGCGTTAACCACGACGATCTTTCACGGCTGACTCTTCAGCGACCCTTGTCGCAGCTCAATCGCGTCAAGCTCTTCCTGGTCATGATTTGTCCGTATAGGACGAACTGATGACCCATTTGAGGGCACGTTGCAAGATCTCGAAACCAAGACCGACTTGGTTGCTGGCGTCGACTTCGCCGTGCCATTCAAGGACATCCTCGCCGCCCACAACGTGCATGATGCCAGGAACGTTCGTGATTTGCCGAGCGGTAATTTGGCAATCAAGTAGGCGTTAACGTGCGATCGTGACAAGAATCCGGAATCTTTTTGTCTTAATTCATGTCAGAAACTGGCGACTAATCCCATAGATTGGTGTGATCCGCGTGTGCCAACGCGGGTAGCCGGGTGGAATGGACTGTCCGGTCATGCATTTTCGTGAAGAAACGTAGATTGGTTTGACGCAATGAAGGAAGAGATGGCCAAACGGGGAGTCGCAAGCATGATGCAATTTGCATCGGCTGATGATTGCCTGTCGGGTAGCGACGCGTTCAAGGACAGTCGTGTCGAGACATTTGGCGCGTTGTTGGCCGAATGCCACGGTGACCTGTTCGGGTTCATTTACTCGCTTGTGCAGCATCACGCCGATGCGGAGGACGTGTACCAGCAGGTCGCCATCGTGCTGTGGGAAAAGTTTGATACCTTCGAGATAGGGACCAACTTTCCAGCTTGGGCGACTACGGTTGCACACAATGTGGCGCGTGATTTTCTCCGGTCGCGCAAGCGGGCTGCGATCACGTTCAGCGAAGAGGTTCTCGACGCGATTGCTGAAGTTCATAAGGCCAAACGGACGTCAAACAGCGATGTTGCGGAAGCGTTGACGACTTGTGTAAAAAAACTGTCGGATCGAGACCAAAAGCTGGTCGACCGATGCTACGCGCCCAATCGCGACTTTAACTCCATCGCGAAAGAAGAGGGCCGCACCGTTGGGGCCATCTATCAAGCGATCAGTCGGGTGAGGAAATCTCTGTACGCTTGCGTACAACGTACTCTCTCGCAGGAGGGTATTTAGTGGACGTTTCGGAAACAGTTGCCAATCGTTTGATCGAGTTGCTTAGTCGCGGCTGGGATGGCGCGCTAACGGAAGCAGACAACGTGGAGATAAACGCGCTCTTGGCTGAGCATGGATCCGAGTATTGCGAGGTAGTGCTTCAAGCTTCAGCCATCCATCTGGTGTTGAATAGGGAAGCCGCGGCAGCCGCCGCGTCTGAGCAGGCAATCTCGCGAATCACCGAGTTGGCGCGCGGTCACGGTGAAGGCACGGTGTCCGCCGAAGTAAAGTCCGTCAATTCGACCGTTCCACTACGGTCTCAGCCCTGGGCCTACTTGTCGGCGATTGCCGTGACAGTGGCAATCGTCGTCGGATTGCCTTTCCTATTTGAGAGTAAGGAGGCGGCGAAGACGGTAGGTATCGTTGACGGTGGGAGTGGTCCTGCGATGGCGGCGGTAGTTCCTGCGAGAGCTTTTTCTAGGCCGCCCGCCCCAGTAGCTACGTTTGCCGCCGAAAAGAAGGCAGTTTGGCGGGGCGAGACGCTCGCCGTTGGGGCAGTCCTGCGCGAGGGCGACTCGATTGAGCTGGTTTCGGGCGAAATTCAGCTTAGCGTTGGCTTTGGAGCGGAGATCTTGGCCAAAGGACCTTTCTCACTTACGTTCTTGTCGCCTAGCAGCGTAAGACTGAATCACGGGGACATTGCCGTGCAGGTGGCTGAGTGGGCGAAAGGGTTCACCGTGGCTACCTCTGCCATGGACGTGGTCGATCTGGGCACAACTTTTACCGTTTCGGCCTCTCCTGACAGCGGCGTTGAAACTAGAGTTTTGAAGGGGCTGGTGCGTGTGCAACTGCACGAGTCGGACAGCGAGACTCGGCGAGGATTACTTGTCTCTGAAGGAGGCGGTTACTTGGTGGATGAGCACGGCCGACGCTGGCAAGCTCCGCAGTCCAAGCCAGCTACGGACGATGAAATCAACTTCGGCACACTCGCACCCTATCACCCGGTCGAATTGCATAACACCGGGTTGGGCATTGAAGTTGGTGACGAAGATCCGCACTGGCAGGTCGTCGCGGGCCCTGAAGGCTCTACATGGCCGCAATTTGCCAGCGTTTGCGCCAATATAAAGGGCGAATACAACTACTTGCCCAATGATCCTCAAGCCTCGCAGTGGATCTCGATTGCGAATTGGAATGAGGCGAAAGCGCGAGCGGTGTTTACCTTTCAGACGTCGTTCAACCTTGGTGGTTACGACCTGTCGACGATTCAGTTGTTTGGCCGCTTCCTGGTAGACAACGGTGTGCGAGAGGTTCGCGTCAATGGACAACCAGTAGAGTTCGAATCCTGGAACATTGAAAATAAATTTGGTGACGAGCAGTTCCGCTTTGTCAACGTGAGCGAAGGTCTCGTGGCGGGTGAAAACGTCATTCAGATCGACGTGTGGAATAACATCTACTTTGACGAGCGTTCCGATACCACGCCAATGGCGTTACGAGTGGAGTGGTACGCATTTGGTCGACAACTCGACGTTACTGCGGAGACTGGCGAGTAATGTCGTCGGAGCTTGTTCTAAGGCACGCTAGTTTCGTAACCCCCGACGTCATCAACCGATGGTCGAACGCAGTCCACATTGCCACTTTTTGCCGAAATTGCCGTTTTTCCTGGAATTATTGTCAGCAAATCGTTCATCTACCCATATATTCCTATCGGCGGAATGGGCACGTCCGGGGCGTGCGACGATCTTCTAATCACGACACAAAGGAATGTGGGCAGCCATCTCCTCAATGGGAACTAAGTATGGAGCGACAGAGGTTGACAAAGAGAAACGTATCAGCGGCTTTCACTCTTGTCGAATTGCTGGTGGTGATTGCCATCATTGGCGTGCTCGTGGCGCTACTGTTGCCGGCGGTGCAAGCGGCGCGTGAGGCGGCCCGCCGCTCTCAATGTATAAATAATCTGAAACAATACGGGTTGGGCGCACTCAACTTCGAATCGTCGAACCACCGTTTCCCGGTAGGTACAACTAATCACCTCAATCAAGGCGGGGGCACGGCTCTACCCAAGGATCGGTATTGCTGGTTTCACGATCTGCTGCCCTATGTTGAGCAACAAGCGCTCGCGGACGCGCTGAAGCAGCATTTTGAGACCGCGCCCAACGCCAGTGCATTGAACTTTGTACCGGGTCTGACGACGGTCATTGCCACAGCGATGTGTCCTTCCGATCCAATAAATCCCAAATTGGAAACCGCTGCGCCTTCTCTGCCGCCACTGAGTGGGAGTGCTGAGGATCCCGGCCATCAGGGCTTTCACGGCAACTACATTGGCTGTGCCGCATCCGGATACTTTGACATCGTTGACCGAGAAGGCCCAGAACATCTGATGGAACGGTACAGGGGCAGGACGCCGTTTGAAGTCGGTTCGGATCTGGACGGCATCCTCTTTCCGAAATCCGAGGTCTCCATGTCGGATATCACCGATGGCACGTCGAACACTCTACTTTTTTCCGAACTAATTCTTGTGGAAGATGGCAGTGAAAACGACATCCGCGGTCGCTACAGCAATCCGATTCATGGTAATGTGTATTTTTCCACCAGAAGAACGCCCAACTCATCGGAACCGGATCGGCATACTTGGTGCGGCAGGAGACAAGCTCCGCCGCAAGCCCCTTGTCTGTGGATAGGTAATGGCAGTGGTTTGGCGATCGCAACTCGGAGCTATCACGCTGGGGGTGTTAATGTCTGTCGGGCAGACGGGTCGGTCGATTTCATCATCGACTCGATTAGCCCAATTGTATACCGAGCAATGGGGAGTCGAGATGGCGAGGAAGCTATCCAATAGCGGTGTCGCTTGCTCAAACTCACACGCTAACACGGTATGTGACAGCGCCAGG
Organism: Bythopirellula sp.; assembly: GCA_028285205.1. Taxonomy (GTDB): domain Bacteria; phylum Planctomycetota; class Planctomycetia; order Pirellulales; family Lacipirellulaceae; genus Bythopirellula. The sequence continues at coordinate 38,703 of JANQQA010000325.1, read as the reverse complement.
AAAACCGATGCACGGCGCACACGAGGGATGATGGGATGAATCAGGCGGCAAATTGGATGAACAAGGTTCAATTCGGCGCTGCACCGTGTCTTGGGACAGTGTTGTTGTGCTGTCTGATTCTTATGGGATGCGGCGGCGCTCCCGACGGAATGATCGTAGTGAGTGGTACCGTAACGTGGAATGGGGAGCCGCTTGAAGATGGGTATGTGTCGTTTGTGCCCGACCCGAGCAGGAGCCCGCAAGCTGGTGAAATCAACAATGGGGAGTTCGAATTCAACGCCTATCCGGGTGAAAACACAGTACGAATTTTTTCCGAGCGGAAGGCAGGATATGTCGAGGCGATGAATCAATATCGGTACGAGCAGTTCATACCCTTGAAATACAACGATCAGAGCGAATTGACAGAGAACGTTAGCGCTGATGGCGATAATGTTTTTGAATTCGCACTGACCGGCGATTAAATCGTCTGCCAGAGCGGAGGAAGCTCCATTTGGCAGTTCGATGTCACGAACGACTCGGGCGCTGACCAAGTGTTGGCGTTCGAATGGGGTGACTTAAACAACAACATCGACGGTGAAATGGACATTCGTTTCTCCGCAGGTGTCATCCAGGTGATTCCTGAGCCGTCGACGGCGTTACTAGCGATCCTCAGCCTGCTGGCGTCTTTCGGTTATCGCTGGTTATGCCGATAGTCATTCGTTCAAAGTGACCAGAAACAACTGTCGTGTCGCTGGTAGGTTGTTTCTGGTCATTGCTGAAATAAGGAGCTGATTTCCCTGGCGATTCCAACGAGGCGCAGGATCGATGCGCAACGCGCCAGATACGTACGTGCCGCGAGAAAAGGACGTCGTGCGAATCAGCCGCTTATCCTTTAGTGACAGAATTGCATAGAAATTCTCACCGGGCCGTTTGGTGCCATAACCATTGACGAACATGGAGCGGTCGGTCGAAAGTGCGATATCCCCACCAGGTTGCGGAAAATCATTAGGTGATCCTAGGAATCCTTTGACGGTACGGCTGTCAGTGTCGTACAGAACCTGCCGATCCCCCAGATGACCAATGATTGTGTGACCGGTTTCCCATTCGGGGTGACCGCCAATGTGCTGCTGAACTTGCAGAGTCGCCACCGGATCGTCAGCCCAGGGATCGATGGTCATCGGAACATCGATTTTGGGCAGCTTGCTACGAAAGTTGCCTCGTACGTAGAAGAAGATACGATCATCTTCGCGGTTCCATAGGGTGTGGTTGATGAAAAGCGGAGCATTCCGCACGGCTGGCACTGTCGGTAGCAACTTAGTGCGCAATTGGTCGAAGGAGACGAGAAGACGCCGATTTCCAGTGCTGCACTCAACAAGAAATATTCCATCGTCCTTCGGCGCAGCGACATCGGTGGTCCAGTCCCACGTGTCGGGGTAGCCGGTGACCGGCCGCAGCCGAGCGAGCCGCGCGTAGTTTAGTGCAAGAAAGTGACCTCCCTGCTGGGCAACACCGCTATTGGCGACCGGGGTATCCTCAAATCGAAACTCTCGAATACGTTGTCCGGTAGATCCTTTGGAGATATCGAGCAACACCGTAAAGATTTTCCCGGTCTGTGGATCGCGATCGTTAAAGAAGAATTGCGTATCGACTGCTGCTGGATTCCAATATAGCATCGTGCCCTGTTGAAAGTTCCAAGCCAGGGTTCGATCGACAACACGCTCGGCGAATCTAGCGTGTGTGTCGAGCACGACAACTTCCGCAGCGTCCGCGCTCTTGGGTAGTCGGTCGTGAAAATCTGACCGCAAGGCGACGATGTATCGGCCATTGCCATTCCAGGGGACAGTCCCGACGTGCCCGATGTAGCCGAAAAAATGGTGTCTGGGGCCGAACGTAATCTGGCGAACCGCGTAGGGATCGTCGGCCGCAAGCTGAGATTGATAGTAAAACAGCCCTGCAATACATATGCAGAGACGAACTCCGAGTTGCTCATTCATATCGCCACTCAGTAACAACCGATACGGACCAGCTAGTTTACAGCATGTTATCGACTCGTCGGTCGTCGACGACCTCGAGGTTATGAGCCTCAGCACTTGTCTTGCGTAACCACTAAGATAATGACCGCTTACGCAATCTACTTACCATTTAAATCGATTGCAAGTATTAGCAACGGTTGTCAACGATTAGCAAACGTTAGCATCTGTTGCATTTGCAAAAGGGTAAGTTTCAGTACGCAGGTCTCTCGTCTTTGAATGTTTGAACACATCAGTCGTTCAAAGCGAGAAGCGAGAGCGTTCCCAGGGGTTCAAAAAGATTGTCATTCAAGCGGAATGACATTGATAAGAAGATAAGCGATGAAGCAGTGGTTCTCACCATTCCTATTTCTACTTGCCAGTTCTTCAGAAGACGATCTGCGTCGCCAGATAGAGTTCTTGAAAGCGGAGATAGAAATGCTCCGTAAACGGGTACCAAAGAAACGCATCTTCCTTGATAACGAAGAGAAAAAGCGGCTATTGAAGCTAGGTGAGGCCATAGGACCAGGGATTTCCAACCTGATATCGATTGTGCACCCTAGAACGTACCAACGATGGCTAGAAGGAAAAAGCCGTCAAAGAAGATGGGAAGGACGAGAACTCCTGTTCCGATCAAAGAACTCATCGTTCGAATCGCCAAAGAAACGGGCTGGGGCTACGGTAGAATCGTAGGAGAATTGCGAAAGCTACGTATCCAGGGTGTTGGTAGAACGACAGTCGGCACCATTTTGAAAGAAGAAGGCGTGAAACCGAGCCCCAAGCGTGGCAGAGGTACCTGGGACGAGTTCATCAAGATCCACGCGGAAACCCTCCGGCAAGTCGATTTCTTCAGCAAGAACGTAGTAACTCGTAAGGGGATTAAGCAGGCCTTCGTGCTGGCTTTTCTGAACGTGAAGACACGACGGGTGTTCTGTTCTGCCAGCACCTTCAAACCCGACGCCAAGTGGATGCGAAAGCAGGCAAAATCACACTGCTCAAGAGAGCTAAAGAAGCGGAATTGCCGATCAAGCAATTGGTTCTAGATTGCCACTACAAATACTCCAACGAATTCAATGCCGTATTCGAGAAAGCTAACGTACGGATTGAGCGGACTGCTCCTCGTGCTCCGAATCAGAACGCCTTTGTGGAACGTTGGATAGGTTCGTTACGTCATGAGTGTCTGAATCGCTTCATCTGTTTCGGGCAAGAGCATCTGGATCACATCGTTTTGGAATACACTGACTACTACAATGAGCTTCGACCTCATCAATCCTTAGAAAACCGACCGCTGACGGGAACTTGACGGGCCGTAGATGAGCCTCCAGATAGTCAGCAGCAAGTCGTTTGTAAGCTTCGCTTGGGTGGCGTTCTGAAACACTATGAGCGGCTAGCTGCGTAAATGACGCGGTAACCGCGGAGTTTTAGAACCGGGACAATAGGAAGATAGCCCCTGCTCTCATCTTGCTCTAGATTTGCAAGTCCTTGCGAATGCTATCCCGTCGCCATCCAATCAGCCGCCGGTTCAAAACCGCCAGAGTCCAGGCGAACCTCAAGAATACCTGAGTGTTGTCAGACCGGACTACTGGGTTACCCCAACTATCAGCATCCTACCTTGGTAGGTGACTGTGAAGGCACGCGCGAATGCCAAGTCTGGATGATCCATTCCTGCTAAGGCCATCAATGCGATTCGGCCACCGTTGCTAGGCAGCATCTTCGTCCGTGTCGTCTGGCACTCTCTTTACGTGGATTCGCGGTGCGTCGGCACGTCGCCTCAGCGACAGGGAGCACCGGTGCGTTGTCTCTCGCCTCCGTGCGTCCTTTACGAAGGCCTGCGACCATCGAGAGAGATTGAGCGACGACCTCGAGGTTATGAGTTGCGAACTGCAATCGTTGCTAGTGCTGCCTGCATAGGATTTGCAGAGTTATAGCGGCACTGGGGTTACCTTTCAACCACCTAGGGACCACCAAAGGTAACCCCGGGTAACCCCAAAAGGTATCCCCTACTCGCTATGTGGAGGTCGCTTGGGGATGCCGACGTCTTCAAGTTTCGAGGTTTCATCGTGCGACCACCGTGCTCCTCGCCAATCCTTTTGCACTGCTCGTCAAATTGGCCGTCGACGGAAGGAAGAGGGAGGCCAGTACCGCCCGATCGACGACCCTCGTCGCGGCGTCGTGGACCAAAAACCGCTGCCGTGTGCGGCCTAGAGGTCTGCTGCAACTTCCAGCTCGTTGCCGTGCTCTCACGACTCACAACTCGCCGAGTCAAGCTGCAGCGCGACCGACTACCGATCCCTTACGTCTACCGTCTGTCGTCTCGTGCGCCTCGACGGCGGCGCGAGGGCGAGAATCTTTTCGCGGAGCGGCTCAGCTCATCGAGCTAGGCGCAGCGGTCTCGTCCGAGAATTTACACCTCTGCGCCGTAGGAGAATCACTTTCAGCTGGCGGGCGATGCAACCGCTGTGACTTTGGGGATTCACGAATTGCTGGCGGTGATTAGACCGCCGCGCCGTCTATCTGCCGTTTCTGCCCGAGGTCGTTAAGACCGCCGAGCGCGAGCCATGACTCGCAGAACCACTGTCCGACCACGTAAGTGCGAACCCCAAGGAAGCCCACGTTCGAAATTGTTCGGCAGTCAACTTGATGGCAGTCGCCAGCCTTCTCGGCTGAGACTTGCATGCTTCGCAGGCGCCGACTTCGGTATCAACCATTAATCGAGTTGCGAGCATGGAAGAAACTCTTCGATACGCGCACGCGATATCTCGGGCGCACCTTTGATGGCGGGCCTATTGCCAATTAAGGCTCAAGGGAAACACCTTGTATTGTACAATGGAAGTAGCAATATCACTGTCTGATTGCCGATTTCCAATGTGCTTTCATTGAAAATCATGGTAACAAATCTCACCTCCAGTCAGACGTCGCTCGCGCCCGGTTGACGCCCTCCAATGCTCTTGTGTGTCTTTCAATGGCGTCGCTATTAGGTTTCGGTTGCTGGCGTTCTCGCTGCAAGTAGCGATTCAGTTCTCGAATCCGCGCATCAAACATGTCGTCGAGGTCTTCCGCGTCAACGTCGTGCAGATAGTTCAGCAGTCGACGACGAAGCTGCACAGCCTTCTCTGGTATCTGATCGGCTAAATCGGTCGACTCGAAGAGGTCCTGGTCAAGATTGTAAAGCTGAACTTCCAAGTTGTGCAGATTCATCACGAGCTTGTATTCGCCGTCGCGGATTGCAGACATCGGGAGTGTCCCGCCGTACCACGGAAAGTGGAAGATTAGTTCCTGAGTCCCGCGACTGACTGTACCTCTGTTTCCTTTCTCAAAGAGGTCACGCAAACTGCCGCCGTCAAACTCAGCTGGTAATGATTCACCGCCGAGTAGGTCGTTGATCGTTGCGTAGAAGTCCCAGCCGGCGATTGGAACGTCACATACCGTGTTCCGTTTGACCCTAGGGCCGACTACGACGGTGGGGACGCGAATGCCACCTTCCCAGAGCTGAGCCTTTCCACCACGCAGCGGATTGTTGCCACGGAAGTCACCGCCATTGTCAGAAGTGAAAATGACGTAGGTCTTGTCGTCGATTCCGAGCGACTCAAGCTTGTCAAGCAGCACAGTAAGACCGGTATCCAAATCCTCGATCATGGCTGCATACGTGAAGATCGAGGAGTTCTTACCTCGCGTTTGGGCAGAATCATCGCTTGCATTTGCTTTGTTGCCTGCCGTTAGCAAGTGATATTTTTCGACGGTTTCGTCGCGAGCGCTGTGTCCAACGTGGACTGCGTAGTGCGACAGTTGCATGAAGAAGGGGCGTCCAGCGTCGACTTGCTTCTCCATGAAGGAGGTTGCCCGTTGCGTTAAGCTGAAGATGCGTTTGGGATCATCCTGCGGGAGCCGTACTTTCTCATTGAAGTGAAGATAGTCACCCTCCCCGTTATTGGTGTTTCCATCTGACTCGTCGTAGCCAGCATGTTCCGGCGATCGCGGATGAAACCCCCATTTACCGAAGTGAGCGGCGACGTACTGGGAATCGATATTATGGATCATTTCCGCAATTGAAATTTCGTCTTTGCAGTCGATCCCGCGTTCAGCGGCAAGCGTGTCATGCACGACGGTCTGGCGGAGCCGACACGGTGTCTTACCAAACTGGATTCCTGCTCGCGAAGGAGTGCACGTCGGCGCACAGGCGTAAGCGTTCGAGAAAACCATGCCGCCGCGAGCCATTCGCTCCAGCGCGGGCGTCTGGTAGAAGTCGCTCCGGGTGTCCGGACGGTTTACCAGCATCTGTACCGAAGTGTCAGTCCACCCTAGGTCGTCGGTCAAGACTAGCACAACGTTCGGCCTGCGGGCGGCCCAGCAAAGCTGGCTTGAGAAGACGGCCATCGAAAAGAATAGGAGGAGACGCATAAGTCGTTCGTCCGACATGGAACGGGAGGGCTGACATCGTCAGCTTCATGGAATCTTGTTCGGCTTAGATTTCCCACGCGATTCAGGAAACGGCAGCACATTCGATTGGGTTGCCCATTCTTGCCACCTGCTGCGAAGTCTGGCCGCGACCGCCGGATGCTTTTTGATCAGATTGACGGTTTCACTGCGATCGTGCGAGAAATGGTAGAGTTCCCATCGATCTTCATCGCGATCGTCAAGAGTGACAAGTTTCCAATTACCTCGCCGAACGGCGGCATGGTTCAGGTGCTGCCAATACAGAGTACGAATTGGTGGAGCAGCGACGTTTCCTTGCCAATAGGGTTTCATGCTAACGCCCGGCGCTGGCTTGATAGAACGGCCGTCTTGCTGCTTAGGATAGCTCGCGCCGGACAGGTCGCACAGCGTCGGCATGACGTCAATCAGGTGGAAAACTTGGTTATCGACAATTCTTCCGCCATCAGCGATACCAGCGGGCCAGTGCACGAGGAATGGCGAGGCTACGCCTCCTTCGTGCACGTACTGCTTGTATTTTCGGAGGGGCGTGTTTGAGTAATGTGCCCAGCACTGGCCCTGGGAAATACTCCAGCCACCCTTCTTGCGCCACTCATCGTAGTTCTCTCGCGTGTACTCGGGCCAGTTCATCCCGAATAGATCCAACTCTCCTGAGCAGCCGTTGTCTGAGAAGAACATGATCACAGTGTTTTCTAAGACGCCGCGATCGCGGAGCTTCTGTACGATTGCGCCGATGCCCTGGTCCATTCGATCGACCTGAGCTGCATACATTGCGCGGCGAAAATCGAGTTCCTCTTGATCTGTCGGGCTCAATGAGTCCCAATCTGGCAAGTAGTCGCGATCGATCATGTCTTTGAACGGCAAGCCTTCGACTTTGACTTCTTCGTGGTGCCTGCCTCGTGGCAATTTCTGTTTGCTGAGCAGCAAGCCCATGTCACGCATCCGATTAATCTTGTCCTTACGCAATGCATCCCAACCTTGCAGATACCGACCGCTGTACTTCTCAATCAGATCGTCGGGGGCTTCGAGCGGAAAATGGGGGGTGTTGTAGCAGACGTGGAGCAGAAATGGCTGATCGGAGCTTTTTGTCGATTTGTCGATGTAGTCACAGGCGGCATCGGTAAAGAAATCGGTTGTGTAAAATTCTTCGTCAGGGCGATACGGGTTCACTGGGTTCTCCTGCGCCTCAATCAGTAGCTCGCCGTCGCGGTAGATATCGCAGCCCTTCAGTACTTTCCAATAACTATCGATATGCAGGTAGATGCCCGTGAAGTGATCGAAGCCGCGTACTTCTGGACGGGTCTCCGGTTTGTGTCCGGCGTGCCACTTGCCAACCATGTAAGTTTGATAGCCAGCCGATTTGAGCACTTTGCCGAAGGTAACACATTGATCATTGATGTGACCGAGGTAGCCTTCACCGGGATAGTTGCGATAGACCATCAGACCTACCCCTGCTTGATGTGGATAAAGCCCCGTCAGCAGACTCGCTCGCGACGGACAACATCTACCGGTGTTGTAGAACTGAGTAAAGCGAACACCGTTTTTCGCGAGTCGGTCCAGTTCAGGTGTCTCGATTTCGCCGCCAAAACAACCGATGTCGGAGTAGCCTAAATCGTCTGCGAAGAGAATCACAATGTTGGGTCGTTCCGCAGCGCTGCACAACGATGCAACGCAAACTGACGATAGGAGCGTCAACCCTTTGAAGGCACTGCAAAGGGAAATTCGATCGAACATGGTTTAAGTACCGCCTTAGTGACGAGATTCAATGGACTGTCGGAAATGCACTAATGCGAAGTGTAGTGCAGCCAAACGGTATGAGTGTGATTGGCTCGGGGTTCGCATCCGGCGGGCGCGGCTGAGGGCCCCAAGGTATCGGTCCTGCGTCGTCTTTGTAGGTCGTCCACTCGCTTAGCCTGATACCCTGCGTCTGGATTTTCAATGGTGCATTTTTAAGATTCCAGGGGTTGGCCGCGACGGTTACCGTCTCAACGACGCGAAAGTTCTCTGAGAGGTCCGCAAGTGAATCTTCAATCAGTGCGTAGTTCCAGGGACTTTCCGGAAATACTTCCAAATAGTCGCCTTTATCTTGCCAATGTTCCTCGATCTTCAGTGCATAGACGAGAGGCCCGCGCTGGAATCCCACGCTGTTTTCGTGCCATCGACTGTCCTTCAGCTTCATTGGCAACCGCAGATTAACCGCATCTCCTGAACTCCACGTTCGATCAAGAATAACTGCACCGTTTTGTACCGGCGGCTCCGTTAGCTCGCCATTGACGCGAATTTGAGGCGTCTCACACCAACCAGGGATCCTCAAATGCAGTGGGAATTGTACTGGATCGTCAGCATCAACTTCAAACCGAACTAGATCGCGGAACGGATAGTCGGTGATCTCAGTCACGGTCACCTGCCGCTGGTTCTTTCCGACGCGCGCAGTGACCCGACTCGGCGCGTACACCACGGTTGCCAAGCCGCCATCGGCGCTGGCCATCCAGGTGTGCTGAGTAAGTTTTGGCCACGCCTGATTGAGATTGCATGTGCAGCAGGGGTAGCCCGAAAGCAGTCCAAATACTAATCGGTCGGGTTCGTTGTTATAAAAGTTGCGGGTGGCGTGTGTCACTTTCACTTGATTCGCAAGCTGAAAATACTGCCGAGTAAGGCAATCGTCGTTGATCTGGGAAGCGAGCACGTTGAATGCAATCAGCTCCAACCGATCCGCAAATTCCATTTCGCCAGTGATTTCAATGATCTTTTCCAGCGAGAACATCATCTCCGTCGCTGTGCACAGCTCCGATCCACGCGTCAATTGTCTGCCGTGCAAGGCTTCATCCCCGCCGAACAGTCCGTGTGGCTGGCCATGAAGTTCTTTCAGATCATCAAACGCCTTCCTGACTGCTCGCAAATATTTCGGACTAGCGTCGCGTTGCGAGTAGATGATTGGGGCCTTCATGCCCTGGGCAAGATTCACGCAGTGGAACGGATACGCCGTTGCGTCCTTGGCCGTCCATTGCTTTTCGTTGAACGGTCCATGCAGTGCGATGTCGCCACGTTCTAAGAAGATCCGCGTGTACGGATGCGTCTGCTCGTGAATCAGTTCTCCCAATTCCAACAGAAACGGTTCGCCTGTGATATTGTACAGCCAATAGACGACTAACAAGTTGTCAGCGCCGCGGCGATTGCCCCAAAAAGTCCAATGGCCCAGCGGCGTTGTTGGCAACTCGCGCAGTTGAAACTGGAAGTAACGAGTCAACGCATCGATGACTCGCTGATCACCCGTGGCCATGTAGTGCTGCTGGAGTACTTTGAGCATCACCATTTTCGGCCACCAATCGCGACGCTTGCCACGCTGTAATCCTGCCTCGGGCGTGGGCGGCTCTTTGAATGGAATCGGTCCCAGATAACCGTCCGCGCGTTGATGTATCAGTGTCCACTCAACCCAGCGTTCAGCCTTCTTCAGTAATTGCTCGTCGCCGAGTAAGTGAGCGAGTGGCAGTAGTCCATCGATCCAGTAAGGGCCACGCTCCCAACCGTCGCCATCGCCGCCAAGCCAGCCGTTTCGGGGGCCCACGACTTCCGGATACAGCATACAGCTGGTCGAGTCGACCGGTCATGCCCGACGCGAGACGTTCTAGCTGATTCTTCAACCAGCCGCGCGGCTTTATCGCTCCGAGTGGCAATTCAGAGTAAGGCTTGTCTACCAGAGGTGCGCGGTTCCAAACTACTTCCACAGCGACCAACGGCGTGCACAAGTAGATTGTCGTCAGGAGCACCGCAACTGGCCAAGACTTTTTCAATTCTGACACTCTCCCTCAGCGACAAGGATTTTAACGTCCTCTGACCGTCCTCACTCTTCGAAGGTGACGTCCATTTCAAGGATTCCCACACAGGATTCTTCCTGTGGAGACATCACCACTCGAATTGCGTCGCACGTCAGTGGTTTGGCGGGATGAACGACGTTGTATTGATTCACGCGGACTCCATACTCGTCGGTAACGTAGAGTTCGAATGGTCGCCACTCGCCGTCCTGATGAACTTCCAGCGACCACTCAGCTGGGACGCGTACGTCTTCTTGGTCCTGAAACCAATACAGGCCGATACTGCGAATTGTACGAGGTTCGGAAAGTTGTCCCTCAACCCATTGCGTTGTTCCCGTCTGCGGTCGGCTCGACCAACGAGCGACCTTCTTTCCCGTTGACCACCGGGGCTCGTGGTTGTCGCCGACAGCTGAGATCGTGTCCTGCTCGTAGGTATGCGAAGCTGTGATTCTCGAAAATACGCTTTCCTCGGGCAGGGCACTTGGATCGAAGACCGCCAGACCTCGGTGCGTCGGAAACCATACTGTCATCGAACCGACTCCGCGGTTGTTCCAGGCGTAGTACGGAGTCAGCACGATCTGTGCTTCGTCCACACCCCAATCTTCAGTGACCGCTTTCGCGGGAACGGTTGCTTGGATGAATGATTTCATCTCGAACTGCGCCTCTGAGATTTCAATCGATGCGGTGGACGACTTGGATTCCACATAGAAGCGTTGCGTTGCTCCACCGTTGTCAACTTCTTCTGCACATAGTACGAAAGGTCCGCGCGTAAACGCGACGCGACCTCGGTTTTCTTCCACCGCCGAGTTGCATTCGCTAGTTCTCAAGGGCATGGGTAGTCGGAGATTTATTTGATCTCCGGCTTTCCATGTTCGATCAATCACGGCAAAGCCGTTCTCTAACTTCGCTGCCACCGGCTCTGAGTTGACGGTGAGCTGAAACTCACCAGCGTTCTCATCCGTGTATCGATAGAGATCGCCCGGCACGAACTGATGACCCGTCCAGGTAGGAATTCTCAGCATCAGGCGGAAGCGCGCTGGGTCATCTGGTGAAATCTGCAAGTCGATCGTCCCGTCGTTGGGATAATTCGTATGTTGTTGGATCGCAACTTCAGCGCTGTCCAGTGCAACTGCCGTGCGACTGGCGGCATAGAATGTTACGTACAGATCGTCACCGCTGTGGGCGTACGTCATGCCCGGCACTTGCGGGAGCAACCTCGCCATATTGGATGGGCAGCACGCGGTGCCAAACCAGGGTGCCCGCCCGGGAGTGCCATGATTAAACGGATATTTGCCGTCGGCTTCGAGGGGATTCACATAGAAGAATCGATTTCCTTCGAGGTTGACCGCGGCGAGGACGTTGTTCAGCAACGCCACCTCGGCCACATCGAGGTACTTGGCATCCTTGTTGAGCAGGAACATGCGATAATTGAACAGCACATTGCCGACAGCTGCACAGGTTTCGTTGAACGCATCTTTGTTCGGCAACAGATACTTCGGACCGAATCCTTCAATTCCATGGACGGCACCCAGTCCACCCGTGATGTGCATGCGCGTGTCCACGATGTTGCCCCAGATACGCTCCAGAGCTTGCTTGTAGTCAGTGCGTCCGGTCAAAGTACCGACATCGGCCATGGCAGAATAAAGGTAGGTCGCCCGGACAGCATGTCCGACGGCCTCGCGCTGACGCGCAACTGGCGCATGCTGCTGAGCATAAGTGGGCGCCATGACGCCCTCGCCATCTGGAACATAAGTCACTCCGCGAATATCGAGGAACCGCCGTGCCATGTCCAAATAGAGTTTCTTCCCGGTGACTCGATAGAGCTTCACCAAGGCGAGTTCAATTTCCTGGTGGCCCGGTGCCTGCTCAATCGGCTGGCCATCGTTGTAATTTGGATCACCGGCGAAGAACACCTGATTAATGTGCTGAGCACTTCTTTCCGCGACCCGAAGTAGCTTGTCTTTACCGGTCGCTTGATAGTACGCGATGGCCGCTTCGTACATGTGCCCTACGTTGTAGAGTTCGTGGCTGTGGACGACGAACTCGTACGGCGCATCCCCCATCATGTTTTTTGAGGAGCCGACGCCGGTCGTGTGGGATGGGTAGAGGTATCCGTTTTCGTGTTGCGCCGCGACAATCACATCCGCAATATCGTCGATCTTTGCTTCCAGTTCCGGGTCTGGCTGCAGCTGCAGCAGATAAGCTGCGCCTTCCATTACCTTGTAGAGATCAGAATCGATGAACCGATGCGGACGGTGTCCCTCGACCTCTTTACCTGCGAGGAAGTCTGCCGCTGCTTGTAGATGTGCGACACCCGATTCAGTGCGCTCGAATGCAAACGGAACCAGGACTCCACGCTGCGTCACCAACCTTGGACGCCAGAAATCACTTGTGACGGTGACCTCGTTAAATGGCACAGGTTTGATTGGATAATCGGCGACAGGCTCTGATGTCTCTGTCGGATCGATCTTGTCGGCGCGAGTCTCGATGGTCGCGGCTACAGTGAGTGATGCGGCGAGTAAGCTAGACAGCCATCCAGCTTGCCATCGAGTTCGTCTAGATAGGATCATAATATCCTCTGGCTATTTCTTATCTAATTCAAATAACAATCGCGTGACCGAGGGATTGTCATTTGCCATTTCCGCTCTGAATTCCCGGCTCTATCCTTGATAGCCGACCCCCACGTTAGAAAACTCTTGCGGAAGTCCCAAGCGGCTCTCTGGAGTGCGTTAGGCAAACCGATACCGGATGCGGTAGTGGTACTTGCAATGGTTGTCTCCCACTTTGCAAAAACTCGTCAACGCCAAAGTAACTTCCGCGCCGGATGGTGGACGCTTCCCACGCCACAGTAAGACCTCCGCGATTACGTGAGCAAGAGAAGACTCTGCCTGCGATCTCCACTGTGTTTAACTGACCATCTTGATTTGAGTCCATTTGACCACGTGCAGAATTGAGTGCCGGACTCTCTATAGTTTCTGCTTGGCTCAGCCGGCCATCACTGTGTTGATCGGAAGCCGCGATCGCAGCTCCAGCGATAGTTTGAGCATCGCAATGTTCTTGTGGCAGCTAACTAACAGAGCAGCTCATGACTAGCACATCATCAACTCTCGGCAAAGCTTGTCAGTTTCTGGTTTACCTCCCCTGAGCCTGTCAACGGAGCGAGCTTCGGATCGGTCTCTGGATATGTACGAACGCACACAGGTTCATCGGCACTTGGTCTAGGGAGCGATGCCCAGGCTGATTTCGCCACGACACTGTCCACCTCCATCGTTTCGAGCCCCCAGCCGTTCCCATTCGTTAGGATCAATGTCATAGGTCAATGATTGGACGGATCCATCACAGAAAACTGCCTGGAACACACCTGGATGCGCTGAGCCAAAGCGTACCGATGTCGCTGCTGACGCAACTGTACCTTCGCTGTCGGGGCGCGGCATGCCAGGCATTTCTTCACCGGGCTGAGCGTTCGGATTTACGTAGCCGCTCGACCAACGGACGGTATCCCAGTCATATCCCTGGTACATCGAATTGTTGTCTACCGGGATGTTGGCCCTGTGGTCGTAGTGCTCTACGTGCAAGTACCGCTCGCCAATCAACATCGTGTTTGATGTGCCATCGGTGATCTCGCGCAACTCGATTGGCCAACGAGAAACAATCACTCCGTCGAACTTGGCGGCAATCTCTCTTTCAGTCAGGCCGTTGCAAACGGCTGGATGAGGATAATGTTTAAGGCAATGAATGCTTCCAGGTCCAGCGGGGCGGCCTTGCCGATCTTCCGACGTCAATTGAGGAATTCCACATCCTCCACTTCCCGCGTAGTCGGTCTTCGCTACTAGGCCGTCGGGCGGCTGATCGGAATTGATGGAATTCTCTGGCCCATAGGCTAAAGTCGGAGCACGACGACTGGGGCAATAGAACATCGGAATTGGTGTCGTTTTCTGTCGCATCAACGCAGCACGTTTATCGACATCACTCAATCCCTTACCGATGGTTTGCACCCCACCTTGCTCAATGTAGTAGAGAAGCGAGAAGGTCCAGCCGCCCGGTTGCTTCTCACCAAAACCCATGTCGGGATCGCCTGTCCATCGGAAACCCCAGCCGCCTGCTGGCAAGTAGCCTAATGCCGACTCGTGATTCAGTGCAGCCAGTCCCATCTGCTTGAGTTGATTCGTACACTTGGTCCGTCGCGCCGACTCACGCGCAGCCTGTACTGCGGGGAGCAGCAGTGCAACGAGCACACCAATAATCGCGATCACGACCAGCAGTTCGACCAATGTGAAGCCAATCCTGTCTCGTGGCGACAAACGTGCGTTACTCTTCATACCTCAGTTCCTGGGGGTGGAATGGATCTGCGGGTTGCGCTCGGACAACGCAGCGACGACACCCTTGCCATGCCACCGATCAGCAGGAGTGACAGGGATGTGGCTTCAGGTACACTTCGAACTGGCTGTATGGCATCGACACCGACTCCAAACTCAATTTGCAATTCTAGAAAGTCTGCGCCATCGACATCCCCGTCGTTGTCGGCATCGCCCATTTCCTTGAGCGTACCGGCCGTACCAAAAGCGCCGTAGTTCGCTTGCCATGTTGCCAAGTCATCTGCATCGGTATCGCAGTCGCTATCGAAATCCGCATCTAGTGCGCAAATCTTGATGATGTCGTTGCCGAAATAGATCGTCGGAACGTCGGTTTCGTTGTCCGCCGTCAGCCAGCCGTCGTCGACGTAGCCCTGGTAGCGGTCGACTTCGTTCTGATCCGGCACTGTTCGGACCGGATCAACGTGACCGAAAATGTTGATCAGCGCATTGTCACGAATGTCGATATGAGCATCGCTAATTGTCGCGAGAGGCACGCCATTGACGAACCAATCTTGTTTCATTTCCAGATGGCCACCATTGCCAGGATCTCCAGGCACGTTGGGAATGAGATTGACGAGAGCATCCCCGCTAAACTCGGCGCGTCCGTCGCCGACGAGCTGGCCGACGTTTATCTTACGAGCATTCAGCACTCCTCCCGACATGTACATCTCACCCGTGATGGGTGCTGTATCGTAGGGATTGCCTTGTGCACCATCGGCGAACTGTTCAGGAACCTTCACCAATGCCGTATCGAGCCTTCCCCCCGACATCACAAATGTCGCTGTCGGATCTGGATTGTTGAACCGGTTGAAACCTCGTCCGACATCCAAGTGCCATTCACCAACAGTCAGAGAGCCGCCCGTCATTTCAAGCAGATTATTCGCTCCGTCAAATCCAACGTAAAGCCCGTATGCCGTTGCGTCCGTGACGCTATCATCAACCAACGTCGTGGTTCCATCGACCGACAGATGCGCTGCATTGCAGAAGCGCGGACAGTCGTCGCTAGTGTCAGGGGTCAACGGGTAGAACGGCCCAGCTGGATCGTCCCAGCCGAAGTTCGGGTGAGTCGTCGCGTCGGGTGGAGGAAACCCTTCCGACCAATTGTCTGCATTGGTCCACAGGTTATCGTTGCCGACACCAATCCAGTCATTTGCTGCATGGAGCTCGCTAGAACTCGCAGCCAGGATCGTAGCAATTGCGATGCGTAAGAAAACTCTCATCAGCTGGCTATCCGGTGTGGGTCGATCGCGAACTCGTTAGCGACTGCGCATTAATGAGTCGACGACGACCGCCGACGGTCATCGTAGCGCAACATGCCAGGACTAGCGAACTTGGTTCAGGAACCGTGCCGAGCAGCGGCTGCGCATCGTCGGAGACTCCAGTGCCGTATTCGATCTGAAACTCTAGGAAATCCGCGCCGTCGACGTCACCGTCGTTGTCCGCATCACCAAAGGTCGTGAGATCACCCGGCGTTCCCGTCATTCCGTAGCCCGTCTGCCACGCGAGTAAGTCGTCGTCGTCCGTATCGCAATCGCTGTCGAAATCTGCATCCAGCGCACAGATCTTGAGCAGCCCGATTGTGTCATCCAGAAAGATGGTCGGCTCATCGGCACCGCTATCCGCAGTAAGCTCACCCGCGTCGACATGACTCTGGTAGCGGGTCACCTCGCTCACGTCGGGGCTTTGAATTAGCCCACTCAGATGACCATAGATGTTGATGATGGCGTTGTCGCGTATGTCGAGGCTGACGTTGCCGGAAGACGGCACTGGTAGCCCGTTCAAGAACCAATTTCGATTGAATGATAAGTGACCACCGTTGCTGGGATCGTTAGCCACATTCGACTTGATGTTGATCACGGCATCTCCGCTCAGTTCAGCGCTGCCGTTACCTTTGAGTTGCCCGAGATTCATCCAACGGGCGTTGATCACTCCTCCGCTCATGATAAGTTCGCCGTTTAGCGGCTCCGAATCTGTCGGATCTTCCAAATTGTGATTAACAAACTGCTCAGGAATCAATACGCCGTTCGTGTTTACTTCTCCACCAGACATGATGACGGTCGCCTTTGGATTCGGATCCGTTGGTCCGCCATCGAATCCTGGATACCCACGGCCGACCTGCAGATGCCACCCCACGGCGTTGGCCGAAGGGTCAACATTAGGATCAATACCGATGTCGAGTCGACCGCCTGAGATCATCAGCGTATTCGTTGCACCGCCATTGCCGACGCGGACTCCAAAGGCCGAGGCGATGCCGACGGAATCATCGATCAACGTGACTGTACCGTTCTCTTGCAGCTTAACGTCATTGTTGCCGATAGGACCATCGTCGTCGGTACTCGGCGTGAGTGGATAAAAGGGGCCTGCTGGATCATCGAACCCGAACCTCGGATCCGCAAACGCATTGATTGGGACTACCTGCTGAGACCAGTTGTCAATGTTCGACCAGAGATTATCGCCGCCACCGCCAATCCAGAGGTTTCCCGATGCAGCTGAACCGATTCCAAGCCAAAGGCTGGCAACGGCCAAGTAATTCGTCAGAATCGATTTGAGGAAGGACTTCACCAGTATCGAACTCCGGTTGGCAATTGCTACCGATGCTCCCCCTCCACATCGTGTCCCAACGAATAGTTACTGCGGGTGAGTATTGAGCTCAATCCCGAGCTTCTCTCTTTCGGCACATACCCAAGGTGATTGAGAAAGCGAAACCAAGAAAGATTGAGCTTGGTTCTGGAACTGCCTTGAGGAATGGTGGCGGTGGATCGTTGCTGATACCTACGCCGAACTCGATTTGTAGTTCCAGAAAGTCAGCACCGTCGACATCGCCATCGTTGTCCGCGTCGCCGATTTCCTTCAAATCGCCGGGGTTGCCTGTCATTCCGTAGTTGGCCATCCAGGTAGCCAGATCGTCTTCATCGGTGTCACAATCGCTATCGAAGTCCGCATCGAGTGCGCAGACTTTGATGATTCCAACTTGCTCATTGAGGTAAAGCGTGGGCACATCCGTGCCATTATCTGCGGTCAGTTCGCCCGAATCGATGTAACCTTGGTAGATATCGAGTTCAGCGGCATTCGGATCCTCAATGAATTCATTTCGGTTGCCGAACACGTTGATAATCGCGTTATCGCGGATGTCCATGCTCACATTGCCCGAGGACGGTACCGGACTGCCGTTTACAAACCAGTTGCGATTGAACGAGAAGTGGCCTCCGTTGGCTGGGTCGCTGGCCACGTTAGGCACAAGATTCACGATCGCGTCACCGCTAAATTCGGCTTTCCCGTTGCCTTTGAGCTGGCCTAAGTTCATCCAGCGCGCGTTCATCACACCGCCGCTCATGTAGAATTCGCCATTGAGCGGTGCTGAGTCGGTCACGTCCGTTAGGCTGTTATCAACGAACTGTTCAGGGATCAGCAAACCGTTCGTATTGACTGTGCCGCCCGACATGTTCACGATCGCTTTTGTATTGGGATCGCCACTCTGATTGAATCCTCGCCCAATATCGAAATGCCAACCGACTCGGTCGCCACCAAATGGAGGTGTGCCACCGATGTCGAGTATGCCACCTGTAATGTCAAGCGTAGCTGGAGTACCGTCTCGACCTACGCGCACACCGTACGCAGTCGCATGGACGGACGAGTCGATCAGGGCATTGATCTGGTCGAACACGCCCGGATTCTGCAACATGGCATTGTTGTTGCCTGCTGGTCCATCGTCCCCGGTGTCGGGAGTCAACGGATAAAACGGACCGTTGGGATCATCCCAGCCGAACTGTGGATCTTGCCAGGGACCCAGCGGCGCGGTACCCAACGACCAGTTATCCGCGTTAGACCAGAGATTGTCGTTGCCCGCGCTTACCCAAAAGTTCTGACAATGTGCGTCATAAGTGGCGGCGAGTAGAGTGTATGACAGTGCGATTAGAACGCTTCCGATTCTAGACATGCTGTTCTCCGAAAAGCTCGGTAGTGCTCAAGTAATCATTCACCTCGCATCGAAGCTGACCTTCTTTCGATTGAGAACTGCCTATCGTCAAACGTTGTATAGCTCACAGTTTAAGCAATCGCTCAAGCCAAGAAATGCTCAGCAAGTTCGTGCTCCCCTGAATACTCCCAACAGCTCGCAGGAGTACTCAGGGGAGGGGTCTCCGAAATGTGAATCCTGGAGACCCCATCCAGCTCAAGCAGTCGGGCCAAAAAGCATCGCCTCAATACTTGCGGCGTCGACAGACCAGCAGTGCAGTGGAAAGGACCACAAGCACTGCACTTGTTGGCTCGGGCACGGCACGCATCGTGATCACGCCGCTGTCGTAGGAGACTTCGACAGGAGAGTTACCGCCGTTTCCGACAATCCACCCATTGCCCACATAGTTGTTGATAAAGTAATTGGCCTCAGTTTGTGTGGCAGCACCACGCTCGCCATCGCCATTCTCATCCGTCCACCACTCACCATGAACAGTCAACACGGCTTGATCACGAATATCAAGGAGCGAGGTTCCGCGAACGCCCGAGATATCGCCGGGAGTAAACTCAAAGGCCTCAATCCAGAGTACGCCACCGGCGAAGCCGTTGTTGTCGTCAGTGAGGTTAACCTGGGCATTGTCGCTGATGGTCATGGTAGCATTCGAATCTTGAGCACCAAGGCGAAGCAAGTCCGTGTTGACGACCGCGTCGCCGCTGACATTCATATCAGCATTGATGCCAACGCTCGTGAAACCGAGTACGTTGTCAGGATTGAACGCTTCAGGAATTGTGATGCCGGACGCATTTACAACACCACCAGACACGTTCATTTGAGCCAACTGGCCCGGATCGGAGTTGCGGCTGCGACCGACGTTAATCAGAAAGTTGCCTTGAACCGTCAGCGACCCACCAGTCATATTCAGCGTATTCGTAGCTGCGTTGCCGCCTAGAGTTCCCGGCTTCGGTCCACCGACCTGAAGGCCAAATGCCGTGGCGTCGATGCCGTCCTCGATGAGGATGTTCGCGCCGTCGAGCAAATTGACTGCCGAGTTATTGAAGTTATTCGGTGGTGGGGGTGGGTTGTGCAATTCGGTAGCACTGTTCGGGGGGGCACCGAAATCCCAATTGGCGTTATCATCCCAACGCTCAGATCCGCCAGCTCCAGTCCACTGCGAATCAGCCAGAGCCGACGTCGCCAAGCACAGTGGTAATGCTAGGGCGACAAGAATCGCTACAAGTTGCATCTTCATGAGATCTTCCCTCCAAAAGAAACAGCAAAGAAACTGCAATGAAAAGTGTTGCCTGTAGTGGTAATTACCACCATCGAGTTCTCAGAGTACCAAAAAATGGTGTCGTATGTCCCCAATTTCGTGTTGAATTTGTGCGAATTATTAGCACCGCGCATGAGGGATTCGTACTGCTCATTGACCTGCGACTGTCGAGTTACTGGCCTCAGAAATGCCGCCGCAACTGCACTAGCGATTCCGATCGAGCAACATGGCGCGCGCTGTGAGTTGCTGCGCATGTCTACGATTGAGATGCGCCAATTGCGCAGGCTGGAAAAGATCGGTCCAAACCCGGTAGCGGATTCTGTTTAGAAACGCAGCGCTACCCAAACATCCCCAACCAGCTACACTCTCGGTCGACTATTCTCGAGCCAGGAAGTGCAGATCATCTTTTAGATTTCAGCCGTGTGATGGGACGCCCTCGTCAAATCTTGACCGGTGCAAAGATCGGCACATCAGATCGCAGTCGGTGGGGGGCGACCCCCAAACAACGATCATCCATTTTGCCGGAGGACCTCTGCGCGGCATTGGCTAGTGCGTGTATCGCAACGGCCGTCTGCGTACAACTCGTCAGGGGTGAAAACTTTAATGGATCAGGGTTCGAAATCGTATTTGACGAGACACGAGGCGCAATTACGAGTCTGAAGTGCGGCGCCGATGACAACAACACGGAATTCATCAGGCCGCACGCTATGCTTGGCGACCTGACGATCAGCTATCGTCGCGCGGGTAACGCCATTGAAACCGTGAATCTGCAGCGATCGGCAGCCGTCTATCAGATCGACACCGCATCGGACAACGAGATCGTGGTGCGTTACCAACTGCCGATGGAGCTAGCGCTGATCAAGACTTTTCGGCTTCATGGCTCCACCCTCACTTGGGAAATGGAGTTCGTGAATAATGGGAAACAGCGGCTCGAAATTAGCGATCTAGCGTTGCCGCTCCGCATGAATACTGACTACGTGGGCGGCGATCAGCAGGACAAAGATGCGATCAGGAAGACTTATCAGAATCGTTTAAACCGTCATCGGCTGGTAGCGGGACACGGTTCTTTCGTTTACTGGATGCGCGCCAATGGACTCGGGCCCTTCTTAGTAATGACCCCAACGAAAGATACTCGTTTGGAATACTTCGATCGTGACGCAACCGCTTACATTCACTCAGCTGGAAGGGGCCAACAAGAACCTCGAGGAACGTGGCGTCAAGAACATACGCTTGTGACGCTCAGTCCCGCCGGTCAATCCGGCGACGCGGTGCGCTACGGTTTCCGCTTCGCCTGGGCGGATGAATATCAAGGCGTTCGCGACATCCTTTACGTAAATCACGGCTTCGACGTTCATGTCGTACCAGGCATGACGTTGCCGAGCGATCTTTCAGCTCGCATCGCGATTCGGACACGAAATGATATTCGATCCGTCCGACCGGAGTTCCCTGACGATACAAGAGTTGTCTACTTGGGTGAGTCCGAGCCCGACATTCACATCTACGAAGTGCGTTTTTCGAAACTGGGAGAAAACGCAATCAAAGTCGTCGACGCTGATGGCAGGGACTTTCGGCTTGAATTCTTTAGTACGGAACCTTTGGAGACACTCTACAGAAAGCGAGCACAGTTCATTGCCACGAAGCAACAGCACCGTAATGACAAATGGTACGACGGGCTGTTCAGCCTTTGGGACATGCGCGAGAAAGTCTTGCGCGGCCCTGAAAACACCGGTGGACTGCAGGACTATATGGTCGGCGGTTCGGACGATCCTTCGAACTCTAAAGGAGCTTTTCTGTCAGAGAAGAACGTTGTTTTTCCGGATCCCCAAGAGATTGCTGCGTTGGAGTATTATCTCGAACGTTTTGTTTGGGGAGGGTTACAGCGAACCGATCAGGAACACCCGCATCCCTACGGCATCTACGGGAGCGAGAACTGGCACCTCAATCGCACGACACCCTGGGGAACTAAACTGCCGGATCGAATCCGTCATTACGAGAAGGCGTATCGAGTTCCACAGGGGACCGGTTTGGGGGCGGAACGCATGTGGCGGTCATTCGACTACACAACGTTTATCATGCTCTACTACAACATGTACCGCATTGCCAAACAGTACCCGCATCTAGTGAACCATCTTGATGCGAGTGGCTATTTGGAACGGGCATTCGGAACTGCAAAGGCTTACTTCCAAGTTCCTTATTCGATCCACATGGTCGGAAAACCACTTTGGTCCCATAAAGGTTATAGCGATTGGGCCTACAAGCTTGGGAACTTTCACGAGCGGTACATCACGGACGTGATACAGGCATTGCGAGAAGAAGGTCAGGACGAGCAGGCCGAATGGCTGCAGGCGGAGTGGGAAAAGAAGGTCAAGTATTTCATCTATGATGATCCCTACCCATTTGGTTCCGAGTTCGCGTTCGATCGTACAGCGTTCGAGTCGACTCATGCAGTAGCAAAGTACGGGATCGAGAATCCCCTCCAACCAGACGAAAACCTCTGGTACGACAAGAACTTGAATCGATGGTACTCGCATCCAACGGTAAAACTCGAGGATGCGGAAAGGTTTATGAAGCGCCAAATCAATGCCAACATTTCGATGCGAGGTTGGCTTGAAACATCGTACTATCTGCTCGGGTCAGCGCGAGTCCGCTCGAATACGCTCGACTACATGTCGCAAATGGCCGGGTGGTCGATACTCGACTATGGACTGTACTACACGAAGGAACCTGCGGAACATGTGCGTCTCGGATACGCTTCGCTCCTCAGTTCCTGGGCGTTGGTGAATTCAGGCACAGCCGCGTCCAACTATGGCTACTGGTATGCCGGCCAGGAAAACGACGGCGCGGCTGGATGGTGCTTCCAATCACTGAAGCACGGACAAACCTGGGCATTCGGCGAATCACCGCGGGGAATCTGGGCTTACTGCGGTGAAATCGACCACGGACTTGCCGGTGGCATTCGAGCTGCCGCTACAGTGGTGATCGAAGATCCCATCTTTGGCGTAGTTTCACTTGGCGGGCAGCTGACGCAGCATGGTGGGGCGTACTCAGTCACCCCACGCGACGGCGTACGCCGCCGTTTTCACTTTCTCGTCGGCGAACACCGCTTGCACCTGCTGCTCAGCTCAGATGGTTTCAAGAAGGCGGAGCCAATCTTGATCAATGATGGCCTGGCTGAAATTCAGTTCAAGCTAGAACGCCGCGCCAAACAAGAGACATCCGGCACCTTTGACGTCAGCGGCCTTCCCGATGGTGAGTATGCAGTCTTACTCGACGGTCAACAAATCCATCAGTTCACTACCGTCAACGGACAACGACGTGCATGCCCTTACAGATTCAAGCAGTCACCTGATTGTTTGGTTTTGATCAAGCGAATGTAATCGCCGCGCGAGCGTCCAAGTTCTCCACACGTTTGGCCTTCACGAAGGAAGTGACTACATCGTTAGTTTGCCGGGCGCTGTTGTTGTCGCCGGTGACTGAAATGGGGGCATTTACATCGAATCTAGAGGCGCGTCCAACTTAAGGTCTACGCCGTACCGTAGTTCGCTTACTGAATAGGAACGCACAGATCGAGCGAACGCACATACTATCGAAGTTGCGCTCCTCGAAGATCACCGCCGCCTGTGGAATCATTGACTTCGAACCGAATTCAAGCCGTGGATTTATGCGGCGGTCAATAAGATTCGGGCTCAGACAATTTTCGATCGGCTCGCGCCATCAAAGTTGCAACTGATTATGTCTCTCTACGGGATTCAGGAATGAGTTTTCGTGATCAGAATCAGTTTTTGGGAAGATCACTTTCCAAGCTCGGTGAAATTCTCCGATGCGCCCTTGAGATGGATCCGAATCCTGGCCGTTTGCTCACAATATTCCACGCTTCTGGCTCATTTCTTATCAATCACTTGAGAATGCGCAAGAACCCTCACAGACTTCAAGGTCACCAGACTCGCTTTGGCTATTGTGGATGAGTCTGCACTTGAAAAATTGAGGTAGAGATCCAATCTTACTTCCGTAGGGATTGTACCCCGCAAGTATGGAATCGAATTCCCACAGGTGATTTACGCACATCTCCCAACGAGGAAACATGGGTTAGATTTCAGTTTCAACGACCCAGCTCAAAAGAACTATTGCGCTCGCGCGGTTTGCCGAAAGCAAGAAAATAGCAAAAGAGCAGACAGATAGAGTATCGAAGCCACTGGCTCAGGCACTGCTTGCGAACCAGTTAGTGGCGAACCGGGGTAATCCAACTCCCACTGCGGAATCAGCGCCGGATTGTTACGTTGCAGAAATAGGAAGTCGGTGCCGTCAACGTCGCCATCGGGTTCGGTGTCCGTGTCAAGTGCTTCGATAACTTCGAGTACCAGGCTTTGCGCATTGACGATGAGGTCAAAGGTCAAATCGTTGACCACCGGCGCATCGAGCATCAGGTCATCGGCATCAATTAGTCCGAGCGAGGTGGTGAGAATGGTCCACTGGTTCCCCAAGACCGGCGTGAAGCTGCCGAGCAAATTGACCGATAGAGTGCCGTCGAGGACCGCGTTGTTGTTAACCATAAGCAGGTCGAACTGTCCACTGCCCAGGCCAAGGATATCGATGGTCAGATCGCCCATGGCAGTCTGGGTTAATGAATCTAAGTCCACCGTTCCTAGGCTGCTGTCCACATCCTCGCTGCCCACATCAAGTAGGCTATTGTTTGCCAGGGCAACAGGTAGCCCCAGGCCGTCGCTTAGCGTCAAGTGTCTGTCATTCACTACTGCGCTGACGCCAGAGGTCGTCGCGCCGCTACGGATGACGGCATTGAATGCGTCGATGTGCAAGTTTTGATTGAGCGTGATCGTACTATTATTGCCAAACACGAGCAGCGAAGACGAGTCATTTTGAATGGTCGACGGCCCGGAACCGCCAGTCGTGATCGAGGCATCAAGGGACGTTAGATCGTTCGTGCGATAGGTACCGCCGTTAAGTTCAAGCAAGGCATCGTTGGAGTGTGAAAGTCTGAATCCATCGACGAAGACCTCATGCCCAGCGGCCACGACAATCCGTCCTTCGAAGCTCGCAAAAGTGAGGAAGTTGCGGAGGATCATGTCGCCTGACGTCGCATGCAGCCTTCCGTTGCCGGCGCCATCCCAGTCATTCGCCGTGCCGCTGGGGTCGAGTACGAGCGTGCCGCCCTCCGCACGGATCGAACCGTCGTTTACAACGCGTGCGGTTACGAGACCATGGCCCCGAATTGGGTTGAGCAGGAAGTTACTGTGGATAGTCGCGCCAGTCACTTCGCCCCCAGTCAACACGACATCGCCCGCGTCACCCGTGGCCCAATTGAGCGCGACGTCGAGTACGCCATCGTTGGTTGCTTCGATCTCTAAGAAGTCGTCTATCGATCCATTGACTTCTAGTGTGCCGTTGTCGGCAACGAGCCGAGATGAGAAGCTTCCGTCAATGTCCGCGTCAATCGTCCCATTGCCGCTAAGCGCAGAGTTCGAGACAACCAGTTCGCCGTCACCCATGATCATGCCGCCTTGCAATTGATTGGGCGTAGCCGGGGATCCCCCCGACAGAGTGAAACTGTCGTCTGAGTCGGGCACGGTGATTGTGCCTTGAATGTCGAGGCGGGCCGCCGATTCGGTGTTGCCGTTGGAAACGATCTCCGCACTCGCGCCGACCGAGATATCTGAGCCATCAAGAACAGTCGCTGTAAGCGTACGCGAACTGTTGTTTGCAGTAATTGTGCCGCTATCAAACCGCCAAGAGCCAGAAGGCACGTTCACGGTCAGTGCGCCAAGATCACCGATGATCGGCCCGTTATTGTTGATTTCGATATCGCCGTCGAATCCATCCACAACAGGGTTCAGCGTATCGATCGCGTCGGCGTTGACGACCAGCGGTGCATTGAGAACGTGCGAGTTCACGCCGGGCGATACCCCGTTGTCTAGATCGACGATGGCTACGTTGAGTGTTGTTTCTGCATCGACTCGCATCCGACCTGGCCGCAGGAGACCAGCTCCATCGAAAGTAGCTCCCGAATCCTGGAACACGGTTTGAGTGTCGCCGAAGTTTAGCGCCGCGTTTTCGGCGATATCGACATCAACGTCGCCGTTGAAGTAGACGAAGTCTTATTCGACAACCGATTCGCCTGTCCCTTGCACTACCACGGTGGCGTCACCCACTCCATTGCCATCACCGAAAAACATCGACTGCAAGGCCGGACTAACAACTTTGCGGAGTACAGCTGGCGAGTCGTCGGAATTGTTCAATTCGAGCACCCCGTCCATCGTCCATCCCAGCCCTGTTACGCCGACTTCGAGCACACCACTGTTCAGCACAATGGTACCGTCGGCTACATCGTCGCTGATGTCGATGTCATTGACATCTACCGTGAGTACTCCACCCGAGTTGACGGTGATAGTGTTTCTTAGATTGTCATTGCCGTCTAGGTGAAAAGCATTCTGGGTAATCGACACTGGCGCATTTACGACGAGGCTCGCCACATCTCCCAACATACGCAAGTCTGCCATTTGATCGAACTGGGCTATCTCATCGAAAATCACCGTGCCGCGGTTGACGACGGCGCTGCCATTGTCGGCAGACAGCTGTAGGGCAAATCGCAACGACTCGTCCTCATCGACCGTCACGGTCGAGGCGGAGTCGAGAGTCAGTGTCGGATTGCTCGCGCCGCCAGAAAGTGTGGCGGGGTCGGTCCTTGAGCCCAGTCCTGTCGAAATCGTGATGTCGCCACGAAGATGCCAAGAATGAGCAACGTGATACGTAGAATTCGGCCATAACCGTAGGTTGGCGAGTCTGTCGTTCTGCATCCGAACTTCGTTATTGAGCGTGGCGTTCTCCAGGACTTCGATCAAGCCGGCGTTGGTCATGCCAAATCGGGCATCGGAGTCGGTTGCTTTAATAGTCAGCGTGCGCGCAGGTGGTGCGCCAATAGAAGAACCTGGCTCACCAGCCCTGACTACCCCTGCAATGTTTATCAAGGATGAAGGCACTGCGGGATTGTCGTTCAGTTCCAACTCACCGTTTCCCACCAGCGTGCCGAGCACTGAGAGCACGCCATCATCGACTTCGAGTACAGAATTTTCATACATCTCCACGACACCGCCATTGATAATTCCTAGCGAGTCGGTATCGAGAGAGTCGGTGTCTCCTGGCGACGTGCGTTCAAAGAGTTGCAAGAGAGTTCCTGCCCCGTTGACGGTGGTATCACCTTCAACCGCCAACAGAAAGTTATTGGTATCGACTTCTGCGCTGTTGGAAATCGCCAGTGACGCGACGACAAAGTCGGTGTCCAGCACGGTATGTGGGCCAGCACCGACCAGCAAGCCGGCGATCGTGAGGTCGTCGTCACCAGGATCTCCGTTGGGATCCCAGTTGGCGGTGGTTGACCAAAGATTGTCCCCGCCGCCACCATCCCAGTCTCGATTCACGGCCTGAGTTCGAATC
This sequence comes from Bythopirellula sp., assembly GCA_028285205.1. Taxonomy (GTDB): domain Bacteria; phylum Planctomycetota; class Planctomycetia; order Pirellulales; family Lacipirellulaceae; genus Bythopirellula. The sequence continues at coordinate 11,446 of JANQQA010000325.1, read as the reverse complement.
GAAACGGACATCGCTGTCGTGAAAACAGCAGTCACAATAACTAGCTTGGACATCGCGTTCCTCCAGTTTTCATTTCGATTGGGAATTCAATTTATAGCGAATCCAACTCGACTGGTTATACTCTCGCAACTTAGCGAAAGCCAACAGATTGCTGTATTGGCCGACGTTCGAGTAGTCCTAGGAACAGAACCGCACCGACAATCAATAGCAGTACCGCATCTGGTTCGGGCACGGCTTGCGACCCAGCGAGGGGGACGACGGGATAATCCAAATCCCACTGCGGGATTAGCGAAGGGTTGGTGCGCTGAAAGGACAAGAAGTTAGCACCATCAATATGGCCGTCGGATTCGACGTCAGTGACGATGAAGGCGAGCAGATTGAGCACTACGTTGTTGGCGATATAGTTGAATTCCTCATCCAATACCGTTTGTGCAGAAAAGTCGTCGGCCCGAAAGGGGCAGATCTGCGACTCGTCATCACTGCGACCAATCTGGATATCCAGCCTAGTGACGATTTCGCGTCGGCGATCACCTCCTATGTTGGAAACTGCTGGAAACGGGAAGGCCAATTCTTGCATCAGGAGCCCTCACCGAACGCAGAATCAATCTGATTCCGGCCGCCGAGTTTTCGATTTGAAGCATGGGAGAATTGTGTAGTCGCGACGAGTAAGTTGGCTGCACTGTCAGCTTGCCCTGGGAGTCATTAACGCTGCCGGGATCCCGCCTCGCATCTGCAGGCGGTGTTCACGACCGCCGTAGATAATGGAAGTTAATTGGCACAGCGGTCGCCCCACCGACTGCAACTCGCAGATTCCCAAACTGCAGGCGGCTGGACCGGTTGCTGCGAGTTCCGCCCGCCCCGAACTCGCAGAGGTCCCCCTCGGCGGAGACACCTCAGGCAGTTAGCCGGAGGCCTTAGGCGCAGCGAACGATGCAACCGCCTGCTGGAAGAAATTGAGCGAACTTGCGTCGGTCTTGGGATTCAAATGACAGAGTCTGCAATCCGGTGTGATCCACCAACTGCGTAACGATGGCTTGGCATTCGGCAGATCGCCGTGCCATCAACGTTCTCGACGGCGCGGACTCTCAGTTTTATGGCGCTTGTTATGTAATCGAAATGATACCCCCGATCGGGCCACCATCTGCAGCGTCGGTTCGCCACGCGATTTGCTCGAAGCTTCGCTAGCCAGTGCCGAAGAAATTCACCTATTGTGGAAACGCGGGATTCCCACCACGACATTTCTTTGCGGCGTTCACGCCGGAGGCTCTTGAGATACAATGAACGAGGATCCCTAGCACGACGGCTTCCGAAACACTGCTAAGCAACTATTCAACAAGCTATTCTGCAATCACTTGCCGGATGACTGTTCGTCCGCTGCTTCGATGCGAGACTGCACGGCTTGTTTGATCTTCTCTACTCTCTCTCGATCCATCCTCCACGCTGCTTTGCCAGACTCTTGTTCGGCGGTAGAAATTACTCGCTCCAACTCCTCGCAAGCTTCTTCAGCTTCTAGCAGGGAACCGTGATCCACAAGAAACCAAGCATAATCTCTCATTTTCCACACGATCGATTCTTGCGATGAGCCTAAGCTCAGGCGTACTTGATGGACAGCTGCTTCGTAGTGGTGCCTAGCTAAATCAATGTTGCCTGACCGGTCATGAGTACGAGCTAACCCCGAATGCACTGCGATCAACCAAGGATGATCAGGCCCAAGTGTATTTCGGATCTTATCTTCCGCCTCTTCGTACAGCGCTATGGCCTCACGACGCCGGCCTAGATCGCGGACGACGTCGCCTAATTCGCAGAGTGCGCCCAAATAGAACATGGATTCATTGTGACTCCGATAGATACGAAGCGCCGTCCGCAGGTTCTCCTCTGCCTCAGGGAGATATTCCTGCCTGCTCCCCGTTCTTAAGTCGATCCCAAGAAAATGATGCAACCGTGCAACCAGCAGGTGATCTGACGCAAGTGCACGCTGCGCGTTCGAAAGAATCTCGCGTCTGAGTTGCGCCGCTTCGGCTCGCCGCCCCAGATTCCTGACGATGCTTGCCTGAACGTTCATACTCCGCATCGTATCGATGTCGTCTAATCCGAACAGCCGAGTTTGAGTCTCTACTACTGGACGGATCGTCTCCTCACCTGCCGAGTAGTATTTCATGCCGTACTGTGCGCGCGCAAGCTCAGTAAGGCTAGTGAGCGTCGAGCGATGGCTTGGGCCAAGCTGCTCGCGCCGCAGGTAGCTTGCGCGTCGCAAGTGGTCAATAGCCGATTCGTAAAGGCCCAGATTGTGATAGGCGCGTCCAATGGTGTCTCGACTTGCAGCTTCGGCTAGAGGCGCGTTCCGGAATCGCTCTGCAATCTGGCCCGCGGCACGATCAATGACCTCCCGTAATGTGATCTTAGCGTCGCCGCCAATCTCCGGGTCCGCCTGTCCAATGAGGTCCTCGTTGAGAAACTGATTGACGGCCGCCAAGACTTCGGTCTGCTTCTGCGCATATTCGGCGGCCGCAATGGCGCGATGTTCTGCGTTAAGCGCTTTAAACATCTGGTGGGTTGTTGCAACGATTCCGGCAACCATTACTACGAATAGTGCAAGGATGGCGAGTAATGCGGCGCGATTGCGCTGCACGTATTTGCGGATGCGATACGATCGGGAGGGTGGCCCAGCAATGATGGGCTCATTTTTTAAGTATCGTTTGATGTCGGCTGCCATCGAACCAGGAGATTCGTAGCGGCGGTTGCGATCCTTCTCAAGAGCCTTCATCACCAGCCAATCCAGCTCATGCTTGAGAGAGCTGCTGAACTGCTTCGGGTCACTCGAACGAAGAGTCGCTACCGTCGATAGTTCCTTAGCCGCAAGCGTAGAAACGCGTGCACTGGGGCGTGGCGGATCCTCTTCACGAATCATCCGTCGCATTTCGTCGAAGCCCGCTTGTTGCATCGTAGCGCCGTCAAAGGGAGGACTGCCGGTCAGCACTTCGTACAATAGCACCCCCAGCGAGTAGACATCGCTACGCGTGTCGACATCCACCACGCCGAGTTCAGCCTGTTCAGGGCTCATGTAAGCAGGGGTGCCGACCAGTTGGGTAAACTGTGTGTAGACGGTATCTTTCGTCAGCTTCTGATCCACTGCCTTTGCTACGCCAAAGTCAATTACTTTAGGAGCAGCCGTTCCATCAATCTGGGGAACAAGAATGTTGGATGGCTTGAGGTCGCGATGAATAACGCCTTTCTGGTGCGCATGCTGTACCGCGCAGCAAACCTTTTCGAAGAGCTCAAGCCGCTCACGTGTTTTGAGCTTGTGCCGATCGCAGTAGTCGGTCAATGGCGGGCCTTGTACCAACTCCATCACGAAATAGGGTTGCCCAGCTTCCGTAGTTCCTCCGTCAAACACTCGCGCGATGTTGGGGTGGTCCATGATGGCTAGCGCTTGGCGTTCGGCTGCGAAGCGAGTCATCACATCCTGGCTTGCCATTCCGATCTTGATGATCTTCAGAGCCACCTTGCGCTGGACCGGCTCACGCTGCTCGGCTAGATAAACGACGCCCATGCCTCCTTCGCCGATCTGCTCACGGATCTTGTAAGGACCAATGGATGTTCCGAGTGCCGGGGCCGCATCGCAGCTCTCCGAAATGCTGGCATCAGTGGCACGGACTAGAAAATCTTCGGCCTCCTCATGGGCGCTAAGCAAAGAACCAACCTCCTTGCGAAGGCTCGGATCCGTGCCGCAGGCGTCCGCGACATAGGCATCTCTCTCGCTCGATCCGTCAATCTGCAGCGCGGCGAGAAAGATCGATTTGACTTTTTGGTGTGCCATCGGCATGAATTCGGTCACGTGCGAGGTCCTAAGGATCATGCGGATTTCCTACGTGCCTGCTGCCAAGAATCTTGTCAGAAAAGATATTTTCGACTACTGCTGATCAATCGCGCAACTCACGAAGCAACCATGCCTGGGCAAAGGCCCATTCTCGGTATGCCGTACGCGGCGACACTCCGAGGATACTTGCTGCCTCTTCAGCTGATAGTCCAGCGAACACACGAAGTTTCACCAATTCGGCGGCGCTGCGATCGACCAACTCGAGCCGGCTCAACGCCTCATCAACGATCAGCAACTCGTCCTGGGAAATCCCAAGTTCGTCGACAACAAGATCTAAGGGAACACGCCGCCGCCCGTCCGGACGTTTAATTGCGGCCTTCTTCCGAGCGTGGTCAATCAGGACGCGGCGCATCGCCTCCGCGGCTGATGCAAAGAAGTGAGCGCGCGATTCCCAGCTGGCATTCTGGCCAGCCCCACCAAGTAGTCGTAGATACGCCTCGTGAACCAGCGCCGTGGCCTGCAATGTCTGGCCAGGGCGTTCCTGGGCCATTTTGGCTGCGGCGAGTGTACGGAGCTCCTCGTAAACGGTGTGAAACAGACGTTCAGCGGCATCCTGATTGCCGTGCTGAAGTTCGGTGAGGATCGCTGTGACTTGCGACATAGTCAGCATTATAGTCGCGAGAATGGAGCTTTTTCTCAGATTTCTTGGCAGTCGGCTGGCGAGATTCTCGCATGTACCTGGGGAGCCTTACTCAGCACTCGAAGGCTTTCGTGAGATCCGCATCCAAGAGCGGATTTCGTCTATAGTAAGGAATTCGTTCTTCAGATTGCATCTCGCCGGGGTCTCCGTGGATAAATTGAACCGTTCTCTTCGTTCGTCATCCGATAAAAGTCATCACTGCAGCTCTCGACACTTGAGTTTATCAAGTACCACGGCATCGCCGTTCTACCGACGTCTTTGCATGGAGACGCTTGAAGATCGACGGCTGCTCACGCAATTTGTCGTAAGCGGCACGCCGAATGACGACTCGATTGGATTTACGTCCTCAGGTACTGGGGAGGACGCGGAACTCGTCGCGACCATTCGCGATCGGAACACAGGCGAAGTGGTTAATGTCGTTGCGACTTCACTCCAAAGCGTTACGAGTATCAGGGTCTCGGGTGGCGCGGGAGACGATAGTATTACGAGTGTGTCCGACTTGCCATGGATCGACATTAATGAGATGGGAATACAGGTGCCTAGGGTGTTGAGCGTCCCTGGCACGCTAGTCGGCGGTTCAGGTAACGATGTGCTAAATGGGGGTAAGCTCAACGACACCTTGATGGGCGGCGCAGGAAACGATGAATTGGGTGGTGGAAACGGCGACGATCAGTTGTTTGGCGAAGGCGACGACGACATTCTTTACGGCAACGAGGGGAATGACGAGTTGATCGGCGGATCTGGCAACGATTTTGTCGATACCGGCACGGGAAATAATCAAGTCACGGGGGGATCCGGCAATGACATTTACCACTTCGAAGATAACAGTGTCGGCATCAATTTCACAGGAGGGTCGGGCGACGACATTGTCTACGGATCCAGATTCTCTGACGTGATCAGCCTAGGACCAGACAACGACCAGTTTTACCCTTGTTTCGCCTGCGGGATCTTCGCCGAAACTCCACTCGGCAACGACGAAGTCCACGGCGGACCGGGGATTGATCGTATTCGTGGCGGATCGGGGTCGAACCGGTTCTACGGCGATGGTGACACCGATGTAATCGAAGGTGGTGATGGCAACGATATGCTCTTCGGCGGCGATGGCGGTGATGAGCTGCGCGGCGGTAAGGGCAACGACACGTTGCGTGGCGAAGGTAACAACGATGTGCTCGTCGGCGAGGGCGGCAACGATACGCTCGTCGGTGGGCCGGGCGACGACTTTTATCGAATCGGGCGCGAAACCGAAGACGCCGATGGACGTGTCGATACGCTCGTGGAAGGCGCTGACGATGGGACCGACACCTTAAGCTTTCAGCGCTGGTTCTTGTACGATGCCGAAACGACCGGCGTCGACGTCGATTTGTCTCCAGGTGGAGTGCTGGGGCTCGACGGAAAAATCGTCGAACAATCCAATTACTCCGCAACGGGGAATGCCGGAACGTTTGAGAATGTGTTGACCGGCGAAGGCAATGATCGCGTGGCGGGAAACAACCTTCCCAATCAGATCGACGCGGGAGAGGGAGACGATCAGCTCTGGGGGTTTGGCAGCCCCGACGTCCTGATTGGCGGTCTCGGGCAAGACACGCTGCAAGACATTGACGCGTCGAACCTGCTGGTGGGCGACGTACTGCAGCTCGGTGAAAATCCGAATAGCCGCCCACCGCAGGCGGAAATAAATGCCGGCTTGCAGACGCTGCTGTCGGGAATGCTCAACCCGACATTCACGTTTGGCGTCATCGGTGTCGATTCTGAATCCAGCAACGACATCTTTCGATTGCAATCGGAAAACGGCTCGATCCCGGGCCAATCGATTCTGATTGGCGGTCCGGGTGGCGATGAGTTCGATGGGATTCAGGGAGGTGGGAATTTAATCTTCGGCGACGGTTTTCGTGTGCCTGCCGGTTTCAGTTGGAATTTTGGGGCAGCGCTAGCCTCAACACCCGATACGCTCTACCAGTCCGCACTGCTGCTACTGAACACTCCCAACCTTGAGTTGATTGGCGAGGGCGACGACCAGATCGTGCTTTCGAACTCGGCAGCCGTTCCCGTTGGCAACACGCTCGTGTTTGCTGGGGGCGGGGACGATTTCTTCGTTGGTAGCGAAGCCTCCGACGTTGTGCTGGGGATGCAGGGTGAAGACGAGCTGACGGCTGACATTGGCACCAACATCTTCGATGGTGGCGAGCAGAACGACATCTACCGGCTTTCGAAAGACAACGGTCTGACCTCCATCTACGAACCCGCGGAAAGCAGTACGGATGACTCGGTCGACACACTCGATTTTTCCCTCTTTCCCGAAGGGCCACTTGGTGTTGGAGTCGATGTTAACCTGGAATATACGATGCCCCAGACGGTCGGGCAGGACGCCCAGTTGAAGCTTGCCGACGGACAGGCGATCGAAAAACTATTGGGCAGCGACTTCAACGACGTGTTGTTTGGCAATGGGCGGAACAACGTGATCGAAGCACTCATGGGCAATGACATCGCCTTCGGTGAAGGCAACGGCCCACAGGGAATCGACACGCTCGAGGGCGGCGAAGGCAAAGACATCCTGTTCGGAGATGGCTTCGCCCTCACTGCTGAGCAAAAGAATAGCCTCGGCACCGACCTGCTGAGCTTTTTCGACGGAACTGCCCGCTTCAACTTGCTGGCCAGCCTCACACCGATTGCCGGTGGCGAAAACATCTTGCGCGGCGGCGACGATGATGATCTCCTGATCGGTGGGCAGGAGAAGGACACGATTGAAGCAGGCGATGGAAACGCGATCATTTTCGGCGATACGTTCAGCACGTCGGTCAGTGTCGACGTCGATCTCACCGACCTATGGACGGATCCGAAAGCGATCGTCGAATTCCTGAGTAGCGGTGTCACTCTCGTCGGTGACGGTGAAGAAAGCATCACCGGTGGGACGGGCTCCAATATAGTGCTTGGCGGCGGAGGTGGCGATACGATTACTGGTGGCAACGACGCTTCGAAGCTTGATTTTCTTTTTGGCAACGACGGGGAAGACACCATTCGAGGCCGCGCTGGCTTTAATCTCATCGTTGGGGGTGAAGGAGGCGACGAACTCCTGGAGGGCGGGCCCGACACAGATGTCATCCTGGGGGATGATTTTGAGTTCGAACTGGGTGCATTTAACTTTGGCGGCCTCACGAGCTTTGTGCCCGGCGCTGCCGCCTCAGGCGTCACGAAGCTCGCCAACACGCTCGACTTCACGGGCCCTCAAGATCAAGAATCGTTCTTCGGGTTGAAACTCACGGGTGCTGGACAAGACACGATTCGCACGGGAGATGGATTCAACCTGGTGGCGGGTGGCGGCGAGATGGACACGATCACTGGGGGCGCGGGGCTGGTCGACGTGCTTTATGGGAACGATGGGGATGACACCATCAGTGGTGACGCAGGAGTCGACTTCATCGTTGGTGGATCAGGCGCTGACACGATATACGGCGGGACGGTAACCGCCAAAGATCAGTCGAGCAATTTCCTGTTTGGCGATAGCGTCGACGTCGATGTTGATTTTGACTTGACCGGACTTTTAAACGGCAGTTTCACCTTGCCTGAGGTCAACGTTACTCTCTATCACCAAGGCAACGATTTTTTATATGGAGGTGATGCATTCGATTTGCTCGTAGGCGGCAACGGTGATGATTTGATCGAAGGCGGTAACGGTACCAACATCGCTTTCGGTGACGACTTTGGAATCGTCCAACAAGTTGCGAGCGTATTCGACTTTTTTGCGTCACTGGTGAATCCTTTTCGTAGCGCGGTCGCCGAGACCGCTAAGGCTTTGATAGATACCGCGATCACGGAACTCACGGACTTCTTTCAAGGAGTCGAAGGAGTACCCCTAGGAAATAAGGACATCTATCTTGGTGGCGAAGGCAACGACTTTGCCTTCGGCGGCGACGGCGACGACACACTAAGAGGGTCACCAGCGTTCTCAAGTTCTACGGCATTCGATTTTCTCTACGGGGGAGCCGGCAAGAACACCATCACTTTGGGTTTCAAAGGAGTTAACGCCGAAGATGCAAACGACTTGCAGCCTGGCATGGCAGGTGAGGCCATCGGATATGCAAACGTTGCCTGGGGTGGCTCTGAAGACGACATTATTTTCGGCGGCGACTCTGCGGATCTACTTGGCTCTACACAGGGGTACGATACGGTCGTAGGTGGGGATGGCAACGATGCGATCTTCGGCGGCGATGGCGGGGGCATTCTGTTAGGTCAACAGGGCGACGACTATTTTATCGGAGACTCTGGTCCTTTTCTCATCGGTGGCGGTGCTGGCGACGACCAAGTATTCACCGGACCTGACGATGATATTGTATTCGGTGGACCCGGCGTGAACACGATCGATGCGGGTACTGGAACGAATACCATTTTCGATACCCGGTTAGCCGGAGACTTTGACAACGACGCTGACGTTGATGGCAACGACTTTTTGATTTGGCAACGTAACGCTGGGCTTTCCGTCGGTGCGACGATTGACCAAGGAGACATCGATGCAAATGGCGCGGTGGACGGAGTTGATCTGTTCCTCTGGAGCAATTTGTATGGCGCTAGTGTGCCGCCAGCACCGGCTTCGACCGCTACCGCCAATGAAGAATCGAGTTCGCTGCTAATCGATGCCGCAATGGCTTGGGACATCGCGCAAGAAGAAGCTCGAACCTCTGAGCCAGCTGCGACTGAGGTCAGCATCCTCCAAACGGAAATCGCCCTCAGCGAAACGAGCGATTCATGGCTTCCGTCGTTGAGTGACTTCGTTGAAGATGAGTTGTCTGTTTACGGTGAATCGGTCGAAAGCACTGAAGACGATGCTCCATGGCTTGCCGAAGAGCTACTGGAACTCGCATTTGAGTAATAGATCTGCCGGATGGCATAACCCAATTTGCTCTTGTCATCTTTTTTGATTGGCGGTGACCGGTTCTGTCGAACAAGTCATGAGCGATCTCACGAGTCGGTGATCACCTCCTATGGTGGACACTGCAGGAATCGGTAAGGTCCTGCAGCAGGAGCGATCAAGAAGGGAAAATCAATTTGATTTGGGCCGCCGTATTTTAGGTTGGCAGCATGGGCAGATCGCGTAGTCGCAACGAGTATGGCTGCCGCACGTTCAGGCGGCTCCCGGAGTCGTCAGCGCTAATTGGACCTCGCCGTACATCTTACGGTAGTGTTCTCGCCCGCCGCCGGAGATGGAAGTTTGCTGGCGCAGCGGTCATGCCACCGCCGTCAGTTCGGAGTATCCCTTCGGTGCAGCGGCTGGACCAGTCGATGCGAGATGGCCCGATCGCTAAACTGCAGCGGTGTTTATTCGCCGCGGACACCTCGTGCAGTTCGCCCCGGGGCGCAAGTCGCGCTGGCCGATGCAACCGACTACAGGAAGCAATCCAACGAACCTATATCGGTCTTGAGATTCAAATCACAAAGTCTGCAATCCAGCGCGATCCACCTGCCGCGTAACAACGATAGTTTGGCATTCGGCAGATCGCTGAGTCATCAGATTTCCCGACGGCGCGGACTCTCAGCTATACGGTGCTTGGTATGTAATCGAAGTGATACGCCCGATATGGCGACCATATTCGCGTCGGGTCGCCAAGCAATGTGCTCTAAGGTTCGCTAGCCAGCGTAGAAGATATTCACCTCTTGTGGAATTTCCGCTCTCGTTGAAGGATATTCTCAATCAACATAAAGGATGTGATCTGGTAGCGTAGTGACACGAGGTCAATTACTTCTCTGCTAACCACCGTGGATGCCCTACTCAAACAAGCGATCAAGCAACTCGCTTGTCAGCCAGAGTTCTTCATGCTCGGACATATCAATGTCCGCTTTACGCGATGTCGATGTTTCCACGTTGCTGGCTTTAGTCGACTTATATGCAGAGGTGAGTGGGTCCGGGGTAAGCGCCGTCTCGAAACCAACCCACTCGGCAAAAACCTCGTCCAACTCTTCGGGCCGATTCTGTGGCCAACTCAAAGCCATGTCCGCATCGATAAATTCAACGTTCGTTGGGCTTTCAATCAATAGCTCAACCGGAATCTGTTCATTCGCATCGTCGCTGCTGGCTATGCCTTTCAGCGGAGCTGCCAAATCGTTGATTACGTGCGCGGTGCTTCCAATGGCCGATGTGCTGTACTGCGTTTGCCAAACCGCCAGATCTGAGGTATCGACCATGCCGTCGACGTTGGCGTCGCCTTGAGAGTGCATCGCATTGGATGAAGTCGCAGAGCCTCGTTGCCATATTAGAAAATCGAAGCCATCGACGTCGCCATCGACATCGAAGTCGGCGGAAACGGCCGACGATTCAACCGCGCCACTGTCTATTCGGCCACCGACAACGCGGGCAAACGCAAAGCCGCGTTGATCGTAGACTGGCGGAGACACAAGAGACGGATCGCCCATGTCGATTGCGGGACTTGACGGTAAAAGTAGATGCGTCTGGGTTGGGCCGCCGTTGTCTGCCAGGGGGCCAAGCAGCGGATCGACGTCCAGCAGGTTACCGGTTCCTGTGCCGGCGGTGACGCCCGAGCCGGTCGTGTCGCCGATCAGGCTGAAGTCGATGTCTAGCGGCGAGTCAGGGTCGGGCAGGAGGTCGGGCCCGGCGCCCGCCGCGGTGTTGCCCGCGACGATCGAGTTCTGAATCGCCAACAGCGGGTCGTCGCCGCTATTGGACGCGAAGATGCCACCGCCATCGCGACCGCTGTTGTTCCCGCTGATGGTGCTGCTGGCGACCGTCAATCCGCCGCGTGACGTGAAGATCCCGCCTCCGCGGCTAAAGGTGGTGTTGCCGCTGACGGTACTGCTTGTGAGCGTCAACGGGCTGAAGTAATTGAAGATGCCGCCCCCATCCTCGCCGCTGTTGTTCCCGCTGATGGTGCTGCTGGTGACCGTCAATCCGCCGCGTGACGTGAAGATCCCGCCTCCGCGGC